>DATBIR010000231.1:0-47305 GCA_036556825.1 Beijerinckiaceae bacterium
TGCCGTTCGCATTTCACGCGCGGCATCGTCACGTTCCACACCGACTATCTGTTCCGGACCGAGCCGGGCTGGCAGCTGCTGGCGACCGGACCGTTCAATCATGCGAAGGACAACGCCTCCCCGCTCACGGGCCTCGTGGAAACCGACTGGCTGCCGTATCCCTTCACGATGAACTGGCAGATCCTGCGGCCCGGCCGCCTCGTCTTCGACGAGGGCGAGCCGTTCTGCGTGGTCGTTCCCGTGAACATGCGGGCGGTCGTCGATTGCGAGCCGGAAATCCATCGGCTGTCGGACGACGCCGATCTGGCCCGCCAGCACGATGCGTTCCGCACCGCGCGCGAGAGTTTCATGGAGCGCCATGCGGCCGGCGATGCCGCCACGCTGAAGCAGGCGTGGCAGAAGCATTATTTTGTCGGGCGGCATCCGGACGGCACCAGCGTCGACGCGCATGTCGGCAAGCTGCGCCTCAGCGAGCCGCGCGATCTCCGTGCGCCGCTCGCCACGTCCGGCCATTCCGAAGGGGCGCCGGTCATCGCCCCGGTCGCGGAGCCGAGATGGCAGCAGGACAGTCCGCTCAACGACTTCGACGATAGCCAGGCGGCCGAGAACGAGATTGGCCGGCGGCGCATCGACCGCGACGGCTGCCTGATCGACTGGACTTATACCTACGTGGTGCGGTCACAGGCCGACGCGGCAGCTTGCGATTTTTTGGTGGTCGACGACCTCCTCGGGTCCTGCGAATGCGAGCTCTTGGCGAATGCCTTTGCCGAACTCTCGGACCGGACGGAGAAGGGTGACGCGGTCGATCCGTTCTGGAAAAGCCGCTTCATCTACTACGATGACATCGCCGCTGCCCGACCTGATGCCGGGACGATCATGATCGAGGCGCACAAGCGGGCGGCCGCGCGCGTCGCCGACTTCTTCATGCTGAATGCGCCGGTTTATCCGGACACACTGCATGTCGTGCGCTGGGATTCCGGCATGTTCATGCTGCCGCACGCCGACAATGCCCACCCCGACAATTCCGAGCACAGGACCGCGCATCGCGATCTGTCGGGAGTCCTCTACCTGAACGACGACTACGCCGGCGGAGAGCTCTACTTCACCGCGCTCGACATCGCCATCAAGCCGAAGCGCGGCATGTTCGTGGCCTTTGCGGCCGGCTTCCACCACGAGCATGCGGTCCTTCGCGTGAGCGGCGGAACGCGGCTGACGATGCCGTGCTTCTTCACCTTCGATCGGGAGAAAGCCGATCGCGGACTGCTGGCGAGCTTGTCGCAGTTTGGGTGAGCCGCCGCGGCGCGCGGCGATGCCACGCACGCGCACCGCGATGTTGCATCCTGTGGCCAGTGGAAAAGGCCGGAACGTGGCACGCCCACGCATGTTGAAGCTCGCGCATCCGTGTTCGCCCGTGTGACCGAGTTGACTTCGCCTCCGCCCGACTTCCCGTAAGCTCCAGCCGATTCGGCTCGGGGGAGACATCGATGAAACTTGCAGGGCATCGACATGAAATCAGTCGATCACAAGGAAGCCGTGCGCCTGACCTGGAAAAGCCGTCACATCCCGATCGGCACGATCGTTCTGGGCATCCTGATGAGCCTGGGCGTGGTGTCGGCGATCCTGAGCATCATGGCCGCGAGCCCGTCCAACCCGATTCCATGAAACCTGAATATCGCTGACTTGCAGATGATCATATTGGAGCGCCGCCTTATGCCCGACGCGCCGCACGCTTTCCGGGCCTGCTGCCCGGCGGGGGCGCCCGTCACACCGACGCGGTCAGCCCGCCATCGACGAAAAGGATCTGGCCGTTGACGTAGTCCGACGCGCTCGATGCCAGGAAGATCGCCGCACCGGCGAGCTCGTCGGGCTCGCCCCAGCGCCGGGCCGGCGTGCGTGCCCGCACCCAGGCGTCGAAGTCGGCGTCGGCCATCAGGGTTTCGTTCATCTCGGTGCGGAAGTAGCCGGGCGCGATGCCGTTGACCTGGATGTTGTGGGGTCCGAGCTCGACGGCGAGGCCGCGCGTCAGCATCTTCAGCCCACCCTTGGCGGCGGTGTAGGGCACGATGCTCGGCCGGCCGAGCTCCGACATCACCGACAAGGTGTTGATGATCTTGCCGCGGCGCCGCTGCACCATGCCCCTGCCGACGGCCTGGGCGAGGAAGAACGGCGCCGAGAGATGCGTCGCGATCATGCGGTCCCAGCCTTCGGCCGGAAACGCGAGCACCGGCGCGCGCTGCTGGATGCCGGCATTGTTGACGAGGATGTCGATGGCGCCGTGCTCTTGCTCGGCGCGCTCGACGAGCGCGCCGAGGGCATCGCGATCGGTGACGTCGCAGGTCAGCGGCAGGGCCGTGCCGCCGCTCTGCCGGATGGCCGCGGCCGCCCCGTCGAGCCGCGCCGCATCCCGCCCGACCAGGGTCAGGCGCGCGCCCGCGCCCGCCAAGCCTTCGGCGATGGCCCGGCCGAGGCCCGAGCCGCCGCCGGTGAGGAGCGCGTGCCGTCCGGACAGGTCGAAGCTCGTCATGGCGCTTCCATTCTGAACCTTTCCAGCATCGGCCAGGGGGCGCGGCATGTCGAGCGCCTGGCCAGGGAATCGGGTGGAGCGACGCACCGCCGCAGCAGGAGACCCTCAAGGGGGCCTCGAACTAGCTGGGGACGGCGGTGCCCGCCGGCTTGCCGCGACTCATGGCGCGCCTGCACGATGCCGATTCGCAACTTGCAGACCTGTCGAGGCCATCTCGTGGGCTTTCGTTTCCTTCACACTGCCGATTGGCAGCTTGGCAAGCCGTTCGCCCACATTCCGGGCGACTCGGGCGCGGAGCTGCGCGCCGAGCGCATCAACACCGTGCGGCGCATCGCCGAGCTGGCGCGCGACAAGGCCGTCGACGCGGTGCTCGTGGCCGGGGACGCGTTCGACAGCAACGACGTCGCCAACCGGACGATCGTGCGCGCGGTCGAGGCCCTGGCGCCCTTCGCCGGCCAATGGATATTCCTGCCGGGCAACCACGACGCGGCGCTCGCGCACAGCGTCTGGACGCGCATGCGCGACCTCGGGCTGCCGAGCAACATCGTCGTCGCCGACCGGCCCGAACCGATCGTCGCATGGGAGGGGAGGGCGGCCGTGCTGCCGGCGCCGCTGCGGCGCAGGCGCGAGTCCCTCGACCAGACCGAATGGTTCGACCGCGCCCCGAGCCCGGAGGGGAGCTGCCGCATCGGGCTCGCCCATGGCAGCGTCGCCGGGCGCCTTCCCGACACCGCCGACGCCGCCAACGAGATTCCCGGCGACCGCGCCGAGCGGGCGAAACTCTGCTACCTCGCGCTTGGCGACTGGCACGGCGCGCTCAAGATCGCCCCGCGCACCTGGTATTCGGGCTCGCCCGAGCCCGACCGGCACAAGGCCAACGATTCCGGCTTCGTGCAGTTTGTCGAGATCGACGGGCCCGGCGCGCCCGAGCGGACCGAGATGATCTCGGTGGGGCGCTTTTCGTGGTTGCGGCTCGACATCGAGTTCCTCGACGGCACGTGCCAGAAACTGGTCGAAACGCTGCAGACGCTGCCTCGGCCGCACCACCACTGCGTCGTCTCTCTCTGCCTGCGGGGGAGCATCAGCCTCGCCGAGCGGCGGCGGCTCGAGGGCGAGATCAAGACCTGGGAGGCGCGTCTCCATCACCTCGATGTCGACGACAGCGGCGTCATCGACGAGCCGACCGCGGACGATCTCGACGCCCTCGATACCGGCGGGTTCGTGCGCATCGCCGTCGAGCGGCTCAGGGAGAAGGCCGCGGGCGCCGGTGACGAGGCCGACGTCGCACGCACGGCCTTGCGGATGATGTATCTCGATCACCTCGGCCAAGGGGGCTGACGCATGCAACTGCGCAGCATCGAGGTCAGGGATTTCCGCAAGCTCAGCCGCGTCTGCGTGCGTGACCTGCGGGACGGGCTCAACGTCGTGGTCGGCGACAACGAGGCCGGCAAGTCGACGCTGCTGGCGGCCCTGCGCACCGTGCTTTTCGAGCGCTACCGCGTTGGCGGCGAAGTCGCCGAGCGCATGCTGCCCTACGGCCAGTCCGTGCGTCCCGAAATCACCATCGAGTTCGACCTGAACGGCAAGCCGTGGCGACTGCACAAGGCGTTTTGCCAGCGTCACGAGGCGGAGCTGTCGAGCAACGGCGAGCGCTACACGGGCGACGAGGTCGACGAGCGCCTGACCGACCTGCTCGGCTTCGTGGCGCCGGGCCGGGGCGGCTCGCAACCCGACAAGCACCAGGGCATCTACGGCCTTCTGTGGGTCGAGCAGGGCGCCTCGCACCGCGCCCTCAACGTCGGCGCCGGCAAGGGGACTCTCGCGTCGGCGCTCGAGGCTGAGGTCGGCCAGGTGCTCGGCGGCGCGCGCGGCCGGGCGCTCCTCGACTCGGCGGAACAGCGCCGCGGCGCCTTCTGGGACAAGCGCGGTAGCGCCAAGGGTGACTACAGGGGCCTGCGCGACGAGGTGGCGAAGCTCACGGAGCAGAAGGCCGGTCTCGAGGCGCAGCTCGCGACCTACGACGGAAAAGTTGCAGAGCTGGAGGCGAGGCAGGAAGCCCTGGCGCGCCACAACCGGGAGGATCGGCTCGACCGCGCCGTCCAGGATCTGGAGAAGGCGAGAGCGGCCGTCGCGCAGGTGAGGGCCTTCGAGGATGCGCTCAAGGACGCCACCGAGCGCGCGAAACGCTGCGCCGCGGAGCGGAACATGGCCGCCGAGCGGCGCCGCGCCCGCGACGATCTCGTGCGCAAGGTCAGGGAGGCGCGCGCCTCGCTGACCGAGGTCGAAGTGCTGGCCGGCGAGGGCGGAGCCGCGTTCGAGCGTCAGGCCGCGCTGGCGCGCACGGCCGAGCAGGGGCTGGCCGAAACCCGCGCGCGTCTCAAAGCGCTCGCCGACGCCGTTGCCAAGGTCGAGCGGGAGCTGGCGCGCCGCAAGGCAGCCGAC
Organism: Beijerinckiaceae bacterium; assembly: GCA_036556825.1. Classification (GTDB taxonomy): domain Bacteria; phylum Pseudomonadota; class Alphaproteobacteria; order Rhizobiales; family Beijerinckiaceae; genus JAJKJG01. The sequence continues at coordinate 4,967 of DATBIR010000231.1, forward strand.
GAGCTGGTCAAGAGCGAGCAGCAGCTCGCGGAGGCGGCGGCGGCAGACGAGAAGCGGCGTGAGGCCCTTGCGCTCGCCGCTTCCGTCACGCTGACGGAACAGGATGTCGCCGCGCTGGAGCAGCTGCGGCGTGAGCTCGACAAGGCGCGCGCCCAGCTCGATGCGGCGAGCGTTCGCATTACCTTCGAGCCCGATGGCGCGCGCGCGATCACGGTCGACGGCGCGGCGCACGATGCGGCGACATCGCTCGCCCTCTCCAACGACGCCAGGCTGCATCTGGAAGGTTTCGGCACGCTTCTGGTCAGGCCCGGCGGTGGCACCGACACCCTGGCGCGCAAGGTCGAGGCGGCGCGGCAGGCTTTGGACGATCGCCTGCAAGCCGCCGGCTTCGCCGGGATCACCGACGCAGCCGCTGCCGTGCAGCGCAAAGGCCGCGCCGAGCAGGAGGCTGCCGCCCACAAGCGGCTGGTGAGCGCGCTTGCTCCGAAGGGACTGGAGGCGCTGCGCGACCAGGTGGAGCGCCAGAAGATCGCCGCGGCGCCATCCGGCGAAGCGCCGTCCGAGGCCTCGGACGCGACTCTTGCGCAGTTGCGCCGCGATCTGCGGACGCTCGAAGACGAGGTCGAAACGAACGAAGCCGCCGCGGAGCAGGCACGCCGGATCCGGGAGCGCGAAGGGCGAGAGCAGGCGGCGCGCGACGAACGCCTGGCGGGCGCGCGGCGCGACCACGAGGGGCGATCCCGCGAGCTGGCGGATGCCCGCGCGCAGGCGACGGACGAGGACCTTGCGGCGTCCACGCACCAGGCGGAGGCGCGGCTCGCCGAAGCCGAAGCCGCGGAAGCCGCCGCGCGGCGTGCGCTGGAGGCCGCCGAGCCCGAGGTGGCGGCGCTCACCCTCAAGCGCGCCGAGGCCGCCGAAAGGTCCATCCGCGAGGACATCGCGCAGCTCACGCGTCAGAAGCGCGAGATCGAGATCGAGCTGCGCGCGCTCGGCCAGGAAGGCCTCGGCGAGCAGCTCGCCGAAACCGACGGACGGCTCGCCTTCAAGCAGCGCAAGCTCGCCGCCATGGACGTGGAGGCGCTCGCCGCGCGTCTGCTCCACGACACGCTTGTCGACGCGCAACGCGACTCAAAGGACCGCTGGCTCGGACCGGTGCGCGAGCGCGTCAGGCCATATCTGAAGCTGATCCAGCCCGACAGCGACATCGTCCTCAACGAGGAGACGATGGAAATCGAGTCCTTCGTCAGGAACGGCCGCATCGAGCCTTTCACCGGTCTTAGCGTCGGCGCCCGCGAGCAGGTCGCCGTGATCACCCGTCTCGCCCTCGCCGAGATGCTGGTCGGGGCGGGCCAGCCCTCGGCCGTGATCCTCGACGACGCGCTCGTCAACACCGACGAGGGACGGCTCGAACGCATGCACCTCGTGCTGCAAAAGGCCTCGGACGCGCTGCAGATCCTGGTGCTGACCTGCCGCGAGCGCGATTTCGTGCAGCTCGGCGCGCCGATCCGCCGGGTCAGCTGAACGGGCCCTTCACCGCAGCGGCCTGCTTCCGTCAGGTACCCGCGCGTCGAACGCGTTGAGTGTCATCGCCACCATGACGTAGAAGCCCGTGGCACGGCGCCACGCGTGCCGGCGATCTCGTCATAGACGCGCCGCTGGTTCGGCGTCAGTTCGTCGGGCCGCAATTCGGGAAGACGGGTCATCAGCATGATCCGGCGAAGGGGACACCACTTCGCCGAATAGGATCATCCGACACAAAAGAAAAGAGCGGAATGGCTTCGATCTGGAGCGATGCGATCCCGCTCGCGCGGAAGACCATACAGTCCGGCGCACGAAAGGGAAGATTGGAAAGCATGGAGCGGAACTGTGCGTCAGCCGAACTGGCGACGAGACGATGGCGGCGACCTCCTGACGGATCACGCAGGCCGCGGCCGCAACGCCGACAGCGACGCAGCCATCAGAGCCTCGGGCGAGAAGCGCTGCGCGTGTTCCCTCGCCATGCGCCGGGCAAGACGCTGCTGATGCAGGAGACGCTGGACGGGCGTGCCATGGAATGCCTGCGCCTGCTGCACGAAACGCGACACCACCTCGGCAGGCGGCATGGCGCGCGCAACGTGAATGGCAGGTCGATGCGAGAGTGCGGCAGCCGGCCTGCCGACCGGGAGTTTCGATGCCGACAACAGGTCCTCGGGCGAGAAGCTCTGCTCGTGCTCCTTCGCCATGCGCCTGGCGAGGCGCTGCTGATGCAGGAGCCGCTGAACCGCGCTGCCCTCGAAGGTTTGCGCTTTCTCCACGAAACTCAACACGACCTCTCTGGGTGGCATGAGAACCTCGAGCGGGACGAACGGACGTGAATGAAACCTGACGGCCGACCTGGAATGGATCTGGGCGACCTATTCTTCCAGCCGTGGCGGTTCCTGGATGCGTGGTGCGAAGCGGGGTTTGGCATGGGCGTCCAGACTGATCTTGCGGAGCGTCAGGCGGCGCTCCACCTCTTTCGACCATGCGACAAGGGCCTTGCGCTGCAGGGCGTGGCGTACGCCGATCTGCGCCGCGAGCCTCTCCTTGACCGAATGATCGGCAACCGTTCTGACGAAGTCCTCGCGTTCCGCAACGAATCGCGCTTCTGCCGTCGCCATCCTCTCCGAGCGTTGCGGCTTTCCGCGCCGTACCTGACCAGCAGGGAAAATGATCGGCAGCGGTGACAGTTTTCCGCTCCGGGACATACGTACCTCCCAGTTGACGGAGCGCCTGTGCGCGTCTCGATTGTGATCGAACAGATCGCTGCTGCCGCCGCTCACGCATCAATGTGACGAAAGCAGGATGAGCAAGACTTACGCAGGCTTCCGGCAGTCGTCTGTTTGAAACCCGACACACCGGGAGATTTTGTCGGCGGAGAGCTACAACCGATCGGCGCTGGCCCGGGGACGTGGCGGATAGGTTTGCGGCAGCAGGCGTTCGAACGTCTTCCGGATGACGCCATAACACTCGCAGGAGATGTCCTGCAGTCCTTTGAGATCGATAATGGTGATTCCGCCCCGCCGCTGGTTGATGAGGCCTGCGGACTGCAGGGTGCGGGTGATGAGGCTGACGGTCGAGCGTTGCACGCCCATCATTTCCGCGAGGAACTCGTGCGTCAGCGGCAACGTGGCCCGGTTCACCCGGTCGTGCGTGCTCAGGATCCAGCGGCAGCAGCGAGCCTCGACCGTATGTACTGCATTGCACGCGACGATCTGAAACGTCTGGGTGAGCAGCGCTTCCGTATAGCGGTGGAGCAGCTCGTCGAGCTCGGGGCTGACGTCCGTGGCCTCACGCAACCGTTCCAGCGGCAGGCGAAAGGCCGTGCCGGCAACCTGGACGATGTAACGGCCAAACGCCTCGCGGCCGAGGAGTGAGCTCGCATAGCCGACCACGCCCTCGCAACCGAACACGGCCACTTCCGCCGAACCGCCATTCTCGAGAATTGCCAGAAGGGATACGACGCAATCATGCGGAAAATAGGCGTGCTCCACACGGGCGCCCGGCTCATACAGCACGAGGCCTCTTTGCAGTGCGACTGGCTGGAGATGGGGCTGAAGGCGCGCAATTTCCTCAGGGCCCAACGCGGCGAGCAGCCGGTTGGCGTGATGGCGGCGAGGCGTCGAAGCGCCACTCATCGCAAACATCCAACGCCGCATTTATGGCATAACGCAAATCCGGATACGTGGTTCGATTCAGGCTGCGCGAGCCCCCGCGGCAACCGGCCTTGCGTCGCCGAACGGCGGCCGCCACGGGAAGGCGCGGACGTGATCCTCGACATGGCCGGAGGCGACTGCGTCACGCGCACCTACGGCATCGCAGTCTTGGTGATGTATTGCGCACCGGGACGTGATCTTCGTGGCGGACGCGGTATTCCAGCCCCGCCAGGTGCGCGTCGGCGCCGCAAGCCGCCGCTACCCCAGGTCGCTTGGCCCCGATGGCGTTCCGTTCGCCTTCTCGTTCCACCCGTCCGGGAAAGGTGAGGGCTGGGTCAGCGTCCGAACACGGATTTCGCGCGCTCACGCGTCTCAGCGGGAATATCGAGCCCCTTGGCCACCACCTCGGCGAGCGCTTCGCCGGACAGCGGCTCCAGCTCGAGCCCGGTTTTCTGCACGTCCGCCCTGAACTCGGCGTCCCCCGTCATGGCCATGAAGGCGCTGCGCAGCGCCCTTGCGGCCGCTGGGTCGAGGCCGGGCGGCGCCATGATGGAGCGGCCGATGGCGCCGCCGCTCGCGTACAACGCGAGCACCTGGCGTTCCTCGTCGTTGCGGCCGAGCTCGACCAGGCACGGCACGTCGGCCAGCTCGGCGTTGCGCGCCGGAAGATCCTGCAGAATCACCTTGGCCTTCTTGTCACGCAGCCAGTCGCGCTTGCCGACCTTGAGCGCCGTCCACGACGTGGTGGCGCCGTCGACCTCGCCGCGCTCCATCGCCAGCATGCCCTCGTTCGATGCAGGATAGCCGCTGATCACCCGCACCTTCATGCCGAGCAGGCCGTGCAGCAGGCGCGGGATGGTCTCGGCGACGTTGCCCGGCCCTGTCCCGGCGAAGGTCACTTCGTTCTGGTAGGCGTCCTGCACGGACTGCACCTTCGCGGTGTTCCAGACCAACTGCACGTTGATGCTCGATGCGACCCTGCCGATCCAGGTGAACTTCGACGCGTCGTACTGGACGGCGGGATTGCTGAGCGCCTGTTCGAGCGCCACCGTCTCGGTGACGATGCCGATCGCCGAGCCGTCTTTCGGCGCGGCGCCGAAAACGAAATTGGCGGCGCGCAGGCTGCCGGCGCCTGGCATGTTCTGCGGCACCACCACCGGCTCGCCGGGAAGGAAGCGGCCGAGATGGCGGGCGACCAGCCGCGCATAAAGGTCGTAGCTTCCGCCCGGCGTGTAGCCGATCAGGAGGTCTATGCGCTTTGGCGCCTGCGCGCGCGCCGAGGTCCCGCGCAGGGCGAGCGCCGCGGCCGCCAGGCCGAAAACCTGTCTGCGGGTTGGCATGGCTGCGAACCGGCTCATCGACGCGCCCCCGTTCTGCGTGCCTTGCCGTGGCACCTCTTCCAGAGTGCCCGCCCGATCTCGTCATGTCCAGGACGCCCCGGGCCGGCCGCTGCCCTGGCGCGCCCCCCTGCGGCTAGGCGCCCGCATCGAGGGCCGCTTGGAACGCGCGCCGGCGTTCGGCGCTGTACATCTCCGAATATTCGCGCCGCATCAGCGGGCCTTGCTGAACCCTGAGGCAGGCGAAGAGCGGACCTGCGTCGGTGAGCAGCGCTCGCACGCGATTCTCGAAGTCGGTCAGCGCGGTGATCGTGGCGCAGGTCCCGATCCCGGCCGAACGCGCCAGCCCCTCGAAGTCGGTGTCCTGATTCGGAATCGGATGGCCGCCATTCGCCTCGTAGGAGCCGTTCTGGAAGACGAGGTGCGTCAGATTTCTCGGCGCCACCGCCGCGATGGTGACGAGCGTGCCGAGATTCATCAGGAGGCTGCCGTCGCCGTCGAGCACGACGACGCGTCGCTCCGGCCGCGCCAGCGCGAGGCCAAGACCATGCGAGGAAGCGAGGCCCATGGCTCCGAACGAAAAGTAGTTGAGCGGTCGATCGTTGATCGCGAGCCAGTCGGTGGCCGAGCTGTAGGTCGCGACCACGATCTCGTCGGTGACGTGGCGCGCGAGGATCCCGAGGACGTCGAGCCGGTTCATCATCACACGGGCCTCCCACCAAGGAGGAGCGCCACGGGACGCGACTGCTCGTAAGCCTCGTCGACCGCCCGCGCCACGAGGCGCACGTCGTCATCCGTCTCGACGAGGTGCCGTGCAATGCCGAGCACGTCGATGATCGGCTCGATGATGCGCACGCCGTATTTTCTCGACTCGGCCGGCGGCAGGCCCGGTTCCTTCCCGAGCAGCCCGACCATCATGACGATGGGCTGGCGGTACTGCACCATCGCGCGGATCGCGTTCATCGCATACAGAAAGCCTGTATACTGGATCAGCGTCACGGCGCGCCTGTCGCCATAGGCAAGGCCTGCCGCGATGCCGATGCATTCATCCTCCTTGCACACGCGGATGAGCCGGAATCCATCGTCTTCGGCGATGGGCCGCAGCAAGCCCTGGCTCGTGTGCAAGTCGGGCACCGCCAGGATGTAATCGACGCGCGCGTCCTTCATCGCGGCGATGATGCGTGCCCCGCTCAGACCCGTCGCTGTCTGCCCCGTGGAGGATGGTGTTTTTGCATGCAAGGGGGCCATCCTTCGCAGTGGGGAGCGCCCCAAAGGGGGTCCCGAAGCATGCGCCAGGTCGCGCGGACAGCGCAACTCAGGCTCTTCCAGGGCGCCCGGGTGCTTCGAGGCGTTCGCCGGTCTTGCTTTCAGGCTCCTCTACGGTCCTCATGCTGAGGCGCGAGTGCAGCGAGCCTCGAAGCACGCACAGCGGACGGGCTGACTTGTATTGCCCGTATGCGTTCACGATGATGCCTGCTTCGGGACTCGCCTTCGGCTCGCATTTCAGCATGACGGGCGTTCACGCGGCCGTGTGCTGCTGTGCCAGGCTCGTCCACGTCACGCCCTTGTCGTCGAGCTCTCGCGCGCAATCGGGATGGCGCGCGAGAAGGTCGGCGGCCCGCGGATCCGGGCAGTCGCGTAGCGCCAGCGCCGCCGCGAGGCGCTCGCGCGGCGCGCCCGTCTCGAGAAGCCGCGTGAACGCGTCGAGCGCGCGCGTATCGGCGAAGGGGCCGACGCAGCGCCACAGCTCGGGGCTGACGGGCCGGCCCGCGGCCCAACGTTCATGGGCGTAATCGACCAGCATGGTGGCGAGGTCGGCGTTGGCGCGGGCATCGAGCCCCTGGATCGGGTCGAGCGTCGAGCCGATGAACAGGGCCTTCAGCACCATCTGGTTCCAGGCATCCCGATCGAAAACGGTGCGGGGATATGGATTGCGGTGGGCGACCGCCTCGAACACCGGCGTGATCGCCGAGCGCACGCCTTCGCGGGCGCGACCCTGCAGCAGGGCCGCCGCGGGGAAGACGGCCAGACCACGGTAATAGGCGACGAGCTCGTTGATCTCCGCGGTCCGGCACAACTCATCGACGGTCCGGGCGAAGGCATGCTCGTCGCCGCGATACGAGGCGAGCAGCAGCGCGATGCGCGCGGCCTGGTCGACGCTGAGGCCGCCCAGATCCCAGCCGCTGTGCAGGCCGTCGGCCGCAGCGGCGTCGGATTCACGCGCCACGAGATCGGCGCGGCCGAGCCGCCGCGGCGCCAGCCCGAGCGCACGCACCAGCGCCCTGTCGTCATTGCTGCTCGACGCCTCATGCAAAGCCTGGCGAAACCAGGCGGCAGCATCGGGTGGCACAGCGGCTTCGATGCAGCGGGCAAGGAGGTCGCGAGCCGCTTCGCTGCGCGCGGCATCGGCGCTGATCGCATCGCCGGACCCTGAAGCCGCTGCCGGGCTCGACATGCTACGTTCCCGGAATCGTCTTGTGGGCCAGACGGGTGAGGCCATAGCCGGCCCAGCAGGCGATCACGACCGGCCAGGCCGCGACCGTCGCGGCCAGCGCCGCATCGACGAGCGCGATCGCGGCGATCAGTCCGGCGACGGCCTGCGGCACGGCGCCCGGACGCGTGCGTCTCGCCAGTGTCGCGACGGCAATGGCATCGGCGGCCGCCAGCGACAGCCACGCGGTGACGCCTGCAACCCCCGCGGCGAGCGCCGGAAAGGCGGCGAGCAGCGGCAGCGCCAGCGCCGCGAGCGGCCAAAGGCGCTCGATGCGGTCGAGGCTCTCCTGCTTGGCGGCGTAGGTAAGTCCGACCACATGCGCGAGCAGGGCGCCGGCGCCGATCAGCACCGCGGCCGAAACCGTTCCCGCCGCAACCAGCGCCGAGCCGACGTAGACGAGCGCGCGGCACAGCCCCATCACGACCGGGCTGTACGGATTGGCCTTGTGATGGAGGTCGTAAACGACGATCGCCCCCGCAAGCGCGAGCCCCGCGAGCGCTGCCACGAGGCCGAACAGGCCCATCAGCGCCACGCCGGCCGCCAGCATGCCGAAGCCGGTCGTGAGCACCGCAGATGCCGAGATTTCGCCGGACGGGATCGGTCGCGACGGGCGCTCGCGCGCGTCGATGTCCCGGTCGAAGGCGTCATTGAGATACATGCCGCCCGTGTAAAACAGGCTCATCGCCACGATGACGACGCCGGTGCGCGCGCTCCACGCGTTCCCCCCCGCGAGCACGGTTGCGGCGAGCACGTTCGTCCATACGGTCGGCAGATTGGAGACCCGGCCGAGCCGGAGCAGTGTATGCGGGGAAACGGCGAGAACGGCGCTGCCGCTCATGGGCAAAGTTCCCGTCTCACGAAGGCAAGCTCGCGGGCGATGTCCTGCGCCTTCGAACCCGTCCTGAGCCCGTTCGGGAGCACGTCCCAGGTATACGTCTCAACCTCCAGATGGGGCGCCAGCGGCTCGTGGCGCAGCACATGCAGGACATCGGTCAGCGCGTCCTGCGTCGAGCGCACATCCTCAAGATCGTCCAGGAACACGGGCACGTGGCAATGGATGCGCCACTCGCCCGCGGCAGCGCCGCGCCGGAAGGCTGCCAGCGCTTCGGGCAGGTCGACGAAGCGCTCCAGATGTCCATTGCTGATCACCACCTGGTGCAAATAGACCGCCGTGTTGAACCGCTCCAGGATCGGGATGTGGGCGTCCGTCATGGTCGGAACGCGCATGGCGGCGGACAGCTGGATTTTCGGCACGTCGATTCCGGCCCGCCGCAACTGCCGCAGGGCAGCGACCGGGTCCTCGAACTCGACGGCACCGTGACACACGTCGTAACAGACGCCGAGATGCGCGCGCAGCTCCGCTTCGGCGGCGCCACTATCCAGCCTCGCCAGGGCGGCGAAGCGGGCGATGCTTTCGCAGGCGAAGAGGCGACCATTGAAGAATGTGATCGCCTCGTCGGTGGTTTCGAGGAGGCAGCAGGGCTCGGGCTCCAGCGCCAGCGCGACGTGGCGTCCCGTGTCGCGACGCAAGGCTGCGAGTTGCGCCGCGGTCGCGAGCAGGCGCTCCACGATGTCATCGACCGCGCCGGCTTCTTTCGCGCGCGGCTTGAAGGCGCCCGGGACCGTCGAGATGCTGCCATAGCCGCCCTCCGGCAGCAGCGCCGCAAGGACGCGGGCGGCATCCATCGTGAAGGTGACGCGCTCCGCCGACCGCCAGTCGGGCTCGTAGACCTGCTCCTTGACGCGCGTGCCGTGGAAAGGACCGTAGGGAAAAGCGTTGATCGTGAACACATAGGCGCCGAGCCGGCGCAGCTGATCGCGAAACCGCTCGAGCCTCTGCGGGCGCATCAGATCGGCGGCTGCCACCGCCGAGAGGCGCAGCCCGAGTCCGATCTCGGCATCGGGCGAAACGGCGGCCTTGATGGCCGGCACATGCGCGTCCAGGCTCGCGCTGATCTCCGCCCACGTCTCGCCGGCATGGATGTTGGTGCAATAGCCGAGATGCGGGCGGCCGGGCAGCGTCTCGATGCGCAAGCGTCCCTACCTCCACTCGCGCCCGAGCCAGGCGACCGCCTGCTCGACCATGGCGTGATCGACCTCGTGCACCTCGACCCCGCACCCGAGTCCGGCAAGCAGGGTGATGGTGAGTTCGCCGCCGAGATGCTCCTGGAAGTCGCGCAATCCGTTCAGGATGGTGAGCCGGCCGGCGCCGTCCCTGGCGTCCAAGGTCTCGTGCCAGAGGGCAAATCCGAGGCCGCGCAGCAACCGGCAGACGCGCACGTCCCCGCCCGGAGGAAGCAGGCCGGCGAGGGTCGAGTAGCGCGCGTCGAGCGCGACGCCGATCGCCACTGCCTCGCCGTGCGTCAGGGCATGCCGTGTGAGCGTCTCGAGCTTGTGTGCCGACCAATGCCCGTAATCGAGCGGCCGCGCCGACCCGGTCTCGAAGGGGTCGCCGCCCTGCGCGATCTGGCGCATGTGCAGGGCCGCCGTGCGCTGGATCAGGATGTCGAGGCCATTCGCGTCGAAGGCGGCGAGCGCCTTGGCGTGGCGTTCGAGCCACTGGAAGAAGTCGCCGTCGCGGATCAGCGCCACCTTGACCGCCTCCGCCATGCCGCCGCGCTTGTCGCGCGCCGGAAGCCGGTCGATGAACACGCCGTCGTTGATCACCGCGAAGGGCGGCGCGAAGGTTCCGATCAGGTTCTTGGTGCCGTGCGCGTTGACGGCGTTCTTGACGCCGACGCCGCTGTCGGCCTGCGCGAGCACCGTCGTCGGCAAGCGCACATGGCGCACGCCGCGATGGAAGATGGCCGCGGCGTAGCCGACCGCGTCGAGCACCGCGCCCCCGCCGATCGCGACGACGTACGAGTGGCGGTCGATTGACCGGGCGCGCAGCGCGTCGATCAGGCCGGCGGTGGCTTCGGGATCGTTCTTGATGCGCTCGCCGCCCGGCACGGGCACGATTTCTCCCGCAAGCATCACCGAGTCGGCATGGGTGGCGGCGTAGCGTTCGATGCTCCTCGCCAGCCGGGGCATCACGGCGCTGACGCCGTCATCGACGAAGACGGCGACGCGGTGGCGCTTGGCGGGCTCGCGGCTGCGCAGGATATCAGCGAGGACCGGATTGGCCGGGTCGAACACGTCGCGCGTGAACACGACCGGGTATTCGTAGGCCACGGCGAAGCGCTGGATATGGGTCGTGCCCCAGGTTTCGGTCGGACAGTGGTCAAGCACGGCAACGTCCCTCGTGCGGTCCGGTCAGCTTGACTATTTCTACATCGCATTTCGGCGTAGCGAAACCGTCACATCCGGCCGCTGCGCCGTGCCAGGGTCGCAAAACAGGGTGTCGTGGTTTGACCGCTGCCATCCGACTTCCGAGAATGGACGCCGTCTCGGAACTGTTCAACCGGCATGCGCCCCACGCTCGTCCTTTTGATCGTCGGCCTGACGCCCCGGCATCTCGGGCATCACACCCCGAATCTGGAGCGCCTCGCCAGGGGAGGCGCCCTGCGCCCGCTCACGACCATTCTGCCGGCGGTGACCTGCAGCGTGCAGGCGACCTTCATGACCGGGCTCCTGCCGCGCGACCACGGTATCGTGGCGAATGGCTGGCTGTTTCGCGATCTCATGGAAATCTGGCTGTGGCGTCAGTCGAACAGGCTCGTGGCGGGGGAAAAGATCTGGGAGCAGGGCAGGGCGCGCGATCCGGCTTTCACCTGCGCCAACCTGTTCTGGTGGTACAACATGGGAGCGTCGCACGACGTCGGCGTGACGCCGCGCCCGGTCTACAAGGCCGACGGGCGCAAGCTGCCGGATTGCTACGCCACGCCGCCGCATCTGCGCGAGGAGCTGACCGCCAGGCTCGGCCCGTTCCCGCTATTCCAGTTCTGGGGGCCCGGCACGACGATCGTGGCGAGCCGCTGGATCGCCGACGCGGCCCTCCACGTGATGGAAACCCGCGACCCCACGCTCACGCTCGCCTACCTGCCGCATCTCGATTACGACCTGCAGCGATTCGGCCCGGACGAGAGCCACCCGCGCGTGGCCGCATCCCTGGCCGAGATCGACGCGGTCGCCGGGGACCTGATCGCCTATGCGGAGCGGACCGAGCGGAGCGTGGTTGTGCTGTCCGAATACGGCATCACCGCCGTGGACCGGCCCGTGCATGTCAACCGCGTCCTCCGTGAGGCTGGCCTTCTCGTTGTGCGCGAGGAGGACGGGGGCGAGCTTCTCGATCCCGTCGAATCGTCGGCCTTTGCCGTCGCCGATCATCAGATCGCGCATGTCTACGTGGCGAAGCCCGAGCTCGTTGCGCCCGTTCGGCAGCTGCTGAGCGGGGTTGCAGGCGTCGCCGAAGTGCTGGACGGCGCCGGCAAAGCCGCGCACGGCCTCGACCACGGCCGCTCGGGCGAGCTCGTCGCCATCGCCGAGCCGCGCGCCTGGTTCACTTATTATTACTGGATCGACGATGCGCGGGCGCCGGATTTCGCCCGCACGGTCGAAATCCACCGCAAGCCCGGCTATGATCCGGTCGAGTTGTTCATCGATCCGCGATTGCGTGCGCCGAAGCTGGCAATCGGCGCCAGGCTGCTGAAGCGCAGGCTGGGCCTGCGCGCGCTGATGGACGTGATTCCTCTCGACGCCGGGCTCGTGAAAGGCTCGCATGGGCGCCTGTCGGAACGGGCGGAGGACGGCCCGCTGATCATCTCGTCCGAGGCGGCGCAATTGCCCGACCGGCCGATTGCCGCGACGGAAGTGAAGACTCTTATCCTCGACCACGTGTTCAAGACTTGAGAATTCACTGCGGGATCAAGCACGCGTCTGCGCGCCGTCGGTTTCTGCACGCATTGCGGCTTTTCAAGCTTCGCCTTTTGCGCATAGACTTGGCTGTTCCGAACTGACTGATCCTCGACGAGAGCGAACGGTCCACCTCGACGAGGAGGCCAGGATCGGCAGTGAAGGGAGGATCCCACCATGAAAAGCGGATGGCTTGCCGCCGTGAGCGCGGCGACAATGCTGACGGCTATGCCGGTGTCGGCGCAGCAGCTGCCAGGCTCGCCCGGGGAGGTGGCGCGCCCGGGCGGCACAATCCCCGGCGCGCAGAAGGTCACTTTGGTGAAGGTCGCCGACGGCTTCCGCGATCCTGTCGGCGTTTCCGTCGCCAATGACGGCTCCGGTCGCATCTTCGTCGTCGAGCGCGTGGGACGCGTGCGCATCGTCGACAAGGGCAAGGTCCTGGACGAACCCTTCCTCGACCTCACCAAGACCAACCCGCTCGGCAGCGAGGTGCAGACGGGCTTCGTCGAGCAGGGGCTCTGGTCGATCGCGTTCCACCCGAGATTCAAGGAGAACGGCTACGTCTACGTCCATTATTCGTCGCTGCCGTTCAACGGCGCCTCGATCGTGGCGCGCTACACGGTCGACCGGGGGAGCCCGAACCGGGTCACGACCGAGCAGGCCAACAAGACCGTCAAGGTCCTGATGAACATCCCGCAGCCGTACTACAACCATTACGGCGGCATGATCGCCTTCGGTCCGGACGGCAAGCTGTATATCGGCAAAGGCGACGGCGGCTGGGAGGGCGATCCGCTCGATGCCGGCCAGCGCCTCGACACCCATCTCGGCAAGCTGTTGCGCATCGACGTCGATGGCGGCGACGACGTGCCGTATACGGTGCCCAAGGATAACCCGTTCGCGCAAGCCGACAAGCCGCAGATGATGTCCCTCTTCGGGGTCACCGAGGAGGGCTTCTCGAAGATCAAGATCGCCTCCCGGCCGGAGATCTGGGCTTACGGCCTGCGCAACCCCTACATGTTCCACTTCGACAAGAAGTCGGGCGACCTGTTCATCGCCGATGTCGGACAGAACCACTACGAGGAGATCAACTGGCAGCCGGCGTCGTCCAAGGGCGGCGAGAACTACGGCTGGAAGCACAATCAGGCCTCTCATTGCCATCCGACGTCCGGGCCCGGCGAGAAATGCCCGATCGTCGGCGTGCTGCCGGTCGCCGAATACCCGCACCAGGAGCCCTATCCGGGAGCCGAGAAGCTCAAGGACGGCTGGGGCTGCTCCGCACAGGCGCTCGGCGTCGCGAACTATGCCGGCATGGAAAAGACCTACGTCGTCGGCGACTGGTGCTCCGGCCGGGTTTGGGGCGTCGCCTGGGACAACGGCGGCAAGAAGTGGCAGATGCAGGAATTCATGCAGACGGACCTGCAATTCACGGCCGGCCAGGTCGACGAGGACGGCACGATCCTGGCGGTGAACTGCTACTGCTTCTACACCGAGGATAAGGGCCCGACCGCGAACCCGCCGGGCGCGCTGTGGCGTCTCGTGCCGGCCGACAAGGTGCCGAGCGGCGCCGAGCAGGCGCGCATGGTCAAGAAATAAGAGTGGTAGGGGGCCGTCTCAAGCCGGGCGGCCCCTTTCGAAAGCTTCACTTCGTGATCACGTCTGGCGCGAGCGTCAGCAGGAGACGTTGATGATTGGCGGACGGACGTGGATGTTGGCTGTGGCCCTTATCGGCCTGACTGCAGGCATGGTGCGGGCGGAAATCCAGTTCCGCCACGCGCTCGACGACTCGCCGCTCCAGGTCAAGCCGCAACCGGGCGAGGTCGAGACGGAGGCGGTCAAGACGTTCAAGGAAACCGGCGAGGATCCGTACAAGGGCAACGAGCAGGCGCTCGCCGAGGGCAAGATGCTCTACGCGGAGCATTGCCAGGCGTGCCACCTGCCCGACGGGTCGGGCCGCATCGGTCCGAGCCTGATCAGCGGCGATTGGATTCGCGAGCGCGCGGCCACGGACGTCGGCATGTTCGAGATCATCTATGGCGGCGCCTCGGGCGCCATGCAGTCCTTCGCACGCCGGGGACTGACACAGGACCAGATCCTGCGTATCATGGCCTATGTCAGGAGCTTGAAGAAGTCATGACCTCCGACACGGGCAACGGGGACGGCCGCGGCAACGGGCGTTTCGCCTGCGCGACTGCCGATCAACAGGGCGCGGAGGGCGTTGCCTGTCCGTGCTGCGGCGGAACCCTCACGGCGGCGACGCTCGAGACCCTTCTCGCGCAGGCGCGCGCCTACGAGAACGGAAAAGAAGGCAGCAAGCCGGACCGCACGGGCGCGTCGCTGCGCGCGGGCGCCATGATCATCGACCCGCACGCCCACATGATCTCGCGCACGACCGACGACTACGAGGCCATGGCCCGCGCCGGCGTCGTCGCGGTGATCGAGCCGGCCTTCTGGCTCGGTCAGCCGCGCACCAGCGTCGAAACCTATATCGACTATCTCTCGATGATCACCGGCTTCGAGCGGTTCCGGGCCGGGCAATTCGGCATCCGCCACTATTGCACGGTCGGGCTCAACCCAAAAGAAGCCAACAATGAGGCGCTAGCCGAGGCGGTGATGCAGGTCCTGCCGCGTTTCGCGCTGAAGGACGGTGTCGTCGCGGTCGGCGAACTCGGCTATGACGAGCAGACGCCGCTCGAGGACAAATACCTGCGCGCCCAGATCGAGCTTGCCAAGGAGTTCGAGCTGCCGATCATGATCCACACGCCGCATCGCGACAAGAAGCGCGGCACGCTGCGCACCATGGACGTGCTTGCGGAGCACGGCTTCGACCCGGGCCGCTGCGTGATCGATCATAACAACGAGGAAACCGTGCAGGAGGTCCTCGACCGCGGCTACTGGGTCGCGTTCTCGATCTACCCGAACACCAAGATGGGCAACGAGCGCATGACGGAGATCGTGCGCCGCTACGGGCCCGACCGGCTGATCGTCGACTCGGCCTGTGACTGGGGCGTCTCCGATCCGCTCGCGGTCCCGAAGACGGCGCTGCTGATGGCGCAGCGCGGCATCGATCCGGAGGCGGTCCGCAAGGTCACCTACGCCAATGCGCTGGCGGTGTATGGGCTCAGCGGCCAGATGCCCGAGCAGGACTGGCTCGACCCGGCGCCGGTCGACCAGCGCACGATCTACGAGGGCAACTCGATCCTCCGCGGCGGACAGACCCCACACATCGGGATGCCGCGTCACGCAGGCGACGACTTGCGGATTTCTTGAACCGGTTCACCCAGCCGATGTGGCTGTCGGGTTGGGCGAGGGGAGGCTGCCTTCAGCCCTCCGACGCCTTGAAGGCCGTCACGTTGCTGCCAGGATCGTCGCTGTCGGCGACGCCGGGTCGCCGGCTCCGCTGGATCCTCGCGAGCTCGCGCTCGCTTTCGACACGGCCGCGGCGCGCCGTCTCAAGGGCGCCTTGGGCGAGGGCTCGTTCCGACTTCTCGCGCTGCAGATCTTCCCAGAGCTTCTTGTTGCGCGCCTCGAGCGCGCCGCGCTCCTCGTCGAACTTGCGCGTGAGCTGGTCGATGCGGTCGAGCAGCATGCCGGTGCGGTGATCGGCCCTCTGCAGCAGGCTGTCCTTGGCCGCGATGGCTTTGCCGAGCATGTCGCAGCGCTCGGTGAGCTCGGTGCGCAGCTCGTTGCTCTCGGTGGCAAGCGCCGACTGGCGCTCGAGGTCCTGATGGGCGGCTTCCAGGCGGCGCTCGAGCGTGTTCTTCTCGATCAGCGCGTCCTTGGCGATCCGCTCTGCTGATTTGAGCTCGTCGGTCTTGTCGCGCAGCTGCTCGCGGGCGTGGCTCAGGATCTTCTCCGTGACGCCCATGCGCGAGGTGATGCCCTCGACCTTCATCTCCAGCGCGGCGATCTCGACCCGCGAATTGGTGCGCTCGGTCTCGAGCTGCGCTTCCAGCTTCTTGCGCAGATTGTGCTCCGTCTCGAGCTTCGTCTGCAGCTCGGAGGCCAGGTCCTGAGCGGCCTCGTGCTGCTGCTCCAGCTCCGCATGGCGCGCCTCGAGGGTGCTCAGGCGGTGGCCCTGCTCGGTCGAGGTCGTGCGCAGCGTCTCGTTGTCGAATTGCAGGATTTCGAGGGTTTCGCGGGCCTCGGCGAGATCGCGTTCGAGGCGGGCGACGGCGGCGTCGGCCTGCTCGGCGTCACGCCGCACGGTCTGCAGCTCCTCGGATGTGGTCCGGGCCCGCTCCGTCTCGGCGCCCAGCTGCCGTTCAAGATCGGTGACCCGTTGCTCATGCTCCCTGAGCGCGACCTGCAGGCTGGCCGCCTGGGTTTCATGTTCACGGATGACCTGGGTCGCGTCCTGGTGCTGGGTGGTGAGGGCAGCGAAGCTGTCGGACAGCTTCTCGTGGGCGATCTTGATGTCGCGCAGCTCGCGCCGAAGCTCGGCGGCGGTTTCGCGCTCGCGGGTTAAGGCTTCCTCGGTCTCGAGGAGCTTGGCCTGAACTTGAGGATAATCCGAGATCAAGGTCATCACCGGATCGACGATCAAGGGGCCGAAATCTTCCTTCAGCCGTGCGATTTCGTCAATTCGGTCAAACACCTGGCTCAGCCCGACGCGGAGCATCTCGTTTCGTCGGCCGGTGGCGTCGAGAACCTCGCGTGCATCGCCCGGGCACGAGGCGGACGGCGAAACGGCGGCGCCGGGCGGATCGCGAAGCTCCTGCTGGTCCTGGGGATTCAGCTCCGTCGTCAGCGCAAGCTTCTTGATCGACCCCGACAGGTTGTCCATGACGCCGCCCCCGATTTCTTTTGTGTCGAGTGTTGAGAGGCGCATGTCAGCACCGTTTCGCGGACCCGACAATCGGAATCATGAGCCACACCGGCCGGGCTTTTGATTCGGGCCGCGAATTATGGTCGCAGGCAAAGTCAAGGCCGGTTACGAGCCGAGGCTCCGCCGTCCACAGCAATCGGCGGCGCAGCGGCCTTTCTCACGAAATCAGCGGCCCAGGCGGATCACGTTTGAGGGCGGGGCCTGTCCGGCGACGCGCCGCACGCCCCTCAGCGCGGCCACGAGCTCCGCCTCCCGGAAGGGTTTCGAGAGGACGCGCAGGCCACGCGAGGAACCGGTCGCGAGGGCTTCGCTGTAGCCCGTCATCAGCAGGATCGGCAGGTCGGGCCGGCGCTGGTGCAGGCGGTCGGCGAGATCGAGGCCCGATAGCCCGCCTTCCATGACGATGTCGGAGAGCACGATGTCGAAGGCCTCGCCGCCCGCGACGAGGTCGAGCGCCGCGGCGGGGCCCTTCACCCACATCACCGCGTATCCGGCGGCCCTGAGCATGCCCTCCGTGATCTGCGCCACTTCGCGGTTGTCCTCGACCAGGAGGACACGGCCGCCCTCGTCCTTCTCGTCGGGCGTTTCGTCCGCCGGCGCCTGGGCCTGAATGTGGACGCCGCGCGGCAGGAAGACCGTGAAGGTGCTGCCCTGGCCGAGCGTGCTCGCCACCGTCACCGCGCCGCCGGATTGCCGGACGAAGCCGTAGACCTGGCTGAGCCCGAGTCCGGTGCCTTTGCCGGTCGCCTTGGTCGTGAAGAACGGCTCGAACAGGCGGCCGAGATGCTCGTCCGGAATGCCGATACCGGTATCGCGGACAGTGATGGCGACGTAGTCGCCGACAAGACCGGTTCCTTCGTCGCGCCCTCTCTGCAGGGTGACGTTGCGCGCCGTGACCGTGAGCTTGCCGCCCGCCGGCATGGCGTCGCGCGCGTTCACCGCCAGGTTGATCAGGGCGACTTCAAGGGCGTTCGGGTCGGCGTGCACCGGCCATGTGTCCTCGGGCACCAGGACACCGATATGGATGTCGCCGCGGGCCGAGCCTTTGAGCAGCGTGACGAGATCGGCCATGCGGCTGCCGAGGTCGAAGCTGACCGGTTCATGGGTGCCGCGGCGGGCAAAGGCCAGCAGCTGACGCGTGATCGCCTTGCCGCGCTCGGCGGCGGACAGGATCGCGTCGGTAAGCCTCGCCGTGCTGTCGGCGTCGCCGCGCCGACGCTTCAGCGCTTCGGCGCTGCCCTGCATGATCATGAGGAGGTTGTTGAAGTCGTGGGCGACACCGCCGGTCATCCGCCCCAGCGCTTCGAGATGCTGCGCGTCCGCGACGGCAGCTTTCTCGCGACGATCCAGACGGATTTCGCGGCCGAGCAGCCACAGGAAGGCCGACACCAGCATCAGGGTGAGGGCTGCCGCGCCGGCCATCAGCCACAGCGACTGCTGCACCGGCGCCAGATAGAGATCGCGCGGGATCGCGATATGGACCGACCAGTTCGAGTCCGGCAGGACGCGATAGGCCGTGAGGATCGGTTGGCCTTCCGGGCCTGACCCTTCGTAGATGCCGCTCGGCGAGCGGACGCGCGCTTCGCGTGTCGATGCGCTGGCCAACTCCCCGACGCTCGACAAGGGACCCATGCGGCGCGCCACGACACGTCCCTCGCTGTCGATCACGCCACCCATCCAGGCTTCCGGAAGCGCGCCGGAGAAGAGCACGTCATGCATCGCCGTCGGCTCGACGACGGCCGAGACGACGTGATTCACGGCGCCTCCGCGCGTCGCCGGCATGCGGATGGCGAAGGCCGGCCGGTTGCGGGGCCCCCGAAGCACGGGACCGATCACCGCCTGGCCGGTCTGCACGGCGCGCGCATGGCTGACTTGGTCGACGACCTTGCCGCCGGGGGAGCCGGCGACGGGCTCGGGAACGTCGAGAAGACGGTTGCCGTCGCGGTCGCTGAGCACGATCGCCGTCCAGGCGGGCTGGTCGCGCCGGACACGCCGTGCAAGCTCGGCGAAAGCCGCCTCATTGATCGGCATGTCGAGCAGCGTCGATTGCGCCAGCGCCCGCACCAGCTCGATCTGCGCCCTCAGCTCGCGCTCGAGCAGGATGCTGATGCGCTCGACATGCCCGAGCGCCTCGCGTTCGATGGCGTGCTGCTGATGCCGCAGCGAAACGATGCCAAGCGCCGCCGACAGCAGGACGAGCGGCAGCAGGGCGGCGACGATCAGCAGAGCGATGGGACGATGGCGGCGGATGGGCGAGGTCCCGGGCGGATTCGGAAGGGCTGGGCTAGCCGACAAGCTCGACAAAGCTGTCGAGCACCATCTTGCGCCCGGCCTTGTCGAAATCGACCGTGAGCTTGTTGCCATCGATGGCGGCGACGGTGCCCGGACCGAACTTGGTGTGGAGCACGCGCTGGCCGATGGCAAAGCCGGACTCGGCGCCTGTCGATTTGGCGACCAGCTCGCCCTCGATCAGCAGCGGACCGCGCTGGGGCCCGCGGCCGCCGCGGGAGAAGCTGCTGCGATAGCCGCCGTCATCGGCAAACCGGCCCCGTGAAAAACCGTCGTCGTCGCCCATGGAGGCGCGGTTGGCCTGGGCGCGCTGCCAGCCGGGCGTCGCATAGGATGAGCCGCCGAACGGCTGCACGCGGTCGAAGCGCGAGCCGCCATAGCCGCCATAAGTGAACGCCGCCGGAGCTTCGGTGACTTCCACATGCGCCTCGGGCAGGTCGTCGATGAAGCGGCTCGCCACGGTCGCGTTCCACAGCCCGTGCAGGCGCCGGTTCGAGGCGAAATAGATCTTGGCCTTGCGCCGGGCGCGCGTGAGCCCGACATGGGCAAGGCGGCGCTCCTCTTCGAGCCCGGCGCGGCCGCTCTCGTCGAGGGCGCGCTGGTTGGGAAACAGCCCTTCCTCCCAGCCGGGCAGAAACACGGTGTCGAATTCGAGGCCTTTGGCGGCGTGCAGCGTCATCAGGCTGACGCGGTCGCTGGTGTCGCTCTCGTTGGCCTCCATCACCAGCGCCACGTGCTCGAGGAAGCTGGCGAGGTCGGGGAACTCTTCCATGGAGCGCACGAGCTCCTTGAGGTTCTCGAGCCGCCCGGCGGCGTCGGCGGAGCGCTCCTTCTGCCACATGTCGGTGTAGCCCGACTCCTCGAGGATGACCTGCGCCAGCTCGTGGTGCGGCGTGTTGTCGATCCGCTCCGACCAGCGCGTGAAGCAGGCGACGAGGTCGCGCAGGGCGCCGCGCGGCTTCGGCTTGAGCTCGTCCGTCTCGACGACGAAACGCGCGGCCTCCATCAACGGGACCTTGGCGGCGCGGGCGTGGTTGTGCAGCACCTGGATGGTGGCGTCGCCGAGGCCGCGCTTCGGCACGTTGACGATGCGCTCGAAAGCGAGGTCGTTGGCGCTATTGGCGGTGGCGCGCAGATAGGCGAGGGCGTCGCGGATCTCGGCGCGCTCGTAGAAGCGCGGGCCGCCGATCACCCGATATGGAAGGCCGAGCTGCACGAAGCGGTCTTCGATCTCGCGCATCTGGGCGGAAACCCTGACCAGCACCGCAATTTCCGACAAGGGATGCTTCTTGGCGTGGAGCGCCTCAATCTCCTCGCCGATCAGGCGCGCCTCGTCCTCGGAATCCCAGGCCCCGGTAATGGTGACCTTCTCGCCGGGCACGTCCTCGGTGCGCAGGGTCTTGCCGAGGCGGCCCTCGTTCCTGGCGATGAGGCCGGAGGCGGCGGCGAGGATATGGGCAGTGGAGCGGTAGTTGCGCTCGAGCCGGATCACCGTGGCGCCGGGAAAATCATGCTCGAAGCGCAGGATGTTGTCGACCTCGGCGCCGCGCCAGCCGTAGATCGACTGGTCGTCGTCGCCGACGCAGCACAGGTTCCTGCGGCCCTGGGCCAGCAGGCGCAGCCACAGATACTGGGCGACGTTGGTATCCTGGTATTCGTCGACCAGCATGTAGCGGAAGCGGCCCTGGTATTGCTGCAGCACGTCCGGATGTGCGCGCCACAGCGTCAGGCAATGCAGCAAGAGGTCGCCGAAATCGGCGGCGTTGAGGGTTTTGAGACGGTCCTGATAGGCGGCGTAAAGCCTGGCGCCGCGGCCGTTGGCGAAGGCGCTGCCTTCGCCGGCGGGAACGGCCTCCGGGGTCAGACCGCGGTTCTTCCAGCTGTCGATGAACGAGGCGAGCTGGCGCGCGGGCCAGCGCTTCTCGTCGACATTGTCCGCCTGGATCACCTGCTTGAGCAGGCGCTGCTGGTCGTCGGTGTCGAGGATCGTGAAATCCGATTTGAGGCCGATGAGCTCGGCGTGTCGGCGCAGGATCTTGGTGCCGATGGAATGGAAAGTGCCGAGCCAGGGCATGCCCTCGGCCACCGGCCCGACCAGGGCCGCGACGCGCTCCTTCATCTCGCGCGCCGCCTTGTTGGTGAAGGTGACGGCGAGGATGTCGAAGGGCCGGGCCTTGCCGGTGGCGATCAGATGGGCGATGCGCGTCGTCAGCACGCGCGTCTTGCCGGTGCCGGCGCCGGCGAGCACGAGAACCGGGCCCTCGGTCGCCTCAACCGCTTGCCGCTGCTCGGGATTGAGGCCTGTCAGATAGCCTGTGCCCGGCGCGACCGCGGCGCGGGCCCGCTCACTCAGGCTCCCGCTGCGGGGCTGGTGCGCGAGATCGTCGAAAGGCGGCGGATCGCCGGCCGGCAGCGGTCGATTCATCGATCTATCCATGGACCAAAAGGCGAACGCCGTCGAGGGCGGCGCGGCTCTGTCCACGCCTCACATGTCGCAGGACGAATCGCGCCATTCCGGCGTGGTGCTTCCCATATAGGAAGGAGAACGGCGGGAAGGAGGCGGCATGATGCGTGCTCTCGTGATGGCAGCGCTCCTGGCGGCGCTTGCCGGCCCGGCCGCGGCCCAGGTCGAGCGGCTGCCGCAGCGGAGCCGGGCCGAGCGCCAGGTCGAGGACAGCAACCGGGCAATCGCGCGCCAGCAGCAGCTGCTGCGCGACAACCAGCAGACGCAGTTCGAGGTCAACCAGCTGCGCGGCGAGATTCGGCGCAGCCAGCAGTTCCCGCCAATGACCGGGCCTGGTCCTACCGGCTGCGCACCGGGCTCCCTCTGCTGAGCCCCTCGGCAGCGTCCTGGCGCGGGACCGACCGCGACCACCTCCGGTAGAGCACGGCTGCGACGAACAGCAGGCCGGAGAGGGCGCCGATCGTGCCGGCCGCGTTGAGAGCGATCTCAAAGCCCAGGGCAGGCGGGCCGAGAACGGCAAGCGCGTAGCCGCCCCACACGACCGCGAGCGCCACGACCACCGACAGCATGACCTGTGGCGCGAGGCGGTCGGTCAGCATGCGCGCGGTGGCAGCGGGGCACACGATCATCGCGACCGCCAGCACGATTCCCACGGATTCGAAGGCGGCGACGGTAGCCAGCGCCGTGGCGACGAGAAGAACGAGGTCGAGCGCGCCGACCGGCAGGCCCGAGGCGCGCGCGAAATCCGGGTCGAAGGCGATCGCGGCGAGCTCCTTGGCGAACGACAGCACAATCGCCGCCACCAGGACGAGGATCACGGCCAGACGTCCGATGGCGCGCGGCATCTCGGCCAGATCGGATGGCGTGACGAGGCTGACGAGACCTTTCGCCGTCGGCCAGACGAGCGCCTCGAGGTTGCCGGTGATCACGTGATGGACGTCGAAGGCGGTGCGCGCCACGCCCGATTGTTCCATCAGCAGCACGCCGCCCGCAAAGAAGCTCGTGAATACGACGCCCAGGGCCGCGGACGCCTCGACCTTGGCCGTGCGGATCAGGAACGACACCAGGGCAACCGCGAGGAGGCCGACGGCCACGCCGCCGGCCAGCATGGGCAGCACGGCGGTCGAGCCGGTGATCAGGAAGGCAACGAGCACGCCGGGCAGCATCACATGGCTGAGCGCGTCGCTGACCATGGCCCGGCGCGTGAGGACGAGAAAGTTGCCGACGAGGGCGCACGACAGCGCGGCCAGGGTGGCGGCGAGGAGCGCCGCGAAATCGATCTGCAGGAACGTAATCATCGCAGCTCCCCCGCGACCGGGCGGCGAACGCCGATGGCCCGGATGACGAGGCCGCGGGCTGCGCCGAAGCCGAGGCTCGCGGCGAACAGGACGGTGCATACGACGACGATCGTCGCCCCGGTCGGCACGTCGGGCGCATAGGCCGAGATCGCGGCCCCGCCATAGGCGCTCACGGCGCCGATCAAGGATGACACCGCGACCACGACGCCGATCCGGTCGCTCCAGAAGCGCGCTGCCGCCGGCGGGATGATGAGCAGCGCCACCACAAGCACGAGGCCGACCACGCGCAGACCGACGACCACGGTTGCGAGAGAGAGCAGCGCGACGATGGCGTCGAGCCGGGCAAGAGGCAGTCCCGAGGCCGTCGCAAAGGCCGGATCGAAGGCTGCCGCCGACAGTTCCTTGAACACGAGCAGCAACACGATGAGCACGGCGAGCGCCAGCGCTCCCATCACGTAGGCCTCGCGCTCGAGCATTCCGGCGGTGCCGCCGAACAGATAGGCGTCGAGGCCGGCCTGCCCGCCGGTGCTCAGGCTCTGGACGATCGACAGCAGGGCGACGCCAAGGCCGAACGTCGATGCGAGCACCGCTGCCGTGGCTGTGTCCTCGGTGACGCGCGCCTGCCGGGCCAGGAGCTGAACGGCGATCAGGCTGACGACGGCGGTGATCGCCGCTCCGGCCATCAGGATCAGCGGCGAGCGCCCCGGAAGCCCGGCCGCGGCTGCCAGGATGAAGGCCCCCGCGACCCCGGGCAGGGTGCCATGGGCGACGGCATCGGCCACGAGCGCCCGGCGGCGCAGCATGGCGAAGACGCCGACCGCGCCGGCCGCGATCCCGAGGGCGGCGGCACCAAGCATCACGATGGTGGTGTTATGGCCGCCCTGCAGGAGAAGAATGCGCCAAAGCCCGTCCATCGCGAGCTCCTAGACCATGGTCCGGCGAAGCGGATGCTGCTTCGCCGATAACGGCTTGTCCCGCACTTCATCCGCGATCATGCGGCGCAAAAGGACACCGAGCGGGATCGATTTCATTTGAAGCGCCGCGATTCAGAGGGCCAGCGGCACGCCATAGGCCTTGGCCACGGCGGCGGGCGTGAAGGCTTGCGCGACGGGGCCGGAGGCGATCACGCGCCGGTTGAGGATGAGGACATGATCGAAGCGGTCGGCGACCGTGCCGAGATCATGGTGGACGCAGATCACGAGGCGTCCTTGCGTTTTGAGCACATCGAAAACGTCGAGGATGATCCGCTCGGAGGCCGCGTCGACGCCGGACAAAGGCTCATCGAAGAGAAGGATCTCGGCCGCACGGGCGAGCCCGCGTGCAAGGAACACGCGCTGTTGCTGTCCCCCTGACAAGGCGCCGATCTGGCGGTCGGCGAAATCGCCCATGCCGACTTGCGCAAGAAGCGCGCGCGCCTGCGCGCGATGGCGCCTGGCGAACGGCCGGAACCAGCCGACGGACTTGATCATGCCCTGCAGGACGACATCGAGGGCCGTGGCCGGAAAATCCCAGTCGACGGCGGCCCGCTGCGGCACGTAGGCGAGATGCTGCCGGGCCTTCTCGAGCGGCTGGCCGCCGACGAAGACCGAGCCGGTTGCGGCCGGGACAAGGCCGAGGATCGCCTTCAGCAAAGTTGATTTGCCGGCGCCGTTCGGCCCGACGATCGCGACGAGCCCGCACTGCGGCGGCCGCCAGGTCACGTTCTCGATGGCCAGGCGTCCGTCATAGGCGACCGAGAGGCCATCGACATCGAGACGCGGCGAGGCCGCACTTGCCGCCATGTCCGGCTGTCTCGTCAGTTTTTCCGGCAGGGCAAGCATCGCGCTTCCGTCAGGCGCCGGTGCCGAGCCGGCCGTTGAGGCCGCGCGACGGAGCCTCACCGCCCAGAGCGCGCGTGATCGTGGTGGCGTTGTGGTCGATCATGCCGATGTAGGTGCCCTCGTAGGTCCCAGGCGCCCCCATGGCGTCGGAAAACAGCTCCGCCCCGATCGTCAGCTTGTGGCCGCGCCGCGCCGCACCTTCGATGACAGCCTGGACGTTGCGGTCGGAGACCGAGCTTTCCACGAAGATGGACGGTAGCTTGCGGGCGACGACGAGTTCCACGACATCCTCGATCTTCTTGAGGCCGGCTTCGCTTTCGGTCGACACGCCCTGGATGCCAATGACCTCGATGTTATAGGCTCGTGAGAAATAGTTGAACGCGTCGTGCGCCGTGAGCAGGATGCGCCTGTCCTTCGGAATGCTGGCGAGCACCCGTGAAACGTAATCGGACAAGCGCCCGATCTCGCCCATGTAGCGCTCGTGGCCCCGGTCATAATCCTGTCTGCCCGCGGAATCATGGGCCGACAGCGCGTCCCGGATCGCGCCGATGACGCCTTTCCACAACTCAGCATCCATCCAGACATGCGGGTCGGGCTTATCCTTATAGTCTGCGTCGGCGAGGAGCCTGTCCTTCGGCAGCCTTTCACCGGCGAGCACCACGCGTTTGGTGCGGGCGAGCTGCTCGAACGTATCCCGGAACTGCGCCTCGAGATTGAGGCCGTTGGCGAAGATGATGTCGGCTTTTGCCATCTTGGCGATATCGGCGCGGGTCGGCTTGTAGAGGTGAGGGTCGACCCCCTGGCCAAGCAGCACTTCGACGTTGAGGCGTGTGCCGCCGACCGCCTTCACGGCGTCGCCGATCATCGCCGTGGTGGCGACGACCTCGATCTTGCGCGGCTGCGCCGCAGCGCCACTCGCGACCGCCGTCAGCGACAGCAGGAGAGCACAGGCGCCGAGCCAGATACGGCGGGGGAGCGCGACATTCATGACCGACCTCGCGACTATTGCTCAGCTGGAATTGCAAATCATGTGCAACAAAAGGTGCCCACCAAGGAGGCGGGTGTCAAGGTCAGTTGCAAATGATTCTTAAATAGTAGGAACTGCAAGCCTTGCATTTCTGGCTTTTGGCCCGAGGGACGGGGTTCGGGGTCGTGCCGCGCGCCGGCGAGCACGCTCGAACGCGGCGTCTCCGCGGTGCCGACATCCCGATGTCGGGCAGCAGGCGAGGCCGGCCCGGGTCGCGGCATATGCAGCCCCGAATTTCACCCGGGGATCCGTCTCAGCCGCGGCGGGGGCAGCGCCGGTAGGTTCCGTTCCAGCGCCTCGATCGCATTTGCAGTCGATTGCCCGGCAACGGCGCGAGATGGATCGCATCCATGATGCTGTCGCCCTCCGACTGACAGCTCACCAGCGATGAAAAACCTTTTCTGCCGGCATCTTCCGCCGGCTCCCATTTCACGACATCGCATTCCGCCTCGTGGCTGGCTTCTCCGAGGAAGCGCTTCGGCGTGACTGTCACGACGCTCAGAGAATCCTTCGAACAGTCGGGATCCTCGACCGGAGTCCATCGTCCGATGATGTCGCGGAGGGACGGGCTTCGTTTCTTCAAGCTTTGCGGAGTTCGCACCGGATCGGGCGCCGCGGCGGCGACCGATGGCGCCACGGCGAGCAGCAAGACAGTCACGAGAAGAACGTGAGGCGACATAGCGAGGGTCCGGCGTTGCCCGGCGACTTCAATACCGCGCACGCATGCGGCCGTTAAGCCTGGTCGGGCACACCCGGCCGTTGTTTGCGATCCGGCCGCGCGATAGCCTTCCGCCCGTGGGCCCCGCAGGGCTCCCGACCGTATCTGTTCCGAACGGTCGCGCACGTAAGGGAGGGCTGCAATGCACGCGAAATCCCGCACGAAATCCAACCGGGCAGCAACGATGTCGGCAGTTGTCGGCCTCTTCGTACTGCCGACGGCGACGACGGCGGCGGAGACCGTCGGCGACCAGATCGCCGGCGCGATGCGCAACGCCGAGGTGGTCGATCTCACGGTGCTCATCTCGGAGCAGCTGCCGGCACACTGGCCGACGCACGCTCCTTTCCAGCGCTGGACCTTCAACTGGTTCGAGCCCGTCGCCGGCTCCTACGGCGACAACCTGGCCCAGAGCGTCTTTCCCTATTACGGCCAGCGCTTCGTGATCGACGAGCACACGGGCACGCAGACGGACTGCCCCGCGCATTTCATACCGCCCGACGGAAGCGGCCTGCCGTTCGCCGGCCCGGCGGGCAAGATGACCTGCGACAAGGTTCCGCCATCGCAATGGATGGGCCCGGCCGCGGTCATTGACGTCCGCAGCATCCTCGACGACGCGCCGAACGGAAAGAGTCCCGTCATCACGGCCAAGATGGTGCAGGATTGGGAAGCGAAGAACGGCGCGCTCAAGGCGGGCGAGGTCGTGCTGTTCTACTCCGGGTATTCCGACAAGTATTACAAGCCGTTCCCGGAGGGGAGCCGGCTCGCGCACGACCCGCTGATCCTGGGCACCAAGCCCGGCTGGCCGGCGCCAAGTTCCGAAACGGTGGAATATCTGCACACGAAAGGGATCAGGCACATCGGCACCGACGGCCCGAGTATGGGCCACGTCGAGGGCGGCCAGACAACCCACGTCGCCGGCCTGCAGCACGGCATGACGTGGGACGAGCTCCTGACCGGTCTCGGCCGACTACCCGTGCGCGGTGCCTTCTACATTTCCCTTCATCCGAAGATCGTCGACGCCAGCGGCGGGATGGCCCGCGCGATCGGCATCAAGGACAAGGGCCAGAAAGGCATCGGAGAATAAGCATCCCGCAACCCGGCGAGGGACCGGGTTCAAGTTGCCCCTTCTGGCATGGTCCGGGGAAGTGGTCTTCCCTTCCCCGGATATCAGTGCCGGGTGCCGGCAAGGGCGCGTTCGAGCGCGGCCTCCTCGCGCCGCCGCATCCCGACGCACTGGCCGAGCGCGGCGGGTCGCGCGAGCTGCGCATGGGCGGCCTTCATCACGGCCAGGTTGCCCAGGATGTCGCCGGGGAAAGGGGTCACCTTGCGCGTTGCGATGTCGATATGCAGGCACAGATTCTCGGAGGAGGCTGCGACCCAGCCTTCCTCGACGTGGCGCATTTCCTGGTAGAAGTGCAGCCGCTTCTCGTCGAAGTCGATCAGCTGCACCGTCACCCGGACGCGGTCGCTCAGGGATAGCTCGCGTTTGTAGAGGGTATGGATTTCGGCCGTGAAGAACGAGGCGTTGCGCTGCTCGATGTAGTCGCGGCCCAGGCCGACGAGCCCGAATGCCTCGTCGACGGCCCGGTCGAAAAGCACATGATGGTAGGCCATGTTCATATGGCCGTTATAGTCGATCCATTCCGGCTCGATCGCCATGGTGGACGACACGAAAGGAGCAAAGAAGAACATCGGAGCTGGCTCGACGTCAGCCATGAACTGTCTCCCATTGCATGGAACTGCAAAGGTTTTCTGCCCCGTTGGCCAGACGTAGCATGCGTCGTCCGCCTGTCCAGCTTTTTTCGGGGCGGGCGGGATTAACTACTGCCGGCGACTGTTCATGCATTC
The DNA here is from genome assembly GCA_036556825.1 of Beijerinckiaceae bacterium. GTDB lineage: Bacteria > Pseudomonadota > Alphaproteobacteria > Rhizobiales > Beijerinckiaceae > JAJKJG01. The sequence continues at coordinate 33,555 of DATBIR010000231.1, forward strand.
TTCAAGGTGCGGAGCTATCCTTGGCTCGAGGGGAAGAACGCCAAGGATCGTGCCATGACGGGTTCCGCTTACCGCCACCTCGACCTCGCCCACCGGGCGGAGCTGGCGGGCCAGGCATTCGGTTGTCCCAATGCGGAGGAGGCGAGCCCGCTCCGCGCCGCCTATCTCCGGGCTTTTCCGACGCTCCTCTGGGCAACGGGCGGCTTGTTCGCCGTCGCGCTCTATCTCGTCATGTGATCGCGCTCGGGCGGCGCCTTGTCGCCGTCGGCCTCGAGCGCCTCGCCGGTTCTGAGCAGATGGACCAGCCGCTCGACCGGGCCTCCGAGAACCAGGAGCACGAGCGTGATCGCGCTCGCCGCCATGGCGATCCTCCAGGCGCCGAGGCCGCAGGTGACGCCCAGGACGGCGGCGATCCACACCGTGGCGGCAGTCGTGAGCCCGTAGACCGTCCGTCGGCCGATATCACGCAGGATGACCCCGCCACCGATGAAGCCGACGCCGGTCAGGATGCCCTGGATGGTCCGGCTGATGGCGTCGGCCGGGAAGCCGAGCGCGCCGAAATTCGTCGTCGCCAGGGTGGCGAGCGCCGAGCCGAGCGATACGAGCGCGAGGGTGCGCATGCCCATAGGCTTGTCGGCCAGGTCGCGGTTCAGGCCGATCGCCATGCCGGCCGCGGTTGCAGCGCCCAGGCGCAACACGGCTTCAACGAGATCGTCGTCCAGCATGCCCGATCCTTGTTGATTGCTGCCGGGAACTTAGCCCCCGCAGAAGGCGGCTGCCAGCCGCCCGGGATGCACGCCTACTCCCACGGGGGAGCTGCCGTCTTCGCTTTCGCCGAGGCCGCTTTCTTGGAGGCTGCCTTCTTCGCCGACGCCTTCTTCGATGACGACTTCTTGGACGCTGCCTTTTTGGCGGGGGGCTTCGACGCTGCCTCGTCGGCCGACGCCTTCGCGGATGACGACTTCTTGGCCGCGGCTTTCTTGCTGCCGCCGCGCGCCCGCCGCTTGCCGCCGCCGGCGGCGCGCCTCGCGCTGAGCAGGGCGAGCGCCTCGTCGAGGGTGACGGCGTCGGGCGAGACGTCCCGCGGCAAGGTGGCGTTCACGCTGCCGTCGGTCACATAGGGGCCGAACCGGCCGGACTTGACGACCACGGTCGTGCCGCTCTCGGGATCCTCGCCGAGGGCGCGGCCGGGATCATTGCGGCGCGCGCCGCCGCCGGCGCCGCTTTCCTTGGCGACGATCAGGTCGATGGCCCGGTTGCCGCCGATCTCGAGTACGTCGTCGTCCTTGCCGAGATTGGCGTAGGTGCGGCCGTGCTGCACGTAGGGGCCGTAACGGCCGATATTGGCGAGGATCGGCTCGCCCGTCTGCGGGTGCCGGGCGACCTCGCGCGGCAATGACAGCAGCTTCAGGGCGCGTTCGAGATCGACGTCGGCCGGCGACGTGCCCCGCGGGATCGAGGCGCGTTTCGGCTTCTCGCCGTCGCTGCCTTCGCCGAGCTGCACGAACGGCCCGAAGCGCCCGTCGCGGACGGTGACCTGCAGTCCGGTTGCGGGATCGTCGCCGAGCACCCGCGGCCCCTGGATGCCGTTGCCGCCCTCGCCATCACCCGACGCCATCAGCTGGCGCGTGTAGCGGCATTCCGGATAGTTGGAGCAGCCGACGAAGGCGCCGAACTTGCCGAGCTTGAGCGACAAGAGTCCGATGCCGCAACCCGGGCAGTCGCGCGGGCTTGTGCCGTCCGTCTTCGGCGGAAAGATATGCGGCCCGAGGAGCTCGTTGAGCGAATCGAGCACCTCGCTCGTGCGCAGGTCCTTGGTTCCGGCGACGGCGAATGAGAAGTCCTGCCAGAAGTCGCGCAGGACCTGCTTCCAGTCGATCTCGTGGTTGGCGATCTCGTCGAGCTTCTCCTCGAGCTCGGCGGTGAAGTCGTATTCGACGAGGTGCTTGAAGAAGCTCTCGAGGAAGGCGGTGACCAGGAGGCCCTTGTCCTCCGGCACAAGGCGCTTCTTCTCGATGCGCACATATTCGCGCTCGCGCAGCACGGCGAGGATCGCCGCGTAGGTGGAGGGACGGCCGATGCCGAGCTCCTCCATGCGCTTGACGAGACTCGCCTCGCTGTAGCGCGGCGGCGGCTCGGTGAAGTGCTGGGTGGCGGTGATGCGCCGGCGCTCCAGCGTATCGCCGCCGGTCATCGGCGGCAGGCGCTTGTCGTCGTCGTCCTCCTCGTCGTCGCGGCCTTCTTGATAGAGGGTGAGGAAGCCATCGAACTTCACCACCTGGCCGGTGGCGCGCAGGTCGAGCTGGCGCGGCCCCACCTTGGCGCTGATGTCGACGGTGGTGCGCTCGAGCACGGCCGATTCCATCTGGCTGGCCACGGTGCGGATCCAGATCAGCTCGTAGAGCCTTGCCTGCTCCGGCTCGAGGTAGCGCGCGACCGAGGACGGCACGCGACTCACATCGGTCGGACGGATCGCTTCGTGCGCTTCCTGCGCCGTCTTGGCCTTGGTGGTGTAGCGACGCGGAACGTCCGGCAGATAACGGTCGCCGTAATCGCTGGCGATGGCGGACCGGATGCCCGAAATCGCCTCCGGCGCCATGTCGACGCCATCGGTGCGCATATACGTAATGAGCCCGACGGTCTCGCCGCCGATGTCGACGCCTTCGTACAGGCGCTGGGCGATGCGCATGGTCTGGGCCGGCGCGAGGCCGAGCTTGCGCGAGGCTTCCTGCTGCAGGGTCGAGGTCATGAAGGGCGGCGCCGGATGACGCTTGGCCGGCTTGGACTCGACATTGGCGACCGTGAAGGTGGCCAGCTCGAGATCGCGCTTGAAGGCCTCGGCTTCCTCGCCCTTGCCGATGTCGAGACGTTGAATCTTGTTGCCGTCAGCCCCGACCAGCCTGGCGTCGAACACGCCGCCGTCCTTGGTCGCGAGGGTGGCGACGAGCGACCAGTATTCCTGCGGAACGAATTTTTCGATCTCGAGCTCGCGGTCGCAGACGAGGCGCAGCGCCACCGACTGCACGCGGCCGGCCGAGCGCGCGCCAGGAAGCTTGCGCCACAACACGGGCGACAGCGTGAAGCCGACGAGATAATCGAGGGCCCGGCGGGCGAGATATGCATCGACCAGGGCCCGGTCGATCTCGCGCGGCTGCCTCATCGCGGTCTGCACCGCGTCGCGCGTGATGGCATTGAAGGTCACGCGTTCGATGGCGACGTCCTTGAGCGCCTTCTTCGCGTTGAGCGCCTCGACCACGTGCCAGGAGATAGCCTCGCCTTCGCGATCCGGGTCGGTGGCGAGGATCAGCTTGTCGGCCCCCTTGATCGCCTTGGCGATCTCGGAGACGCGCTTGGCGCCCCGGGCTTCGAGCTCCCAGATCATCCTGAAATCCGCTTCGGGGTCGACGGAGCCGTCCTTGGGCGGGAGGTCGCGGACATGGCCGAACGAGGCCAGGACCTCGTAGTCCTTGCCGAGATATTTGTTGATCGTCTTGGCCTTTGCAGGCGACTCGACGACGACGACCTTCATGTTCCCAAAGCCTTGATTGTCTTGAGAAAGGCGGGTTTGCGCGGGCTCTTAGCCGCGATTCGCCGAGCCTTAAGTGGTGCACCGAGGGGGCGGAGTCAAATGGGCCGGCCTTAACTCTGCGTTAATGCCGTCCAGCCCCTCCCTTGATTTTTCGGGCCAAACCCGTAGGGCAGGGGACCTATGGCCCCTTTCGTCTATCCGCACCGGCATCTGCTCGGAATCGAGGGGCTGTCGCCGTTCGAGCTGCAGGCGCTCCTCGATCTCGCCGACGAGCAGGTCGACGTCAGCCGGCAGGTCGAGAAGAAGAAGACCACCCTGCGCGGCCGCACCCAGATCAACCTCTTCTTCGAGCCCTCGACGCGCACGCAGGCCTCGTTCGAGATCGCCGGCAAGCGGCTCGGCGCCGACGTCATGAACATGGCGGTCGCGTCCTCGTCCGTGAAGAAGGGCGAGACGCTGATCGACACGGCCATGACGCTCAACGCCATGCGGCCCGACATCATCATCGTGCGTCATCACGCGGCCGGCGCCGTGCATCTTCTCGCCCAGAAGGTCGACTGCTCGGTGGTCAATGCCGGCGATGGCGCCCACGAGCACCCGACGCAGGCGCTGCTCGACGCGCTCACCATCCGCCGCAACAAGGGACGCATCGAAGGGCTGATCGTCGCCATCTGCGGCGACATCCTGCACTCGCGCGTGGCGCGCTCGAACATCATCATGCTGCAGGCGCTCGGCGCGCGCGTGCGCGCGATTGCGCCCTCGACGCTGCTGCCGGCCGGCATCGAGCGCCTCGGCGTCGCAACCTTCATCGACATGCGCGAAGGACTGCGCGACGCCGACATCGTCATGATGCTGCGCCTGCAGCGCGAGCGCATGAACGGCTCCTTCGTGCCGTCGGTGAAGGAGTATTTCCACTATTACGGCCTCGACCAGGAGAAGCTGTCGCATGCCAAGCCGGACGCCCTCGTGATGCATCCCGGGCCGATGAACCGCGGCGTCGAGATCGCCTCGGAAGTGGCCGACGGCGCGCAGTCGCTGATCCAGGAACAGGTCGAGATGGGCGTGGCCGTACGCATGGCGGTGCTCGAGGCGCTCGCCCGCCACCTGCCGAACCGATGACATCTATCCTTCTCACCAACGCCCGCCTCGTCGACCCTGCGGCTGACCGCGAGGGCCGCGGCGCCGTGCTCGTCCGCGACGGGGTGATCGCCGACGTGGCCTGGGGCGCCGCGCCGGCCGCCCCCGAAGGCGCGCAGGTGATCGATTGCGGCGGGCATGTCGTCGCGCCAGGCCTGGTCGACATGCGCGTGTTCATCGGCGAGCCTGGCGCCGAGCATCGCGAGACCTTGAAGAGCGCGAGCGAGGCGGCGGCGGCGGGCGGCGTCACGACCATCGTGTGCATGCCCGACACCAACCCGGCGATCGACGATCCGGCGATCGTCGACTTCGTACTGCGCCGGGCGCGCGACACCGCGGTCGTCAACATCCGGCCGGCGGCCGCCCTCACCAAAGGGCTCGAAGGCCGCGAGATGACCGAGATCGGGCTGCTCACAGGCGCCGGCGCCGTCGCCCTCACGGACGGCGCCCACGCGGTCACCAACGCGCAGGTGATGCGCCGCGCGCTCACCTATGCGCGCGACGTCGGCGCCCTGATCATGCATCACGTGCAGGATCCGGATCTCGTCGGCGACGGTGTCGCCAACGAGAGCGAGTTCGCCAGCCGCCTCGGACTTCTCGGCATTCCGCGCGAGGCCGAGACGGTCATGCTCGAGCGCGACGTCCGCCTCGTGCGCCTCACGCAAAGCCGCTACCACGCGGCGCTGATCTCGTGCGCCGACTCCGTCGAGATCATGCGCAGCGCGAAGCACCGGGGGCTTCCGGTCACCTGCGGCGTGTCGATCAACCACCTGACGCTCAACGAGAACGACATCGGCGATTACAGGACCTTCCTGAAGCTGGCGCCGCCGCTGCGCAGCGAGGACGACCGCCAGGCCGTCATCGAAGGGCTGGCGAGCGGCGCCATCGACGTGATCGTCTCCGACCACAATCCGCAGGATGTGGAGACGAAGCGCCTGCCGTTCGCCGAGGCCGCCGACGGCGCCGTCGGCCTCGAGACCCTGCTGTCGGCGGCGCTGCGCCTCGTGCATGCGGACCAGCTGTCATTGCCGCGGCTGCTGCGCGCGCTCACGATCCGCCCCGCCGAGATCCTCGGCCTGCCGTGCGGACGCCTTGGCGCAGGTGCGCCGGCCGATCTGATCGTGCTCGATCCCGATGCGCCCTATGTGCTCGACAAGCGCGACCTGCGATCGCGCTCGAAGAACACGCCGTTCGACGAGGCGCGGCTGCAGGGGCGGGTGCTGAAGACACTGGTCGGCGGACGCGTGGTCTTCGACGACGCCGCATCGCCATGACCCCGACCCGAGATGCTGGACACTTGGACTGATTGTCGGGGACGTTCACTCTGAATAGAAGCAGGCCGTTGTGGTCCGGAGTTGCCGTTCGGATCGGCGCCGAGGTACGCGCATGCCCACTCCGATGAACTGGTCGCTCGATGCGCCGTATTTCGTCGCCGCGCTGGTCGTCGGATACCTGCTCGGCTCGATCCCGTTCGGGCTCATCATCACGCGGCTCGCCGGCCTCGGCGACGTGCGCAAGATCGGCTCGGGCAATATCGGGGCGACCAACGTCCTGCGCACCGGCCGCAAGAGTCTGGCGGCCGCGACGCTTCTCGCCGACGCGTTGAAGGGCACGCTCGCGGTGATCGTCGCCGGGATGTGGGGGGCGGACACCGCCCTTCTTGCCGCACTCGGCGCGTTTCTCGGCCACCTCTTTCCCGCGTGGCTTGGATTCAAGGGCGGCAAGGGCGTTGCGACCTTTCTCGGCTGCCTGCTCGGGCTGCGGCCGGCAGCGGCGCTGGCGTTTGCGGGCATCTGGCTCGCGCTTGCCGCAGCCATGCGCTTCTCGTCGCTCGCCGCGCTGGTAGCCAGCGCCGCCACGCCGGCGGTGCTCTGGTATCTGGGCGATCGGCAGGCGGCGGAGCTTTTCGTCGTGCTCGCCGTGCTCTTATGGTGGAAGCACCGCGAGAACATCAAACGGCTTCTTGCCGGAACCGAGGGCCGCATCGGGCAGAAGGCATGACCGCAACCCGTCTCACGGACGAGCAGCGAATTGACTGGCTGCGCCTGATCCGGGCGGACGGCATCGGCCCGCGCACCTGTCGTACGCTGATCGAGCAGCTCGGCGATGCCGCGGCGGTGCTCGATGCCTTGCCACGGCTGGGGCAGGGCGGGCGGCCGGTGAAGGTGCCGGATCGCGGCGAAGCCGTGCGCGAGATGGAGCGGGCGGCCCGGCTCGGCGTGCGCTTCATCGCGCTCTGCGAGCCCGATTATCCGCACACGCTGCGCGTCGTCGACAGCGCGCCGCCCCTCATCGGATTGCGCGGTACCGCGGCCATCCTGGCGAGACCCATGGTGGCCATTGTCGGCTCGCGCAACGCATCGGCGGCCGGGCTCGCCCTCACGGAAAGGCTGGCGCGCGACGTCGGCGCGGCCGGCTTCGTCATCGTGTCGGGGCTGGCGCGCGGCATCGACGCACGGGCGCATCGCGGCGCCCTCGGCAGCGGCACCGTGGCCGTGCTCGCCGGCGGTCACGATCGCGTCTATCCGGCCGAGAACGAGGGCCTGCTCGACGCCATCCTCGCGCAAGGCGGCGCGGCGCTCTCCGAGATGCCGATGGGATGGGAGCCTCGCGGCCGCGACTTCCCGCGCCGCAACCGCGTCGTGTCGGGCCTGTCCTATGGGGTCGTCGTGGTCGAGGCGGCGCGGCGCTCGGGATCGCTGATCACCGCGCGCTTTGCCCTCGAGCAGGGCCGGGAGGTGTTCGCGGTGCCGGGCTCGCCGCTCGATCCGCGCGCCGAGGGAACCAACGACCTCATCCGCGCCGGCGCGACCCTGTGCGCCGCCGCCGAGCACGTGACCAGCGTGCTGGAGCCACTCGTCGGCCGGCCGCCGGTTGCGGCCGCCGAGCTGCGCCGCCCGCTGCCGCGCGCCTGTGACGACGAGCCCGATGCGAAGCCGGATCCCTGGGAAGGCGTCCGTCCCGAAGCGGCCGGGGCAGGCGATGCCGGGCCGGAGGGGAGGGGGACGCCGCCGGCCCCCAATCCGGCGGCGCCTGGCGACCACCGCAGCCTGATCACTCAGCTTCTCGGCCCGGCGCCGATCTCGGTCGACGAGCTGGCGCGCCAGTCCGGCCTGCCGATCCGCATGGTGCACATGACCCTGCTCGAACTCGAGCTCGACGGCCGCCTCGAGCGTCACGGCGGCAACGCGGTCTCGATGATCGCGAAATAGCCCGCCGGCCAGCATGATCCGGCACAATGGGGACCGCTTTGCCGACCAAGGCTTGTCCTGGACCTGATCCGGGATCATGCGGCACAAACGGCACTGGCGCGTGATCGATTCAATCCGGATCGATCACGCTCGCGCCTCGATCAGACCGTGAGCAATGCCAGCATGACCGGCATCGTGATCAGGGCCGCGACCGTCTGGATGGTGATGAGCTCGGCCATGAGGGCGGCGTCGCCGCCCATCTGCCGCGCCATCACATAGGCGCCGCTTGCGGTCGGCACGGAGGCGGCGATCGCCGTCACGCTCAGATCGAGCCCGTCCACCCCCAGGGTTTTTGCCAGCGTGACGGCAATGAGGGGCAGCATCACGAGCTTGGTTGCCATCGACAGCAGGTGCACCGGCTGCGGCCTGGCGAGGCGGCGCGCGTCGAGGCCGGCGCCGACGATCAGGAGGCCGGCGCCGAGCGCGGCGCCGCCGAGGATGTCGACGAAGCTCGCGACCGGCTTCGGCAACGGCACGGCCGACACGTTGAGCGCCAGGCCGATGGCGCATGACCAGATGAACGGGTTGGTCATGAAAGTGCGGAGAATCTGCCGCGGGGTCTGCGGGGGGCCTCCGGCGAAGCGCACCAGCACGTAGATTGCGAGGGTGTTGAGGAGCGGCACCATCGCGGCGATCGCCACCGCCATCAGCGTCACCCCGCGCGCCCCGAAAAGCGAGCTGGCCACCGCCAGCGCGACGAAGGTGTTCCAGCGCGTCGAGCCCTGGAACAGCGAGGTGAAACCCGGCCCGTCGAGCCCGATCGATTGCTGCAAAAACCGGCGCAGGATCAGCAGGACGGCGGCAATGGTCAGGATGGCGCCGACGAGCGCCGCGCCGACGCCCAGGACCGGGACGGTGCGAAGATCGGCGCGCGCCAGGGTGTCGACGATGATGGCCGGAAAGAAGACGTAAAAGGTGACCTTCTCCAGGCCGCTCCAATCCCTGTCGGCGATGAAGCCGGAAACGCGGGTGAGCCAGCCGGTGGCGATCACCAGGAATACCGGCACGAGACTATCGATGATGGAGGGCATAGGAACTGGAGGGGAAGCGCGACCGTTGTCTTAAATCCCCGCAGGTGTGCCCGAATGCGGCGGTGAAGGCCAGGCAAGCCCGCGGAGCAGAAACGCGTCACCTGACGGAGGGGGACGCGTCTTGAGCGAAGCAAGGCGGAGCCGGCTCCGCTGAACTGCCGGTCCCGCATCGTATGGGGAGATACGCGATGAAACGTGCACAACTGGGCAAGACGCTTCTGGCCGGTGCGCTGGCCGGCACACTCGCGACTGCACTCACGACCCCGAGCCAGGCTCTGCCGCTGCCGGTGAGCACGGCTGCAACGGTCGCCGGTGACGCCCCGGCGACCGAGGTGCAATGGCGTGGCCGCTGGGGCGGACATCGCTGGGGCGGACACCGCTGGGGCGGCTACAGGTATGGCGGGTGGGGTTATCGCCGCCATTCCGGCTGGGGTGGATTTGCCGCGGGCGCGGCCCTCGGGCTGGTGGGCGCGGCCGTGGCGTCCTCGGCCTACAGCTATCCTTATTACGGTTACAGCTATCCGTATTACGGCTACAGCTATCCGTATTACTCGTATAGCTACGCCTATCCGTATTCGTACGCCTACTATCCCTCCTACTCCTACGGCTACGCCCCGGTCTATTACCGGCCCTATTGGGGATATCGCCGCGCCTATTACCGGCCCCATTGGGGATATCGCCGCGCCTATTACCGCCCCCATTGGGGCGGCTACCGGCACGCTTACTGGGGCGGCTACCGGCGCGCCTATTGGGCTCCTGGTCGCGTGGCCGTGCGACGCGCGGCTTACCATCACCGCCGTTGGCGCTGATGGCCGGTCACATACGATCTCCTTGGGAGAGGGCTGCGGCGACGCAGCCCTTTCCTTTTACAAGGAATGCGGTTCGCCTTCGGCCGGAGGGAAAAGCCCTTTGAGCCGGTCGAGCGCGCCTTGCAGGATGTAGGCGGCCGCCATCTTGTCGACGAGTTCGCCGCGGCGCGCCCGTGACGCATCGGCGGCCAGCAACGTCCGCGTCACCGCGGCCGTCGAGAGGCGCTCGTCCCAGAATGCGACCGGGATCTCGAGCAAGGGGGCGAGATTGCGGGCGAAGGCCCGGGTCGCCTGCGCCCGCGGTCCTTCCGAACCGTCCATGTTGAGCGGCAGCCCGATGACCAGGCCGCCGACCTCGAAGCGGGTGACGATCGCGCGCAGGCGCTCGGCGTCGGGCGTGAACTTAATTCGCTTGAGCGTCTCGAGAGGGGTCGCGATGCTGCGCTCGACATCTGACAGGGCGAGCCCGATGGTTTTCTCGCCGAGATCGATGCCAAGGAGGCGCGCGCCCTTTCCGAGGTCGCGGGCGAGGACTTGGAGATCCTGGTCCTGGTTCTGCCGTTGCACTGGGTCTCGCTCGCCGATACGGGTTCGGCTATGCCGTGACAATGGACATCGCTTCTGCTTGAAGCGAAATCCGTTCTAACTCTCTTTATGCCGCATGATGTAGCCGGCAAAGCGGTGTCGCTGTGCCGGATCATGGGTCACCGCAGCAAAGCTTCCGCGTTCGGGGAGACATGCCGATGAAAATCACCTGGTTCGGCCATTCCGCCTTCCGACTCGACTTTGCCGACAAGGCCGTTCTGATCGATCCCTTCTTCACCGGGAACCCGGCCTTCCAGGGCAACAGGGACGAGGTCGTCCAGGGCGCAACGCATATCCTCATCACCCACGGGCACAGCGACCATGTCGGCGACACGCTCGAGATCGCGGCGCGTACCGGCGCCAAGGTCGTGGGTAATTTCGAGGTTTGCATGTGGCTCGCGTCAAAGGGCCTCAAGGCGTTCGATCCGATGAACACGGGCGGCACGACCGATCAGAACGGATTCACCGTGACGCTGGTGCGCGCCGACCACTCGGCGACCATTACCGAGGACGGCGTCGCAATCCCGCTCGGCAACCCGAACGGCGTCATCGTCAAGGCGCCCGGCGAGCCGATCGTCTATCATATGGGTGATACGGATATTTTCGGCGACATGGCGCTGATTGCCGAGCTGCATCGGCCCGACGTGGTGATCGTCCCGGTGGGCGATCGCTTCACGATGGGGGGCGAGACGGCGGCGCTTGCCGTCAAACGCTATTTCAAGCCGCGCGCGGCAATCCCGTGCCATTACGGCTCGTTTCCCATCATCGACGCGACCGCCGACCGCTTCGTGGCCGCCATGGAGGGCAGCGGCATCCAGGTGGTCGTTCCCCACAGGAATATGAGCATCCGCATCTAGCCCGAGGACGTCCGGATTCCTTGCGCCCCGAGGCTCGGACGGGTCAGGAGAAGCATCGCGGTTAACTTTGCCGCGCGGGGCCCATTGCGCCGCGTCGGCCAGCTGGCATAGTGCCGTTTAGATTTTGTTTACCAAGGTCCGGCGTCAGTGAACTCCGTGCGTAACCCCGCCCAGAGCGCTCCAGGCGTGGTGGTAGACGATAAGGAGCTCGACAATCGCGGCTGGCAGACCGTCGATCTGAGCACGCCGTTGTCGGTGTCGTCGGTGCTTGCGGACGCGCGCGGGTTGCGGCGCGGCAAATGGACATCGAGCACGTCCCTGTCGCTGCGCTGGCGCTCGATGGTGGAGCGCGGCGCCAGCGCGTGCCGCTCCGCGCGCAAGACGCAGGCTTTGGCCAGGCGCGTGCCGGAGCGTGACATCGTTTATGTTGGGCGCGGTCCGGCGCCGCTCGCGGCGGCCGCGGAAGGCGGCGCGGCGCGCGACGGCGACGTCCTGCGCCAGTTCCTCTTTCTCCTCGCCCTTGGCGCGGTCATGGCCGGCTCTTTCTACCTCGGCCAGACCTGGACGAAGCAGAACGTGATCGTTGTGCCGGCCCCGTCCACCTTCCGGTCCGTCATCACTTAGAGCATCTCCGGCGAAAGCCCGCCCCGGACGTGAATCCGGGGCGGGTCCGATTCGCCGAAAAAATGCGCCCCTGGAGAAGCTGGAGCCGGTTCCCCGTGAGGGATCTGGAAGCGGCGGCGCGACTCCCGTGGTTGCCGCCGCGCGCGCGCCGGTGCTATAGCGCGCGCGGTTTTCATCCCTTCGGGAATTCCACATGTCGGTCGATCAGGTCACGGTGCGGCGCATTGCGCGGCTCGCCCGCCTCGCCATCACGGACGAGGATGTGCCGCACCTGCAAGGCGAGCTCAACGCCATCCTGGCCTTCGTCGAGCAATTGAACGAGGTCGATGTCGAGGGCGTCGAGGCGATGACCTCGGTGACGCCCATGCTCATGAAGAAGCGGCCGGACGGCGTCACCGACGGCGGCTATCCGGGCAAGATCGTTGCCAATGCCCCCGCCACCGAGGACAACTTCTTCGTCGTGCCGAAGGTGGTCGAATGAGCGACGCAGTCGCTATTCGACATCCGCGGGCGAGTGAGACGCGAGGCAATCCCGGCCGGAACGAAGCCAGAGCCGGGATCGAGAAAAAATCGCACGATCCCCGATCGAACCGCCTGCGCACGATCCGGCACATGAGACGAGCATTGTGACACACCTGACCGATCTCACCCTCGCCGAGGCCCGCGACGGCCTGCGCGCACAGGATTTCTCCGCCGTCGAGCTTGCCAACGCGCATGTCGCGGCCGTCGAGAAGGCGCGCGCGCTCAACGCCTATATCCTGGAGACGCCCGATCGCGCGTTGACGGCGGCGGCGGCCAGCGACGACAAGCTGCGGCGCGGGGAGGGCAGGCCCCTCGAGGGCATTCCGCTCGGCATCAAGGACCTGTTCTGCACCGAGGGCGTGCGCACGACGGCGTGCAGCCACATCCTCGACGGCTTCATTCCGCCCTACGAGTCAACGGTGACCCGCCAGCTCTGGCGCGACGGTGCCGTGATGCTCGGCAAGCTCAACAACGACGAGTTCGCGATGGGCTCGTCCAACGAGACCTCCTATTACGGCCCGGTCGTATCGCCATGGCGGCGCCCGGGATCGAACGCCCACCTGGTGCCGGGTGGCTCGTCGGGCGGCTCGGCGGCGGCGGTCGCGGCGCGACTCTGCCTCGGCGCCACCGCCACCGACACCGGCGGCTCGATCCGCCAGCCGGCGGCATTCACCGGCACCGTCGGGATCAAGCCGACTTACGGGCGCTGCTCGCGCTGGGGCATCGTCGCCTTCGCGTCCTCGCTCGATCAGGCGGGGCCGATCGGCAAGACGGTGCGCGACACTGCCATCCTGCTGCGCTCGATGGCCGGTCACGACCCCCAGGACACGACCTCGGCCGACCTGCCGGTGCCGGATTTCGAGGCCGCCGTCACGCGCGGCGTCAAAGGCCTCAGGATCGGCATCCCCAAGGAATACCGCATCGACGGCATGCCGGCGGTGATCGAGAAGCTGTGGGCCGATGGCGCGCAGTGGCTCAAGGACGCCGGCGCCGAGGTCGTCGACGTGTCGCTGCCGCATACCAAATACGCGCTGCCGGCCTATTACATCGTGGCGCCGGCGGAAGCCTCGTCGAACCTCGCCCGCTATGACGGCGTGCGCTACGGGCTGCGCGTGCCGGGCCGGGACGTGATCGCCATGTACGAGAACACCCGCGCCGAGGGTTTCGGGCGCGAGGTGAAGCGGCGCGTGATGATCGGCACCTATGTGCTGTCTGCCGGCTATTACGACGCCTACTACGTGCGCGCGCAAAAAATCCGCACGCTAATCAAGCGCGACTTCGAGGAGGCTTACGCACGCGGCGTCGACGCGATCCTCACGCCCGCGACGCCGTCGCCGGCCTTTGCGGTTGGCGAGAAGGGCTCGGACGATCCGGTCGAGATGTATCTCAACGACATCTTCACGGTG
>DATBIR010000232.1:0-13059 GCA_036556825.1 Beijerinckiaceae bacterium
CAATCCCGATCGGCTCGAAAGGACTATGAAAATGAAGCTCACGTGGGTTACCCGACAAGACGGAGGCTGGCCACGTCTCCACCTTGTTAACTTGACCGACGTCAGGACGGTCGGCGTGTATGTGATCTGGCACGGCGGCTCGCCGCCGAATGTCGTTCGCGTCGGGCAGGGTGCGATCTGTGATCGCGTCGGCTGCCATAAAACGGATGACAAAATCCTCGCGTACGCGGGTCTCGGCACGCTTTACGTCACATGGGCAGCTGTACCGGCGGCCCAGCTTGACGGCGTTGAGCGGTTTCTGGCCGATCGTTTGTCGCCACGAGTCGGAGACCGCTTCCCGCAGGTTCCGGCAATACCGGTGAATCTTCCGGGAGCGGCATAGTCGCGTCCATCCCAGCGAGGATGGCGTCAAGCGTCTCGCGCAACTTCATGTATTGATACCAAGCCCACGGGGGTTCTTCCCCCGTGGCCAGCTTGGCGTCGGTCCACTCGCGGACCCGTTCCAGTTCGGCGCGCATCGCACATAAGCTCCAATCTTTGGGTTAACGGGCGGTTAGGATCGTGGTTCCTGGGGCGCCAGCGACCACCTTCTCGGATAGCCGCCATCGTGCTTAGCGAGACCACGCCCCTCAAAAGCCGCAAGCGAATGGTTCACTGAGCGGATCGCGACCTTCACCCCGAGCCGCATCGGCGCCGTTGTCGCCGTTGGCACCGAGAGCATAGCGGGTCAGGTCGTTGACGGTGCGGCCGGCTGGTGCCTCCCGCAACCCGTCCAGAACGGCCGGCATGAGCTTGCGTCTCGGGGAAGCGTTTGCCCGCCGTCGTTCGCTTCGGCTTGATGCCGCTGACCCGGTAGTCGGGATCGAACAGGAGCAGCGTGCCGCGCACATGGGCGCAATCTCGTCCCTGAGGCGCGCCGTTTCCTCGTTCAGCTCTTTGAGGCGGCCGGTCAGATCGGCATGCTTGCGCACAATAGCGTGGATGATGTGTTCGTGTTCCATGGCCAAGAGGTGGCCATCGGGCTAGGATTCCCCTTCTGGCGTTTGCGCCATAATACCGCGCAAGTCGGGAACACCCGACTTGCGATGGGCGAGGTCTTTAGTCCAGCTTGAACTTCTCGAGCTCGCGGTGCTCGGCGCGGATCTTGCGCACGGTGCCGGTGACGGAACGGTAAACGATGGTCTCGGTCTCGATGATGTCGCGGCCGAATCTGACGCCTTCGAGCAGAGCGCCGTCGGTGACGCCGGTGGCGGCGACGATCACGTCGCCGGACGACATTTCGTTCATGTCGTATTTCTTGTTCGGATCCTTGACGCCCATGGTGGCGGCGCGGGCGCGCTTCTCGTCCGTGTCGAGGATCAGGCGGCCCTGCATCTGGCCGCCGATGCAGCGCAGGGCGCTGGCCGCGAGCACGCCTTCCGGCGCGGCGCCGATGCCGAGATAGATGTCGATGCCGGTCTTGTCGGGATTGGTGGTGAAGATCACGCCGGCGACGTCGCCGTCGGTGATCAGGCGCACGCCGGCGCCGATCTTGCGCAGCGAGCTGATCAGCTCGGCATGGCGCGGCCGGTCGAGGACCAGCGCGGTGATCTCGCTCGGCTTGACGCCCTTCGCCTTGGCGAGGTTGGCGATGTTCTCCTCGGCCGGGGCGTCGAGGTCGACGGCGCCCTTCGGGTAGCCGGGCCCGACGGCGATCTTCTGCATGTAGACGTCGGGCGCCGCGAGCAGCGTGCCGGCCTCGGCCATGGCCATCACGGCGATCGAGCCCGGCATGTCCTTGGCGCACAGGGTCGTGCCTTCGAGCGGGTCGACGGCGATGTCGACCTTGGGGCCGTTGCGGTTGCCGACCCTCTCGCCGATGAACAGCATCGGCGCCTCGTCACGCTCGCCCTCCCCGATCACTACCGTGCCGTCGATCTGCAGCTTGTTGAGCTCGCGGCGCATGGCGTCGACCGCCGCCTGGTCCGCCGCCTTCTCGTTGCCGCGCCCGCGCAGGCGCGCGGCGGCCACGGCCGCGCGTTCGGTGACGCGCACCAGCTCGAGCGTCAGGATGCGCTCGATGACCTGGCCGGGATGGACGGTAATCGGGACGGACATGGGAATTGCTCCTCTTCAAGTTACGCGCATCTTTGTCATTGGCGGGGCCCGAGGGCGAGTCCGAAAGCTGGCTCGTGGTAAATCGCGCCCGGGCCTCGCGCCGAGGGCATCCCCGGGGGCTGGTCGGCGTCGCGGGGGGCCGCGGAGGCCCGCCGAACGCCCCCTACTCCCGCTCGATGCGGATGACCTGCGGCGGCTCGGAGAGCAGCCCGTCCTGGGCGATCTTGTCGAGGGCCGAGCGGATGGCGGCCTCCGTGGCCGCATAGGTGATCAGGACGAGCGGCACCGGCGCCCCCGATTTGCCGTGCGGATCCTGCGTCGCGGCGCTCTCCGAGCGTTTCTGCAGGATGCTTTCGAGGGAGATGTCGGCCTCCGCCATGCGGGTGGCGATGCCGGCCGCGGCGCCCGGACGATCCGGAACCGTGAGGCGGATGTAATAGCCGCCCTCGTGCCGCTGCATCGGCGCGCGCTCGGGCTTTTCCAGCTGGTCGACCGGACGCCCGAAGGGCGGCGCCGCCTGCCCGCTGGCCACGTCGGCGATGTCGGCGACCACCGCCGAGGCGGTCGCCTCCCCGCCGGCCCCGGGCCCGATCAGGGTCAGCTCGCGCACCGCGTCCGCGTCGATGGTGACGGCGTTGGTCACGCCCATCACCTGCGCGATCGACGTCGATTTCGGCACCATCGTCGGATGCACGCGCTGCTCGATGCCGCCGCCGGCGCGCTCGGCGACGCCGAGCAGCTTGATGCGGTAGCCGAGCTCGTCGGCCATCTTGAGATCGAGCGGCGTGATCGTGGAGATGCCTTCGACATAGATGGCGTCGGCGTCGATCTCGGTGCCGAAGGCGAGGCTCGTCAGGATGGCGAGCTTGTGGGCGGTGTCGAAGCCTTCGACGTCGAAGGTCGGGTCCGCCTCGGCATAGCCGAGCCGCTGCGCGTCCTTCAGGCATTCGGCGAAGGACAGGCCTTCCCGCTCCATGCGCGTGAGGATGTAATTGCAGGTGCCGTTGAGAATGCCGTAGAGCCGCGAGATGGCGTTGCCGGGCAGCGCCTCGCGCAGCGTCTTGATGACGGGGATGCCGCCGGCCGCCGAAGCCTCGAAGGCGAGCGCGACGCCATGTGCCTCGGCGAGGCGGGCAAGCGCCAGCCCATGCCTGGCGAGCAGCGCCTTGTTGGCCGTCACCACGTGCTTGCCGGCGGCGAGCGCCGCCTCGACGGTCGCCCTGGCGGCGCCGTCGCTGCCGCCGATCAGCTCGACCACGCAATCGACCTCGCCGGAGCGGGCAAGCTCCTGCGGGTCGTCGAACCAGGCGTAGCGCGCGACGTCGATGCCGCGATCGCGGCCACGCTCACGGGCCGACACCGCCGTGACACGCACGGGGCGGCCGCTCCGTGCCGCGACGGCGTTTTCCTGGCGGGCGAGGATGCGCACGACGGCGGCGCCGACGGTGCCGAGACCGGCGACGCCGATGCGCAAGGGGGTTGTGGTCATAGGGTCAACGGCCAAGGAGGACGGATGCGGCTAGCGAATAGCGAATAGCGGCTGGAAAAGCTACGCCGCCCCTGGAGCCGCTTCCACTCACGCAAGGCGGGTGTTCCCGACTTGCGCGCATTGGATATGGATCTCGGGCAAGCCCGAGATCACGCAAGTCGGGTGTTCCCGACTTGCGCGCATTGGATATGGATCTCGGGCAAGCCCGAGATCCATGGAATCGGCTCCAGCTTTCTAAGAGACGCATTTTTCTTCGGCGAACCGGACCCACTTCGCCGGAAAATGCCCTAGTCCCCGCCCGCCGCCGCTCGCCTCGGGTCGCTTTCCAGCGCCGCGGCCAGGATGCGCTGGCGCGCTGCGGCGACGCCCCAGGCAGCCAGGCAGATCGCGGCGGCGATGGCGAAGGTGGCGCGCAGGCCAATCGTCTCCGCGAGCAGCCCGAGGCCGACGGCGCCGATGGCCGGCGTGCCGCGGAAGAACACCGTGTAGAGGCTCATCACGCGGCCCCGCATGTGATCGGCGACGGACGTCTGCACCAGCGCCTGCGTGCTCGTCGACATCGCGTTCAGGGTGAAGCCGACCAGCACGCCGAAGGCCAGCGCCACCCATAGCTTCTCGGTGGCGACGAAGCCGAGGGTCGCCAGCGAGATGCCGAGACAGCCGAGCACGAAGACGCGCGCCAGCCCGCGCACATGGCCGCGCGTGGCGATCCAGGTGGCGCTGATCGTCGCCCCGACGCCGAGGCTCGCCGTGAGCAGGGCGAGGCCGACGGGCCCGGCGTGGAACACGCCGCCGGCGAAGCCCGGCAGCATGTCCTGAAGCGGCCTGATCAGCACGGAGACGACGCTGAGCACCAGGAAGACCGGCCAGATGCCCGGATGGCTGCGCACATAGGCGAGGCCCTCGCGCATGTCCTGCAGGATGTGCTTCCGCCCGTGTCGCTTGCGCTCCGGTTTCGGCAGGTCGAGGCAGAACAGCGTGAGCAGAAAGCCGGCAACGCCGACGGCGTTTGCCGCAAAGGTGCCGCCGACGCCGACGAGCGGGATCAGCAGCCCGGCGATCGCCGGGCCGATGAAGCGCGAGGTCTGGAAGATGGCCGAATCGAGCGCGATGGCGGTGGCGAACTGGTCGCGCGGCACGGTCGTCGGGACCACCAGATGACGCGCGGCCACCGAAAACGGCTGCAGCACACCGAGCAGCAGCGACAGCCCGAACAGCAGCTCGATGGTCATGCTACCGGCGAATGTGAGCGCCGTGAGCGCGACCGCCTGCGCCAGGATCAGGGCCTGCGCCATCTGCATCTGCCGGAGCGGGTGGCCACGGTCCGCGGTGGCGCCGGCCACAGGGGCGAGGACCAGCATCGGCGCGAAGTCGGCGGCCGCGATCGCGCCGAGCCAGCCGGGGGAATGGGTGAGCTCCCAGGCGAGCCAGCCGACGCCGACGCGCTGCATCCAGCCGGCCAGCAGGTTGGGCGCCATGCCGCCCATCAGAAGCGCGTAATTGCGATGCGCCCAGATCGCGAGGATGGGCGAACGGGACATCATCATCGGTGACCCGTCAGCCCAGCAGCCACCTGAAGGCGCGCTCGAGAGCCGCCGCGCCGTCGCGCTCGAACCAGCGGCCGTGGCTGAACACGACGCGCTCGGGACGCCATGCGACGAGGCGCGCGGCCGCGGCGGCGGCGGTGACGCGTTTCGCCCGGATGAGCAGGCGCACGTAGACGGGTGCCTTGCCGTCCGGCGCCAGCACGCCCGTGAGCCGCGCCATCAGGCGCATCGGCAGCGGCAGCTTCCCGGCTTCGAGATTGACGATGAGATCGGTGAGGACGAGCGTGCGCGACGGCGTGTGAAAGAAGGCGACCTCGCAAAACCCGGCCCCCGGCACGGTGACCTGCTCGATCTCGCCGGCCCAGTCGGGCGGCGCCCGGTCGACGAGGTCGTGGTCGAGGCGCAGGCCCGCTTTCTTCACCTGGCCGCGGTCACGCAGACCGGGGGCCGCCCACGTCACGGCGTCCGGGCAATGCCGTTGCCATTCCTGCACGAAGCTCCAATGCGCGTTGTTGGGCGCGACCAGGTGGCGGATGCGGCCATGACGTTCCAGCTCCCGGCGCAAGGCCTCGTCATGGCGCGTCGGCGAATGCAGCCACAGATCGCCGTCCGCCAGGCGGATCACGGTCATGCGCACCGGCATGGGCATGCCCATGAGGTGCAGGGGGCCGCTGTCGACGATCCACACGCCTTGTGCGACGGGTTTCAGCACGTCCAAGGGCGGATAGGTGGCGGGGTCGGCCGTGGCGGTCTGGCTCATGCGTGTTCTCTAGAGCGAGAACGCTTCGGATTGAAGCGGCCTGACTCGACATCTTCCTGGGCCGCGTGATCCCGGCCCAAGTCCGGGACAAGCCTTTTCGGTGCCGCACGCGACTGGCTGCATCGCGTGGACCTGTCGAAGCCCGCTCCGCCAACGATGTGTTCGTCAGGCGGCCCGACCGGCAGCCGCCGGGCCGGGAGCGATCTCCTTCAGCACCATGGTAGCCACGTCGAGTTCCGGCGCCGCCCGCCCGTAGTGGAAGCCCTGAATGTAATCGCAGGCGAGCTCGCGCAGCACCTCGGCCTGCGTCGCGGTCTCGATCCCTTCTGCCGTAACGCTCATCTTGAGCAGGTGGCCGAGCGAGATGATCGTGCGCAGGATGCCCGCGGCATTGCCGTCGCCCGCGTCGAGATCCTGCATGAAGCTGCGGTCGATCTTGATCTTGTCGAACGGGAACCGCATCAGGTAGCTGAGGCTCGAATATCCCGTGCCGAAATCGTCCATGGCGATCGACACGCCCTCCGCCTTGAGGGCGCGCAGCTGCTCGAGGACCGCCTCGGTGTTCTTGAGGAGCAGGCCCTCGGTGATCTCGAGCTCGAGACGCCGCGGATTCAATCCGCTTTCGCGCAGAGCGGATTTGACGACCTGGTGAATGTCGCCGTCGCTGAACTGCTTCGGCGACAGATTGACCGAAACGCCAAGGTGCTCCGGCCAGGTCGCCGCTACCCGGCAGGCGTGACGCAGGACCCATTCGCCGATCCGGGCGATCAAGCCCATCTCCTCCGCCACCGGCACGAAGACGGTTGGCGAAATGAAGCCGCCGGCCCCGTCGGGCAGACGCAACAGCGCCTCGAAGCCCGCGATATCTCCCCCGCCGGAGGAGACGATGGGCTGGAAGAACAGATCAAAGCCGTCGCACTCGGTGGCCTCGCGGATCAGCGTCTCGAGAGACAGGCGGGCCTTGAGCTGCTCGTCCATCGCCGGCTCGAACGCGCGGAACGTCTTTCGACCGGCGGCCTTGGCTGCGTCAAGCGCCAGGTCGGCGTTCCTGAGCAACGCGAGCGCCGTGGCGCCATCGTCCGGGGCGAGCGCGATGCCGACGCTCGCGCCGGGCGCGAGGTCGCGGCCACGAACGGTCATGGGACCGCAGAGCGTCGCCACGACGCGTCTTGCCAATGCCTCGACGTCGGAGAAGTGGGCGACGCGGCGCTGCGCGATGACGAACTCGTCTCCACCGAGGCGCGCGACGAGATCGCCCTCATCGGCGGCCGCCAGCAGGCGCTGCGCCGCGATGGCGACGACCTCGTCGCCGACATCGTGGCCGAGCGCGTCGTTGAGGTCCTTGAAATTGTCCAGGTCGATGGAATGCACCGCGATCCGCTCGCCGCTGCTGCGCGCTGCCGCGACGAGATCGTCGAGGCGTTCGACGAAGGTCGCGCGGTTCAGGAGGTCGGTCATGGCGTCGTGATGCGCCAGGTAGCGGGCGCGCGCGTCGGCCCGGTTCTTCTGCCGCGAGCGCAGGTAAAGCGCGCAGCCGGGGACGCCGAAGGACAGGGCGGTCAGGATGGCCAGCGATATCCCGGCGAGCGCAAAATGCTCGTGGAACAGCGCCTGCTTGTCCGTCTGATTCAGATACACCTCGACGATCGCCGCGGGACGGCCGCCCATGCGCACGGGAAGATAGGTCTCGGCATAGAGCGGCGGCCGCAACGGCGGCTTGCCGTGCTTGATCTCGGTATAGGGCTGGCCGGTCGTCATGACCGCCGCCGCCGCCGGATTATGGATCGCCAGCTTCGGCTCGTTGTCCCATCGCTTGCCGAGATCGTCGGACACGAGACGAAGCTGGCCCGACGCGTCGAACAGCTTGAAACGGAAGATTTGGCCGATGACCCGCGCCCGTTCGATGAAGCGCAGGCTCTGCGGGCTCGGCGCCTCGCCAGCTGCGATCTGCTCGAGATCGGCGAGGTTGGACGCGAGATACCTGCCCCAGCCGAGCGCGGCGGCCTCCGCGTCCTTGCGCACCATGCGCTCGACGCTGGCATCGACCACCCAATACGCGCCGCCCGCCAGCAGGGCGCTGACGAGAAGGATGGCTGCCGCGAAGCTGCAATCGTAATTGAGGCGGAAACGATGCATCGAACAATCGACGGCGCGAAAGGCGGAAACTCTGCCGGCGACAACTGAAGTTCCTGTAAACGGCACGATGCCTGCTAGGGTTGTGCACAGGGTCGCGGCGCCGTCATGGCCCGAACGGCCGCCCGTCCCGCGCCCGCGCGTCGCCCGCCTTCCCCGCCTTCCCCGCCTTGCCCGCTTTGCCCGCTTTGCACTTGGCGCGATCCAGCAATTGTCAGCAATTTGGTGGAACCGACAGCGCGATCCGCCGCGGCGCGGTCCGGCCTCGCCGACTAAATTTCAGCAATTTGGTGAGCCGGACGGCGCCAGCTGCGGCTCGAGCCTGATCCGGCAAGAACCTCGCCTCCGCTCAGCCCAGCACCACGACCCGTGTGCCGATCGGAATGCGGTCGTAGAGGTCGATGACGTCCTGATTGATCATGCGGATGCAGCCTGACGAGACGCTCGTGCCGATGGTCCAGGGTTCGGACGTGCCGTGGATGCGGTAGAGCGTGTCCTTGTTGCCCTGCCACAGATACAGCGCGCGGGCGCCGAGCGGGTTGCGCGGCCCGCCGGGCACGCCGAGGCCGCTCTGCAGCTCGACAAGTCGCGGCCGCAGCTCCGGCTGACGCTGGATCATCTCCTTCGGGGGATACCAGTCGGGCCATTCCTGCTTGCTGTTGATGGTCGCCGTGCCGGACCAGGCAAAGCCCTGCCGCCCGACCCCGACCCCGTAGCGCAGCGCGTAGCCGCCCTCCCCGATCAGATAGAGGTAGCGGCTCCTCGGGTCGATCACGAGGGTGCCGGGCGCTTGGCCGGTCCTGACCGCGACGCGGGCCCTCAGATAGGCCGGGTTGATGCGCCCCAGCGGCGCTGCCGGCACCGGAAACGGCTCCCCCCTGATCGGCCCATAGGCCGAGGTGTAGCGGCCTTCCAGCGGCCGGCGCTCGAGCCGCGGCTGCGCCATGGCGGTGCCGGTGCCTGCGAACGCCGCGCCCATGAGACTCGCGCAGGCATTGGCAAGGACGGCGCGACGGTTGATCTCCGGCATGGCTCTTCTCCACTCCACACTTGGGCCCGAAGTCTAACGGAGCGACCGGTTTTGGGAAGATTGATGGCGGGCATGGTAAAGCCCGCTCCGATCAAAAGGTGGAGGGGCCGCCGGCTCCGCAGCCTCGCTGCATGGCTCCAACGGTCGGGCTCAAGCCGCGCGGCGCCGGAAGCAGACGTTCGGCCGGGCGCAGCCGGCCTCATCACGGCTGCGGGGGCGCCGGGATCAGGTCGTCGAGCTTGCGGAAGATGTCGCGGAGCTCGTTCTCGTCGACGGCATCCGCGGCCTCCTCGGGCGAAAACCACTTGGCGCTGCGCTCGCCTTTTTCCGGCCAGCGCTTGCGCTGGCTCTTCACGGCGAACGGAAAGACGTCGACCCGGCAGGGGATGGCCATCCCGCCCTTGAGCCGCTTGTCGTAAGAATAGGAACCGATCGGCTCCTTTCCGACCTGCCCGACGAGACCGGCTTCCTCGAGCGCCTCACGCGCTGCCGCGGCGTGGGGCTTGCGCCCTTTCATCGGCCAGCCCTTGGGAATGACCCAGCGGCGCGTGCCGCGGGAGGTCACGAGCATGACCTCGACGCGGCCATCGGCCCGTTTCCGGTACGGCAAGGCCGCGTATTGGATGCCGCGCGACTCGCCGTTCTTCTTCGAGTTCCCCATCAGGTGCCGATATAGCCTCGAACGATGTGCAGTGTAGCGTCGAAATTCAGAAAAGCTGACCAGTCAGGTTAAGTTGTCCTCAAGCAAACAGGCCGGCAAGCCAATAAAACGCGGCCGCCACCACCGCCGCCGCCGGCAGCGTCACGATCCAGGCAACGACGATCCCCCCGGCCACGTTCCAGCGCACCGCGGAGAGCTTGCGCGCCGCCCCGACGCCGATGATCGAGCCCGTGATGGTCTGCGTTGTCGACACCGGAACGCCGAGATGCGTCGCCATGAACAGGGTGATGGCGCCGCCGGTCTCGGCGCAGAAACCCTGCATCGGGGTGAGCCGCGTGATCTTGGAACCCATGGTGTGGACGATGCGCCAGCCGCCCATCAGGGTTCCAAGCCCCATCGCGCCGTAACAGGCCAACACCACCCATAAGGGGACGTGGAATTCGCCGCCGAGCATGCCTTGCGAATAGAGCAGGACGGTGATGATCCCCATGGTCTTCTGGGCATCGTTGCCGCCATGGCCGAGCGAATACAGCGAGGCCGACACGAACTGCATGCTGCGGAAGATGTTGTCGACCGCGAAGGGCGAGAAGCGCACGAACAGCCACGACACGATCAGGACCAGCAGCAGCGCAAGGGAGAAGCCGATCATCGGCGAGAGGAAGATGGCCGCGACCGTCTTGGACAGGCCGCTCCAGACGAGAGCCGGCGGGCCTGCCTTGGCGAGACCAGCCCCGACGAGGCCGCCGATCAGGGCGTGCGAGCTGCTCGAGGGAATGCCGCCGACCCAGGTGATCACGTTCCAGGTGATGGCGCCCATCAGCGCGCCGAAAATCACGCGCGGGTCGGCCACGTCGGCGGCGACGATGCCCTTGCCGACCGTTTGCGCGACGGCCGCGCCGAAGAACAGGAAGGCGATGAAGTTGAAGAAGGCCGCCCAGATCACCGCATATTGCGGCCGCAGCACGCGCGTCGACACGATCGTCGCGATCGAGTTGGCAGCGTCGTGCAGGCCGTTGAGGAAATCGAACAGGAGGGCGACGGCGACGAGCGCGATCAGGATCGGCAGGGCGAGCGTTGCGTCCATGACTTGAGCTCTCGCCTCAGACGTGCTCGACCACGATCGCGCTGATCTCGTTGGCAACGTCCTCGAACCGGTCGACGACCTTCTCGAGATGCTCGTAGATCTCGGTGCCGACGAGGAAAGCCATGACGTCGCCATGCCGGTTGGCCTGGAAAAGCTGCTTCCTACCCTGGTCGTACAGCTGATCCGACCGTTCCTCGACGCGGGTGATCTCCTCCGCCAGCCCGCTCAGCTCGGCGGAATGTTTGCCGATCGCCCTCAGCAAGGGCAGCCCTTCCGCCGTCAGCTTCGCCGCCTGCATGATGATATCGCCCATCTCGCGCATCGGCGGGTCGAAGCTGCGCACCTCGAACAACGTGATCACCTTCACCGTCTTGTGCATCTGGTCGATGGCGTCGTCCATCGACGTGATCAGGCTCTGGATGTCGCCGCGGTCGAAGGGCGTGATGAAGGTGCGCCGGACCGCCATCAACACCTCGCGCGTGATCGCGTCGGCGTCGTTCTCGCGCTCGATGATGATCTCACAATAGCGCTGGACGTTGTCGCCGCCCTCGAGCAGCGCGCGCAGCGCTTCCGCTCCGGCGACGAGCGTCTGCGCATGGCGCTCGAAGAGGTCGAAGAACTGCGTTTCCTTGGGCATGATCGCCCGAAACCAACCGAGCATTGGCGCCTCTTTGTCCCCACCATGGCGGCGCGCCGCTAGCATGGCCGCGGGTGCAGCTCAAGCCGCCGTCCGCAGCGTGCAGGATCGAGCAGCGGGCGGCCGCCAGGATCCCGTCTGCAGGCCGCCAGACGGGGTTGCGCCACGCCGCAACCCCGTCCCCAATGCGCAACGGGTTTTCGCCCGGTTGGGTTCGGGGCGTCGAAGATTTATCTCGCCCCGCGAGGCCCTGCCGGGGTGCCTGACATAGTCTCGCCGCAATGGTAAACCCCTCTTTACCTTGACTGGAGACGCCGATCGGGACGGCCCGTGCATGGCCGCCCGGCCGACGGTGGGGGAGTTGAGTATTGTGTCGCCGCCTCTGAGCATGCGCCATCCTCCGCGTGCGCAACGTCGCCGTCGCGTTCCCCTGTCGCCGTGGTATTACCTGGGGGCCGCGCTGCTTGCCTTGGTCGGAACCGGCGTCATCGCGGTGCTCGACAGGTCGAAGAACGGCAATGGCGGGTATTCTGCGGCATCCAATGGCAAAGGCGAGGCACTGCAGGTCGCGCGAGCCCTCGACAGCGCAGCGAAGCCGTCCACCCCGGATCCGGGGCGAAGCCCCGACATCGCCACCCAATCCACAAGCCGCGCCCCCTCTCCTACTGCGAGCCAGCCGGTTGCATCGGCCGCGCCTGACAGCGGCGCCAATGTGAGTAACGTGCCGAGCGCGCCGGTGCGGTCCCTGTTCGCAGAAGTGCCGGTGTCACAGGACAGCAGCGCGCCGCCCGAAGGCCCGGCCGTGACGGCGAGCGTTGCGGCCGTCGTACCGCCGCCGCGCCAAGTCGCGGCGCCCGCGGCGCCCGCGCCGTCGCCGGCCACGGGCGCGCAAGCCGGGACCGCGGCGCTTCAGGCCGCCACCACCCGTCGTTCGGTTGCGGTCAATGCAAATGCCCCCACCGATTGCCTGCCCGACGACATCCGGGCGCTGCTTGCCGATGTCGGCGCGCAATTCGGCCCGATCACGATCGTCTCGACGAACAAGCACATGACCGGCAATCACAGTGCCGGCAGCGCGCGCGAGAAATTCCACCTCGATTGCCGCGCCGTCGATTTCAAGCCAGACCGGCACCGCGTCGACGCCATCAAGACGTATCTGCGCGGCCGCTCCACAATCTCCAGCGTCGAGAGCTACAAGAGCGGCGTCGTGCATATCGATTTCGGCGTCACCCGCAGCGCCGGCCGCGCAGCCTCACCGGCCCGCGCCGCAGCCGCGGCAAGCGCATCGGTCGTCACGGAGGCCGCGGCCGAAGAGCCCGCGCCTGCGCCGCAGCCCCCGAGCCCGTTCACGCCAGCGCTGCCGCCCTGGCAGCGGTGACGCCGAGCCATCGGGCTCCCCCCTCCATATCAAGTCTGGACGCCCGCCCTGCCGCCTGGCGTCAACCTTGAATGACGTCCGCGCGCCGGCAGGGCTGTTCGCCGGCGGATTCCCCTCTAAGCTGTGGCGGCGAGCATCAGGGTACAATTCATGGTCGAGTGGTCGGACGGCTACGTCACCAACATCGAATACACGTCGGGCTTCTACCCCGGCCTGTCGCCGCTGGCCCAGAATTTCGCCCTG
>DATBIR010000233.1:0-22463 GCA_036556825.1 Beijerinckiaceae bacterium
GACTTAGTTTGGGGGCTCGATCCGTGACAGGAGGAAGCATGGCGATCGACCTTCTTGCCGATGAACGGCCCCGTCCAAAGCCGCCGGCCCATGAAATGGGTCAGGACCTTTCGGTGCTTTCCATCGCCGAGCTCGATGAACGCGTCGAGCTGTTGCAGCGCGAGATCGAGCGGCTCAAGGAAGCACGAGCGCGCAAGGAGGCCTCGCGCGATGCGGCGAGCGCCTTCTTCAAATCGTGAAACGAAAATTTTTGCGATCGCGCAGACGGAATGTTCACCCTTAACCTTCTCTTAAGGATTCCAATTTATAAGCAAGCCTATCCAGTCTTCTGGATGTCGAGTGGCTCCTGTCCACTCTGTTTGACGCCTCCCTGTTATGACTTTGGGCCGCCGCAAGGCGGCTCTTTTTTTGGCTAATTGGATCAGCGCCGTTAACCTCACGATCATCATACGCGAGACGCGACAGGGCGATCGGAGTTAAATTGCCTGGCGGCCGGGGAGAGCGGGCGGCGCTCCCGACTCAGACGGCCGGCGTAAGGAGGCAGGTGCGTGAACGAAGCCGAACTCATGTTCAGGGACGAAACCGATCCGGTCCCGTTCGGGAAGACTTTCGTGCAATCCGATGCGTTCCGGACCCTGTTCCGTGACGGCATGGGCCTGGTCGAGGAGACCGCGGCCTATCTCGACGGGCCGGGGCGGGAGGAGTCACGCAAGCTGAGCCGGCAGACGGCTCTCACCTATGCCAGCGAGAGCATGCGCCTGACGACGCGCCTGATGCAGATCGCTTCGTGGCTGCTGGTGCAGCGGGCCGTTGCCGAAGGCGAGATCACCACGACCCAGGCCATGCAGGAGAAGAACCGCGTCCGCCTGAGCGTCCAGGAACCAGCAAATGCGCCGAACGAAATCGACGCGCTGCCGGAGCGTCTCAGGGAGCTGATCGGGCTTACCGGCCGCATGCATGCCCGAATCCTTCATCTCGACCAGCTGATCTCCGACGATCTGCCGCTGCCCGGCAGCCGGCACAGCCCGGTTGCCCTGCAACATTCGCTGATCCGCTCGGCCTTCGGCGAGGAATGAGGCGCTAGAGAATTTAGCTCTGCGACAGGAATGCAAGACCCCGGCGAAAGGCCGGGGTTTTTGTTTCTTGAGATCGAGATCCCGGGGGCCTCGGCGCAAGTCGGAAGTTTCGGACTTGCTTTCCTGAGGGCGCCGAACTCGGAACGACCCGCGTTCGCTTGCCCGCCCGGGACGACAAATCGCGGAGCGATTAAATTACTTCTTCGCCAGGCCGAGATTGCCGAAGCGCGAGTTGAAGCGCGACAGGCGGCCGCCGCGGTCGAGCAACTGCTGCTGACCGCCGGTCCATGCGGGATGCGTTCTCGGATCGATATCGAGGTGCAGGCTGTCGCCTTCCTTGCCCCAGGTCGAGCGGGTCACATATTCGCTGCCGTCGGTCATGGTGACGCGGATGTAGTGGTAATCGGGATGCTCGGTCGTTTTCTTGGCCATTGCAGAATCCTCGGGCGCCAGCCATGACGGCGGCCAGCAGCGGTCGGTCAGGGTTTTCTTGAAAGATCGCGGCGCTATACCCCACCTGGGGCCTTGAAACAAGCCGACTCGCGAGGCGCACGGAAACCGAGCCGCCATGGCCAACGACGCCGCTCTCATACGCCCCAAGGCGGCCCTCAGCGCCCTGAGGCCGCTCGTGCCTTTTGCCCTGGCGCACCGCGGCCGGATCGCCGCCGCGCTCGCGGCCCTGCTCGTGGCCTCCGCCGCGACCCTTGCCGTCCCGATCGCCGTGCGCCGGGTCATCGACCACGGATTCTCGGCGGGCAGCGGCCACCTCATCGACGCCTATTTCGGGGTTCTGATCGTGGTAGTGGCCGCGCTCGCGACCGGCAGCGCGCTCCGCTACTACTTCGTGATCACCCTGGGCGAGCAGGTGGTTGCCGATCTGCGCGCCGCCGTGTTCCGCCACCTGACGCGGCTCGACCCGGCCTTCTTCGACGCTGCCAGGAGCGGGGACCTCGTCTCGCGGCTCACGGCCGACACCACCCAGGTCAAGTCGGCCTTCGGGGCGAGCGTCTCGGTCGCCTTGCGCAACTCCGTCCTGTTCCTCGGTGCCGTGGTCATGATGATCTGGACCAGCCCCAAGCTGTCCGGCCTGGTGCTTCTGGCGATCCCACTCATCGTGCTGCCGCTGGTCATGTCGGGCCGCTCCGTGCGCCGGCGCTCGCGCGTCGCCCAGGACCGGCTGGCCGATGCCGCCGCCTACGCCACCGAGGCGGTCGGCGCCGTCCGCACCATGCAGGCATTCGGAATGGAAGCGGCGACGGCCGAGCGGTTCGACACGGCCTCGCGCGACGCCTTCGAGGCGGCGAGGACATCGACCAAGGGGCGCGCCATCCTCACCGGCACCGCGATCTTCCTGGTGTCGGCCAGTGTCGTCGGCGTGTTGTGGTACGGCGCGCAGGATGTGCTCGCCGGCCAGATGACCGCCGGGCGGCTCTCGCAATTCGTGCTCTACGCGGTGTTCGCGGCGAGCTCCCTGGGGCAGCTGTCGGAGGTCTACGGCGAGCTGGCGCAGGCGGCCGGCGCGGCGGAGCGACTCGGCGAGATCCTCAACGCGCGGCCCGGGATCGTCACGACCGGCGAGCCGCGGCACCTGCCCGACCCGCCGATCGGCAAGGTGGTCTTCAAGGACGTGCATTTCTCGTATCCGACGCGCAGTGAACAGGCGGCGCTGCACGGGCTCTCGTTCCAGGCCCATCCTGGCGAGCGGCTGGCGCTCGTCGGCCCATCGGGGGCCGGCAAGAGCACCGTGCTCCAGCTGCTGCTTCGCTTCTACGACCCGCAGCAGGGGATGGTGCTCGTCGACGGCTTTCCGGCGACCGACGTCGACCCGATTGATCTGCGCAGGCGCATGGCGCTGGTGCCACAGGAGCCGACGATCTTTGCGGCGAGCGTGCTCGACAACATCCGCTATGGGCGCCCCGACGCCAGCGAGAAGGAGGTGCGGCAGGCGGCCGAGCTCGCTTCCGCTGACGCCTTCATCCAGGCCCTTCCCGAGGGCTACGACACGCGCATCGGGGAGCGTGGGGTGACGCTGTCGGGCGGCCAGCGTCAGCGCATCGCCATCGCCCGGGCGATCCTCAAGGACGCGCCGATCCTTCTCCTCGATGAGGCAACCTCGGCCCTCGATGCGGAAAGTGAACGGGCCGTGCAGGTGGCCCTCGACCGTCTGATGCACGGACGCACGACACTGGTCATCGCCCATCGGCTCGCCACCGTGCGCTCCGCCGACCGCATCCTCGTGATCGACCACGGCCGCATTGTCGAGGAGGGCACGCACGAGGCATTGCTGGCCAGGGGCGGGCTCTATGCGCGGCTGGCGAGCCTGCAATTCACCTCGCCCGACGACCCGACGCGAACGGCGGCAGAGTAGGATTACCTCCGCCACCAGGGGGGAGGTCTACCGTTCCGTCAGCTTGAGCTCGATGCGGCGGTTGCGGGCGTAGGCGTCCTCGGTCGTGCCGAGATCGAGGGGCTGGAACTCGCCGAAGCCGGCGGCGACGAGGCGCTGCGGCGGCACGCCCTTGCCGATCAGATATTGCACCACCGCGATGGCGCGCGACGCGGATAGCGCCCAGTTCGAGGGGAACTGGGAGGTGTTGATCGGGCGCACGTCGGTATGGCCGTCGACGCGCAGCACCCAGGCGATATCCGGCGGAATCTGGCGCTCGAGCTCGAGCAGCAGCGTCGCCATGCGGTCGAGCTCGCCGGAGGCCTCCGGGCGCAGGATGGCCTGCCCGGGCGCGAAGAACAGCTCGGACTGGAACACGAAACGGTCGCCGACGATGCGGACGTCCGGCCGGGTGCCGAGGATCTGGCGGAGACGGCCGAAGAAATCGGACCGGTAGCGGGCAAGTTCCTGCACCCTCTGGGCGAGCGCGACGTTGAGCCGGCTGCCGAGATCGGCGACGCGCGCCTGGCTCTCGCGGTCGCGCGCCTCGGACGCGGTGAGCGCCTCTTCGAGGGCGGCGAGCTGGCGGCGCATGGCCGCGATCTGCTGGTTGAGAAGCTCGACCTGGCTGAGCGCCCGCGCCGTCGCCTGTTTTTCGATCTCGATCTGCTGGCCGAGTTCGCTGGCTCGCGTCTCCGCCCCCTGGCCCGACTGGAGCATGCCTTGCAGGCGGCCGCGCTCCTGCTCGGCCGATTGCAGCGTGCTTTGCAGGGTCGCGAGATTCTGCTCGACGGTGCGCCGGTTCGACCGTTCGAGGGCGAGCAGGTCGGTGAGCTCGTTGATCTGGCGGTTGAGACGCTCGAGCACCGTCTCGCGGCTGGTGATCTCCTGGGCCAGGAAGAACTGGGCCACCATGAAAACCGAGAGCAGAAAGGTGATGGCGAGCAGCAAGGTCGACAGGGCGTCGACGAAGCCCGGCCAATAATTGATGCTGCGCTCGCGGCGCATGGCTTTGACGCCGACGGGCATCTCAGCTGATCCTCTCGCGACCCAGGCGCTCGAGGATCTGCTTCAGCTCCTTCTCGCGCGCCGCCTGGGCCTCGACCCAGTCGCGGATCATCTGCTGCTCGGCGCGCATATGCTGCACCAGGCCCTGAATGCCCTCGGCGAGGTTGGCCATGGCCTGGGTGGCGGCGCGGCCGCTGGCGCCGTCATTGACCGCCGCGGTGAGCTTGTTGAGCGCCGCCGTCAGGTCGGTCGGGGCACCGCGCTGACCGATCTCGAGCGGCCGCTCGACCGTCGCGGTGTCGGCCAGCCAGTCCTCGAGCTCGGTGTAGAAGCGGCTTTGCGCCTGGCTGGCCTGGAGCTCCAGGAAGCTGAGGATCAGCGAGCCCGCGAGGCCGAACAGGGACGCCGAGAACGACAGGCCCATGCCTTGCAGCGGGGCGGCAAGCCCGCTCTTGAGCTCGTCGAACATCACGCCGGCGTCCTGGCCGGTGCGCATCGACTGGATCACACGCCCGACCGAGCCGACCGTGTCGATCAGACCCCAGAAGGTGCCGAGCAGGCCGAGAAAGACCAGAAGGCCCGCCAGATAGCGGACCAGCTCGCGGCTCTCGTCGAGGCGCCCGGCGACCGAGTCCAGAAGCAGCCGGGTCGTCGAGACCGACAGGGTGGCGCGGTTGGCGCGGCTGGCGATCAGCCCTGCCATCGGGGCGAGCAGCACCGGCGTGTCCGGCGGCATCAGCGTCTCGTTGTGCAGGTCGTTGACCCAGCGGACCTCGCCGAAGAGCCGCCACACCTGGCGCACGGCCAGCACGATGCCGACGAGCATGACGGCCAGGATCAGGCCGTTGAGTCCGGGATTGGCCAGGAAGGCGGACCAGAGCTGCCGGTACAGGATGAAGGCGAGGAAGCCGACAAGAACCAGGAACACCGTCATGCGAACGAGATAGCGCCGCGGCGGCGTCAGAGGCGGCGTTTCAACGCTTGGGTCGATTCTCTCGAGCATGCCGGCTCACTGTGGCTGCCTCCGCGCAGACGATCAAGCGGGGCCCCGCTTCCCGCTTCCGGGCATGGCGCAAGCGCGCCCGGCCGTCAACGGCCGGCCCGGCCGAGAAGCGCGACAAGTTCGCGGTGCAGGACCTCGTTGCCGCAGGCGAGCGAGCCCGTGACCAGCGGGTCGGCGGGGGTGTCCACGTCGGAGACATAGCCGCCGGCTTCGCGCAGCAGCACGATCCCCGCGGCGATGTCCCAGGAATTGAGACCGCGTTCCCAATAGGCGTCGGCGCGGCCGCAGGCCACGTAAGCGAGGTCGAGCGCGGCCGAGCCGAGGCGCCGCACCCCGGCGCAGGCCGCCATGACGGTGCTGACCTCGCGCAGGAACAGCCCATGATTGCCGCGGCCGGCATGCGGGATGCCGCAGATGACAAGCGCGTCGGCCATGCTGCGACGGCTGGCAACACGCACACGGTGGTTGTTCAGGAAGGCGCCCTTGCCCTTCTCGGCAGTAAACATCTCGTCCTTGATCGGGTCGTAGATGACCCCGGCCACCGGCGTTCCCTCGCGCTCGAGACCCACCGAGATGCAGAAATGCGGCAGGCCGTGCAGGAAGTTGGTGGTGCCGTCGAGCGGGTCGATGTGCCAGCGGTGCGTCTTGTCGGGCCCCTCGATGACGCCTTCCTCCTCCATCACGAGGCCATAGCCGGGACGCGCCTTCTGCAGCGCATCGCGCAGGATCTGCTCGGCGCGGCGGTCGGCGGCGGAGACGAAATCGCCTGGTCCCTTGCGCGACACCTGCAGGTTCTCGACTTCGCCGAAGTCGCGCTTGAGGGCGCGCGCGGCTTTTATGACCGCGTCGGTCATCACCGTCATCAAGGGGGAGCGGATCATCGTTTCGGTTTCCGGCGATTGGGAAGTGAGCCAGCCAACTGGCGAATGAGGGATAGACTTACAAGAGTCCAGCACGTTGAGCTGCAAGCCGCTCGGCTTTGGCGCGGTCTTCGGCGGAGAGATCGCGCAGGGCCGAGTCCAACCAGTTGTCCGTGAGGCCTTGGCCGGAGGCGATGAGATGCCAGACCGCCGACTCGACGAGGTTCCTGGGCACGCCCCGGCCGACGACATAGAGGCGGGCGAGGCGGTTCTGGGCGACGGCGTTGCCCTTGACGGCGGCGCGGCGGAAGTAGCGGGCGGCCAGCGCCTCGTCGGCCGTCACCCCGTCGCCATTGAACAGAAGGATCGCGTATTCGACCTCGCCGGCGGTGTTGCCGTTGTCGGCCGCCTTGCGCAGCCAGCGCGCCGCCTCGACGGAATCCCGCTCGACGCCGCGGCCGCGCAGGTAAAGGACGCCGAGCGCGTGCTGCGCATCACCGATCTCCGCCAGAGCGGCGGACCGGAGCAGGTCCACGGCGCGCCGCAGATCGTCGCCTGCGCCGCTCGACAGGAGGAGCAGCGCAACATTGTAGGCCGCAACCGGCTCGCCCTTGGCGGCCGCCTGCTCGAGCCAGGCCTTGCCCTGCTGCGGGTTCTTCGCCATGCCGCGGCCGTCGAGCGCCATCAGGCCGAGGGCCGCGAGCGCGCGCGCATCGCCATGGCCGGCCGCGCGCCTGTACCACTCCGCGGCCTTCACGGGATCCTGAGCCACCCCGAGACCCTGGTTGAAGAGTTCGCCGAGCAGGGTCAGAGCCGCTGCATCGCCGGAGTTGTTCCCGATCCGGGCGAGCGCCTCGCTGCGTGCCGCGACATAGAGCCCGCGCTGGTAGGCCGCATAGGCGAGATCGGGAACTGCGCCTGTCGCCATCTGTGCTTGCGGCTTCGGCGGGCCGGCCGGCTGCGGCTTGGCCGGCGCGCCGGTCTGCGCCAATGCGCCGGAGGCGAGCGTCACGGCGAGCGTGACGGCGAAAAATCCGCGGCTGCGCATCAGCCGCCCGCCTTGGCGCCACAACAGCCGAGGGCGGCGGCGACCGCCGCGGCGGGGCCTTCGGCGTGCGTCCACACGGCGTCGCCGAGCGCCACGAATTCGGCGCCGGTGGCCACCAGTTGCGAGACGGCGTCGAGGCTCGGCGCATAGGCGACGCAGGGGGTCTCGAAGATTTCCGCCCACCAGGCGGCGCGCTCGATCACGGCCGCAAGCGGCGGCACGGAACCGTCGTCACGGGGCTCGCCGAACAGCACATAATCGACGCCGGCCTCGCCTGCGCCCATGGCGTCGTGCTTGGACCGGATGTTGCCGGCGCCGACGATCCGCTCGTCCTTGAGCCGCTCGCGCGCGCGCCGCGCCTCGGCGGCGTCGCCGCCGACATGCACGCCGTCGGCGCCGCCGCGCACGGCAATGGTGGTGAGATCGGCCTCACCTTCGGCCGCGATGATCACGGCGGTGCCGTTGTCCTGCGCCGCAGGGGCGAGGGCCTTTACGCGATTAACCAGCGTGCGCTCGTCGGCGAGCTCCAGCCGCACCAGAACGGCGGCCACGTCGCCGGCCGCGCAGGCGGCACGCAATCGTGGCGCGAAGCTATCCACCTCGGCGAGCAAAGGCGTGATGAGATAGAGACGAGCGGCGGGCTCGGGCATGTGCTGTCTTAGAGCATGATCAATTCAGATTGAATCGATCATGTTCTTCATTCCATTGCATCGCATGATCCCGGATCAAGTCCGGGACAAGCCCTTTTCGGCCAAGCGCGGACCACTTTGCCGGATCAGGACTGTAGAAGCAGCTGGCAATGAGGCCGCTGACGCGGCCCCATCGTCGCCCGTCGTTACGGCCTTTGATCCCGGCAAAGCCTGATCAGGCCGCGATCTTCTCGAGATCGTTCTTCCACTGCCCGAGCGTCGCGAGGCCGTTCATCTTGGCCCGGTGCGAGAAGGCGCGCTGCGCCGCGGCGACGTTCTCGGGCTTGCCGGACCACGCCTTCTGCGGCGCGGCCTGCAGGGCGCGGCCATACGAGAAGGTCATCTTCCACGGAAAGCCGCCGATGCGGTTCATTGCGTCGAGATGCGCGGTCGCATCCTCGTCGGACTGGCCGCCGGACAGATACGCAATGCCCGGGACGGCGGCAGGAACGCAGCGCTTGAGGATCTGGATGGTGCGTTGCGCAACCTCCTCGACCGAGGCCTTCTTCGGCGACTTCTTGCCGGGGATCACCATGTTCGGCTTCAGCACCGTGCCCTCGAGCACGACCCGGGCCTCGTAAAGCTCCCAGTAGACCGTCTTGAGGACGAACTCGGTGACCTCGGCGCAGCGCTCGATGTCGTGCGCGCCGTCCATCAGCACTTCCGGCTCGACGATCGGCACGATGTCCGCCTCCTGGCACAAGGCCGCATAGCGGGCGAGCGCATGGGCGTTCGCCTTCACGGCTGTCCAGGTGGGGATGCCTTCGCCGATGTCGATGACCGCCCGCCACTTCGCGAAGCGCGCGCCGAGGCCGTAATACTCCTTGAGCCGCTCGCGCAGGCCATCGAGGCCCTCGGTGATCGTCTCGCCGGGGCAGGAGGGCAGGGGCTTGGCGCCGCTGTCGACCTTGATGCCCGGGATCGAGCCGGCCTGCTCGATCAGCTTGACCAGCGCCGTGCCGTCCTTGCCCTTCTGACGGATGGTCTCGTCATAGAGGATCACGCCGGAGATGTGGTTGCGCATCGCCTCGCTCGAGCGGAACAGCAGCTCGCGATAATCGCGGCGGTTATCGGCGGTCGAGTCGACGCCGATCGCCTCGAAACGCTTGGCGATCGTGCCGGAGCTCTCGTCGGCGGCCAGAATGCCCTTGCCGGGCTTCACCATCGCCTCGGCGACCTTGCTCAACTGGTCGAGATTCATGGCATGCTCCCTGGATTTAAGCGTTGCACTTGTTGTCAATTCTGCCTCAAGGCGGCGACGCCCGGCAACGGCTTGCCTTCCAGCCATTCGAGAAAGGCGCCGCCCGCCGTCGACACGTAGGTGAACTGGTCGGCGATGCCGGCGTGATTCAACGCGGCCACGGTGTCGCCGCCGCCGGCGACGGAGACGAGCTTGCCGGCCTGCGTCCGCTCGGCCGCATGCCGGGCGGCCGCCACAGTCGCCTGGTCGAACGGCGTCAGCTCGAAGGCGCCCAGCGGCCCGTTCCATACCAGCGTGGCGGCCTCGTTGATGGCCGCATTGATGCGCTCGACCGACTGCGAGCCGACGTCGAGGATCATGCCGTCGGCCGGAATGGCGTCGATGCCATAGGTGCGATGGGGGGCGTTGGCCTTGAACTCATGGGCCACGACTGCGTCGACCGGCAGGATCACGGCGCAGTTCTTCTCGCGTGCGCGGTCCATGATGCGTTGCGCCGTGGCCGCAAGGTCCGGCTCCGCCAGGGACCGACCGATGCCGATGTCGATGGCATGCAGAAACGTGTTCGCCATGCCGCCGCCGATCACGAGCGCCTCGACCTTGCCGACCAGGTTTTCGAGAAGATCGATCTTGGTGGAAACCTTGGCACCGCCGACCACCGCCACCACCGGGCGGCGCGGCGCATCGAGGCCCTTGCCGAGCGCCTCCAGTTCCGCCTGCATCGCCCGGCCTGCATAGGCGGGCAGCGCGTGTGCGAGACCTTCCGTCGAGGCGTGGGCACGGTGCGCGGCCGAAAACGCGTCGTTGACGTAGATGTCGCCGTTCTTCGCCAGCTCCTGGACGAAGGATTTGTCGTTCTTCTCCTCGCCGGCGTGAAAGCGCGTGTTCTCGAGGAGCAGGACGTCGCCGTCCTTCATGGCTTTCGCGCTCTTGGTAACGTCGTCGCCGACGCAGTCGGCCACGAAAGCCACGCGCCGCCCCAGTTGCTCGGACAGCTCGGCGGCGAGCGGTTTCAGCGAGTCCTTCGCGTCACGGCCCTTGGGCCGGCCGAAATGCGACAGCAGGATCACCCTGCCGCCCTTGCGCGATAATTCCTGGATGGTCGGCAGCACCCGCTCGATGCGGGTCCTGTCCGCGACGCGCCCGTTCTGCATCGGCACGTTGAGGTCGATGCGGACGAGAACGCGTTTGCCCTTTACGTCGACGTCGTCGAGCGTGCGAAAATTCATCGCGGAAGAACCCAGCCCAATCCATAACGCTGAAGCACGAGGACGAGCGCCGCGGTGAGCAGCGACGTCACGATCGCGGTCAAGGCCAGCGCCGTGAGGCCGGGCAGCCGCCGCACGCGCGCGGCCGTCGCCGTCACCTGGTCGCGCACGGCCATCAGATCGGCATGGCTGGCAACGTGATGCATGCGGCTGGTCGCCGTCCCGACGCTCGCTTCGAGACGTTGCAGCAGCGCTTCCGCGCGTGCGTATTTCTCCTCGATGCGAGCAGCTTTGTCCTCGATTCGCGAAAGCTGATCGACTCCGTGACGGCCCGTCAGCTCCGAGGCCGCGGCGGGCGTGGCTGGACTGGCTGCGGTCTCGGGAAGCGAACCGGGAGCCGCGGCTGCACGCATTTCGCCGCTCTGAACAGACGAGACAGGCGCCGGGCCAAGGCTCGGCTCCACACGCGGCGATGTCGCAGGATCACCCATCGTGGCGTCGATGCTCAGATCAGCTTGCTCATCGCCACGGCCGTGTCGGCCATGCGGTTCGAGAAGCCCCATTCGTTGTCATACCACGACATCACGCGCACCAGCGTTCCGTCCAACACCTTGGTCTGGTCGATGTGAAACACCGACGAATGCGGATCGTGGTTGAAGTCGATCGAGACGTTGGGGACAGTCGTGTAGCCGAGGATGCCCTTGAGCTGCTGCTCGGCGGCGCGCTTGATGGCGTCGTTGATCTCGTCCTTCGAGGTCTGCCGCTTGGCGATGAACTTGAAGTCGACCACCGAGACGTTCGGAGTCGGAACGCGGATGGCGGTGCCGTCGAGCTTGCCGTTCAGCTCCGGCAGAACGAGGCCGACCGCCTTGGCGGCGCCCGTCGAGGTCGGGATCATCGAGAGAGCGGCCGCGCGCGCGCGGTAGAGGTCCTTGTGGATCTGGTCGAGCGAAGGCTGGTCGTTGGTGTACGAGTGTACCGTCGTCATGAAGCCCTTCTCGATGCCGACCGCGTCGTTGAGCACCTTGGCGACGGGCGCGAGGCAGTTGGTCGTGCACGAGGCATTTGAGACCACGAGGTGGTTCTTCGTGAGCTTGTCGTGGTTGACGCCATAGACCACCGTGAGATCGGCGTTGTCGGCCGGGGCCGAAACCAGGACGCGCCTGGCGCCGGCGTCGAGATGGGCTTTGGCCTTGTCCTTCGAAGTGAAGATGCCCGTGCATTCCATGGCAACGTCGACGCCAAGGTTCTTGTGCGGCAGCTCGGCGGGATTCTTGATCGCGGTCACCCTGATCTTGCGGCCGTCGACCACGAGCGAGTCGCCGTCGACCCCGACCTCGCTGGGGAAGCGGCCATGCACGGAATCGAAGCGCAGAAGGTGGGCGTTGGTCTCGACCGGCCCGAGGTCGTTGACCGCGACGACCTCGATGTCCTTGCGCCCGCTCTCGACGATGGCGCGCAGGATGTTGCGCCCGATGCGCCCGAAACCGTTGATCGCCACCTTGACCGTCATGTCCGCCTACTCCTTCGTGCCGCCCCGATAACGCGCCATGCGGGCGAAAGCTGGGCCTTGTGTCATAAATTATGCGTCCTGAGCACCCTCTCGGTCACCGCCTCGGGCGTGATTCCGAAATGACGGTAAAGATCCTTGTAGGGGGCGCTCGCGCCGAAGCCCGTCATGCCCACGAACAGGCCATCGGCGCCGATCACGGCATCCCAGCCCCAGCGCACCGCCGCCTCGACGGCGACCTTGACCGGGGCGTCGCCGACCACGCGCCGCCGCACGTCGTCGGGCTGGCTCAGGAACAGCTCGAGCGAGGGCACGGATACGACGCGCGCCGCCATGCCCCGCTCGGTGAGCAGTTTTTGCGCACCGAGGGCAATCTCCACCTCGGAACCCGAGGCGAACAAAGTCGCCTTGGCACTCCCGTCCGGCGCGGGCGAGAGCTCGTAGGCCCCGGCGGCGCAGAGGTTGCCGTCGCCGGCGCTGGTGCGCACCTGCGGCAGGTTCTGGCGGGTCAGGGCGAGCAGGGTCGGTCCGTCCCGGCGCTCGAGCGCAAGCTGCCAGCATTCGGCCGTCTCGATGGCGTCGGCGGGCCGCAACACGCGCATGTTGGGCATGGCCCGAAGCGCCGCCAGATGCTCGATCGGCTGATGCGTCGGCCCGTCCTCGCCGAGGCCGATGGAATCGTGCGTCATCACGTAGATCGACGGGGTGCTCGACAGCGCCGCGATGCGCATGGCCGGACGGGCGTAGTCGGTGAACACCAGAAAGGTCGCGCCGGCCGGCCGGCAGCCACGATGCAGCGCGAGGCCGTTCATGGCCGCCGCCATGCCGTGCTCGCGGATGCCGTAATGAATGTAGCGGCCGCCATAAGACCCCGGCGCGATCGCGCTCAGGCTTTTGGTCTTGGTGTTGTTGGACGGGGTCAGGTCGGCCGAGCCGACGACGAGCTCCGGCATGATCTCGGTGATCACCTCGAGCGCCAGCTCGCTCGCCTTGCGCGTCGCCATGGTCTGCGGCTCGGCGACGAGGCGCTGCTTGTGGCGCGCCAGCGCCTCGGCGAGGCCTTGCGGCAACTCTCCCTTGATGCGGCGCTCGAATTCGGTGCGCTGGACCTCCGGCGCGCTCTTGAGCCGCTTCGCCCAGGCGCGATGCTCGCGCCGGCCGCGCCGCCCCGCCCGCTTCCAGGCGGCGCGGATGCCGTCGGGAATCTCGAAGGGACCATGCGCCCAGTTCAGGGCGGCCTTGGCGCCGGCCAATTCCTCGCCGCCCAGCGGCTCGCCGTGCGCCTTCGAGGTGCCGGCCTTCCTGGGAGCGCCGTAGCCGATCGTGGTCCTGCAGGCGATCAGCGTCGGACGGTCGGATTTCCTGGCCCGCGAGATGGCGCGGCTGATGGCCTTGGCGTCGTGGCCGTCGACGCGCAGGGCGCGCCAGCCGGCGGCCTCGAAGCGCTTCACCTGGTCGACGGAATCGGCCAGCGAGAGAGGGCCGTCGATCGAGATGCCATTGTCGTCGAACAGGACGATCAGGCGGTTCAGCTTGAGGTGGCCGGCCAGCGCGATCGCCTCCTGGCTGACGCCTTCCATCAGGTCGCCGTCGGACGCGAGCACGTAGGTGTGGTGATCGACCAGCGCGTCGCCGAACTGCGCATTGAGGATGCGCTCGGCGAGCGCCATGCCGACCGCCGAGGCGATACCCTGGCCGAGCGGCCCCGTGGTGGTCTCGACGCCGGGAGTCATGAAGTTCTCGGGATGGCCGGGCGTCTTGGAGTCGAGCTGGCGAAAGCGCTTCAGCTCGTCGAGGCCCATGCCTTCGACACCGGTCAGATGCAGAAGCGCGTAGAGCAGCATCGAGCCGTGCCCGGCGGACAGCACGAAGCGGTCGCGGTCGGGCCAAGTCGGATCGGCGGCATCGTATTTGAGGAATTTCGTGAACAGCACCGTGGCGATGTCGGCGGCGCCCATCGGCAATCCCGGATGCCCGGACTTGGCCTGTTCGACCGCGTCCATCGCCAGGGCGCGCACGGCGTTGGCCAGATCGGAATGGGAAACGCGATCGGTCGAGACGAGTTCGGACACGGACGTTGATCCAGAAAAGGGCGGGAAAGCGCGGCTCTTTGGGCGCCCGGCTTGTTAGGCACGCCTGACTCGCGAGTCAATTGTCAGCCGCAGCGCGGGTCCTTGCGGTCACGATTGCCGCCGTGCACGCGCGCAGCTTCGACCACGCGCGAACCGAATGGGAAATGAGGAAAACCATGCTCTTGTCGTGCGCTGTTCCCAGGATCTTTTCGGCGAAGCGGTTCCCACTTCGCCGGATCATGTCTAGTGTTGCCGCGATTCCCGGAGGCAGGATGGCAGCTTCGCTGGATAACGCATTGACGCGGCTCGAATCCGCGCTCGGGCTGCTGGAGGCCGCTGCGACGCGCCGGCTCGAGGCCGAGCGCCGCCGCGGCGATCTCGAAACCGAGCTGCAGATCATGCAGGACGATCGCGCGCGCCTGGCGGTCGAGCTCGACGGCACGGCCGCGCGCCTGCACCGCGTCGAGGCGGTGACGCAGGACGTCAGCCGCCGCGTGCAACTCGCCGTCGGAGCCATCCGCGACGTGCTGGCGCGCGCCGAGCCGGTCGACGAGGTCAAGGAAGCGTAGGCGTCCGCATGGCTGAAGTGACGGTGAGCATCGCCGGGCGCACCTATCGCATGGCGTGCAACGACGGCGACGAGCAGCACCTGGCGCGGCTCGCCGCCCTGTTCGACGGCAAGGTGGAGGAGCTGCGCGGCATGTTCGGCCAGATTGGCGACATGCGCCTGCAGGTCATGGCAGCCCTCATGATCGCCGACGAGCTGTCCGAGGCGAAGGAACGCATCGAGGCGCTCGAAGCTCAGTCCCGGCGCGCCGAGGCGGACGAGCTTCGCCTCACCGAGGCGCTCAACAAGGCCGCCGAGCGAATCGAGAACCTGGCCAAGAGCCTCAATCCACCGCTGCCCGCAAATCCGTCCGCGTAAGGAGGGGATTTGGGCACTGGCGCGGGTGGGCGATCATCACTACATTAGCGAGGCGGGGCTGCGGGGTGCGTC
Source organism: Beijerinckiaceae bacterium (assembly GCA_036556825.1). GTDB lineage: Bacteria > Pseudomonadota > Alphaproteobacteria > Rhizobiales > Beijerinckiaceae > JAJKJG01. The sequence continues at coordinate 15,056 of DATBIR010000233.1, forward strand.
AGGAGACACATATCCCCGGGGCCTTATCGATCCTCAAGGGAGCTGTCCCTGACCTGGTCCGTGGACCGGGACATACGGCGCCCACCTACGTTGTAGGTTCCCGGGATCGATCCTCCAACGCCTTTCGCGGCTCCGCACTTTACCTCGCTGCATGACTGAAGCACCACTCGCCGAGATCAAGGACAAGCTCCGGTGGGACGCCTTTGCGCGCCGCAACGGCCTTGACCGCGCGTGGCGGCGCGACGCCTGCCACGTGATTGCCGAGCGCGCCCTCGCGCTTCCCGACCTTGAGAACGTGCGGCCGGTCGGCGGCTACTGGCCGATTCGCAGCGAAGTCGATCCGCGGCCGATCCTGCGCGGCCTCCTGAAACGCGGGCAGACGGTGGCCCTCTCCCAGATCATGCATCCGCGCCTCAGCTGGCGCGAATGGCGCCCCGGCGACGTCCTCGTCAAGGGCGGGTTCGGGGTGCGCGAGCCCGGACCGGACGCGCCCGAATGCTTTCCGAGGGCCCTTCTCGTGCCGCTCGCCGCCTTCGACCGGGCCGGCCACCGGATCGGCTACGGCAAGGGCCATTTCGACCGGTCGATCGCCGCCTTGTCGGAAATGCATCCGGTCTTCGCCATCGGCCTTGCCTTTTCGGTGCAGGAGGTGGCAAGCGTGCCGGCCGAAGACCACGACCGCCGGCTCGATGCGATCCTCACCGAAGCCGAGGTCATCCGCCCCAAGGCGAATGGCGAATAGGGCCGCCTAGCTTCCCTGTTCGCTATCCGCCGATTGCCCATTCGCCACGCGAGATTGGAATGCGCCTGCTTTTCCTTGGCGACATCGTCGGTCGGCCGGGCCGCACGGCCGTGATGGAGCGCCTGCCGGCCCTGCGCGAGCGCTGGCGGCTCGATTGCGTGGTGATCAACGGCGAGAACGCGGCCGGCGGCTTCGGCATCACCGAGGCGATCTGCGACGACATCCTGGCCGCCGGCGCCGACGTCATCACGCTCGGCAACCATGCCTTCGACCAGCGCGAAGCGCTCGTCTTCATCGAGCGGCAGCCGCGGCTGGTGCGGCCGGCCAACTACCCGCCAGGCACGCCCGGGCGGGGCGCCACCGTGGTCGAGACGCATAGCGGGGCGCGCGTCCTCGTCGTCAACATCATGGGGCGTCTGTTCATGGATCCGCTCGACGATCCCTTCACGGCGATCGACCGCGAGCTGGAGGCATGTCCGCTCGGCCAGGCCGCCGATGCGATCCTCGTCGATTTCCACGCCGAGGCGACGAGCGAGAAACAGGCCTTCGGCTACTATGTCGACGGCCGCGTCAGCGTCGTCGTCGGGACCCACACCCACGCTCCGACGGCCGATCATCGCATCCTGCCGGGCGGCACCGCCTTCCAATCGGACGCTGGCATGTGCGGCGATTATGAGTCTATCCTGGGCATGCAGAAGGATGAGCCGATCCGCCGTTTTCTGCAGAAGACGCCGGGCTCGCGGCTCGAATCCTCGACGGGGGAGGGGGCTTTGGCAGGCTTGGCCGTCGAAACCGACAGCAGGACCGGTCTCGCCACGCGTATCGCCGCGGTCCGCATCGGACCGCATCTCGACGAATCCTGGCCGCGCTTCTGGGACTAGCCGATGCGACAAGCAAGAGCCCTCGGACCGATCCTGCTTGCCCTGCCGCTGCTGCTGTCGGCAGGCGCGTGGGCCGCAACCCGCGGCGACGCCCCGCGCCCGCCCGGCAAGCCCGTATCGGAAGGAGCCTCGGCGACAACCCGCGGCGACGCCCCGCGCCCGGCAGCCAAGCCCGTATCGGGAGGAGCCTTGGCAGCAACCCGCGGCGACGCCCCGCGCCCGCCCGCGAAGCCCGTATCTGAAGGAGCCTCAGCGACAACCCGCGGCGACGCCCCGCGCCCGCCCGCGAAGCCGGACCGGAGCGGCTGCAGCCGGGCCCAGTTCCGCGTCGTGCTCGACGTCGGCCACAGCAAGGAAGTGCCGGGCGCAAAAAGCGCCCGCGGGGTGCCGGAATACGACTTCAACCTGAGCCTCGCGCAACGCATCGAGAAGTCGCTGACCGGGGCGGGCTTCGCCAAGACGCTCCTGTTGATCACGCCCGGCCCGGCGCGCGCCGGCCTGTTCAAGCGGGTGGCGCGCGCCAATGCCTTGCCGGCCGATCTGTTCATCTCCGTGCACCACGATTCGGTGCCGGAATGGTTCCTCGAAGTGTGGACGCATGGCGGCAAGGAGCACGGCTACAGCGACAGGTTCTCCGGCCATTCGCTGTTCATCTCCGACGAGAACGGCCAGCCAGAGGCGAGCTTCCGCTTCGCGCAGCTTCTCGGCAGGCAGCTCAAGGCCAATGGCCTGCGCTACACGCCGCATTACACGCTGCCGGCCATGGACTGGCGGCGCCGCGACCTGCTCGATGTCGAGGCGGGCGTCTACCGCTACGATCAGCTCGTCGTGCTGCGCGAAACAAAGGTGCCTGCCGTGCTGCTCGAGGCCGGCTCGATCGTCAATCGCGACGAGGAGCTGCTGATGAGCACGCCCGCGCGGCAGACGGCGATCGCCGGCGCCGTCACCAAGGCCGTCGAGCAGTTCTGCGCGGCGCGGGCTTCCGCTCAACTGCCGAAGCGCTAGAGGGCAGAAGGTCGTTATCAGCCTTGCTTTATTTCCGGAGATGACGCGCCTATAACGCGCGCTTGCTGATGAGCCGGGACGTGCGAGAGGCCGCTGGGCCTCCGTCCCGCGCGCAAGGGTTCACCATGGCCGGGCATTCGCAGTTCAAGAATATCATGCACAAGAAGGGGCGTGCCGACGCGGTGCGCTCCAAGCTGTTCTCGAAGCTGGCGCGCGAGATCACGGTCGCGGCCAAGATGGGCCTGCCCGACCCCAACATGAATCCGCGCCTGCGCGCCGCGATCCTGGCGGCCAGGGCCGAAAACATGCCCAAGGACAATATCGAGCGGGCCATCAAGAAGGCGCAGGGCGGCGACGCGGAGAGCTACGAGGAGATCCGCTACGAGGGCTACGGACCGGGCGGCGCCGCCATCATCATCGAGGCGATGACCGACAACCGCAACCGCACCGCGTCCGACGTCCGCTCCTATTTCACGAAATTCGGCGGCAACCTCGCCGAGACGGGCGCCGTCGCCTTCATGTTCGATCACGTCGGCGCGGTCGAGTTCGACGCCAAGGCGGCGGACGCGGATACGATGCTGGAAGCCGCGATCGAGGCCGGCGCCGACGACGTGGTTTCGGACGACAACGGCCACCTGGTCTACTGCGAGGCCGCGCGGCTCGGCGAGGTGACCAAGGCACTCGAGGCGCGCTTCGGCGAGCCGCGCAAGTCGGCCCTCGTCTGGAAGGCGCAGAACACCGTGCCGGTCGACGATGAGGCCGGTGAAAAGCTGCTGCGCCTGATGGAGACGCTCGAAGACCACGACGACGTGCAGAACGTATTCGTCAACTTCGAGGTCTCGGACGCGATGATGGCCAAGCTCGGAGGCTGAAGCGGCGCTTATGATCGCGCGCCTGTGGCATGGCTGGACGGCCCCTGAGAACGCCGACGCCTACGAGCGGCTTCTCAAGACGGAGGTCTTTCCGGGCATCGCCGCCAAGAGCGTCCGGGGCTATCGCGGCATCAAGCTGCTGCGCCGCCCGGCCGGGACGGAAGTCGAATTCGTGACCATCATGTGGTTCGATTCGTGGGACGCCGTGAAGGCCTTCGCCGGCGAGGACTACGAGACCGCTTACGTGCCGGCCAAGGCCCGCGAGGTGCTGGCGCGCTTTGACGCCCGCTCGCAGCATTACGAGATCCGCGACAGCCGGGACTAACCTCTCCCGGCAAGCGGAGCGAGATGCGTCATCGCAGCCACGGATCGAGCAGCGGCAGCGACAGGATCGCGGCCGACGCGATCACCGCATAGGCGATGCGGCGGAAGGTCAGCTCCGAAGCGCGGTGAAACCCGTGCGTCCCCAGGAACAGGCCGATCCCGTAGGGCACCAGCAGGACCAGCGCCTCGGCGAAGACGGTGAGCGTCAGCACGCCGTTCCATGCGAAGACAATGCCGGACGGCACGGTCGACAGGGCGAGATAGGCGATGAAGTTGTGGCGCGTCTGCGCCGCATCGTTGCGCTGGCTGCCGAGCCAGAACAGCGCCACCGGCATGCCGCCGATGCTGGCAAGGCCTGCCGCCAGTCCGGACAGCCCGCCGACGCCCAGCGACAGGCCGAGCCCCGGCCGGCCGTGATAGCGCCAGCCCGAGGCGAGCGTCGTGACGGCGGCGAGGATCAGGAGCGCGATGATCCAGCGCATCAGCATCGGATCGAGGCGGGTCAGCAGCCACACGCCCGCCGGCAGCAGCGCGGTCACGCCCACGAGCAGCGGCACCACCTCGGGCCATTGCGCCTTGCGGGCGGCGCGCGCTCCGAGCGGCAGCGCAAACGGCGCATCGATCGACCAGACGAGGGCGATCGCCTTGACCGGACCGACCACCATCGTCGCGAGCGGCACGAACACCATGGCGAAGCCGAAGCCGGTGAAGCCGCGCACCAGCCCGCCGAGAAGCGCGGCCGTCAGCAGCATCGGCAGGGCGGGCGCGTTCAGGCCCAAGGCATGCGCGATATCGGAGAGGATCATGGCAGCGCAGCAGTAGCCACGTTTGCGCGTCCGGACTACTGAGGGGCATGCCGATTCCCGTCCGAATCCTCGGCCTCGATCCCGGCCTGCGCCGCACCGGCTGGGGCCTCGTCAGCATCGACGGCACGCGCCTCTCCTTCCTGTCCTGCGGCATCGTCGCGTCCGCCCAGGGGGCATCGCTCGCGATCCGCCTCAAGCAGCTGCATGACGGCCTCGCGCGCGTCGTGCACGACCTCGCGCCGGACGAGGTCGCGGTGGAGGAGACCTTCGTCAACAAGGATGCGCAGGCGACGCTCAAGCTCGGCCATGCCCGCGGCATCGCGCTGCTGGTGCCGGCCCTCGCCGGCCTGCCGGTTTCGGAATATGCGGCCAACCTCGTCAAGAAAACGGTGGTCGGTTCCGGCCACGCCGAGAAGCGGCAGATCCAGGCCATGGTGCGCGTGCTGCTGCCGAAGGCCGATCCGGACAGCGACGACGCCGCCGATGCGCTGGCCATCGCCATCACCCACGCCCATCACCGCAAGGCGCGCGCGCTCGCCGTTTGACAACCCCCTCCGCCATCCGCGAGAGGGTGGATTGAAACGGGAGAGGGTTCCTTGATCGGCAAGCTTCGCGGTGTGATCGACGCTTATGGCGAGGATTTCGTCATCGTCGACGTGCAGGGCGTCGGCTACGTCGTGCATTGCTCGACGCGCACGTTGCAGCACCTGCCGCAGACCGGCGAGGCGGCGACGCTGTCCATCGAGACGCATGTGCGCGAGGACATGATCCGCCTCTACGGCTTCCGCTCCGACGCCGAGCGGGAATGGTTCCGGCTGCTGCAGACGGTGCAGGGCGTCGGCGCCAAGGTGGCGCTCGGCATCCTGTCGGTGCTCGATCCGGGCGCGATCGCCAACGCCATCGCCACCGGCGACAAGACGGCCGTGTCGCGCGGGCCCGGCGTCGGGCCGAAGCTCGCGGCGCGCATCGTCGCCGAGCTGAAGGACAAGGCGCCGGCCTTCGCGAGCGTCGATCCGGCGCTGATCCGGCTGTCCGAGACGATCGAGGACAGGAAGGCGCCGCAGCCGGTGAGCGATGCGGTGTCGGCCCTCGTCCATCTCGGCTACGCCCAGGTGCAGGCCTCCGCGGCGGTCGCCGCCGCGCTCAAGCAGGCCGGCGACGACGCCGAGGTCAAGACGCTGATCCGGCTCGGATTGCGCGAGCTGGCGCGGTGACGATGCCGATCCATGTGCATGTCATGGCGGGGCTTGTCCCGGCCATCCCGCCATGCAAGGTGCGGCACCCTGATCGAGATGCCCGGCAGCCAAACCCGGCTGCCGCCGGGCATGAGACGTGGATCTGATGGCCACCAATCCCCGTCCCTTGCTGACGCCCGACCGCCGCGACGACGATGCGGATGCATCGCTGCGTCCGCTGGCGCTTGCCGAGTTCATCGGCCAGCGCCAGGCGCGCCAGAACCTGCAGGTGTTCATCGGCGCGGCCAAAGCGCGCGGCGAAGCCCTCGATCACGTGCTGTTCGTCGGCCCGCCGGGCCTCGGCAAGACGACGCTGGCACAGATCGTGGCGCGCGAGCTCGGCGTCAATTTCCGCTCGACCTCGGGGCCGGTGATCGCCAAGGCCGGCGACCTCGCCGCGCAGCTCACCAATCTCGACGAGCGCGACGTGCTGTTCATCGACGAGATCCACCGCCTCAACCCGGCGGTCGAGGAAATCCTTTATCCGGCCATGGAGGATTACCAGCTCGACCTGATCATCGGCGAGGGGCCGGCGGCGCGCTCGGTCAAGATCGAGTTGCCCAAATTCACGCTGGTCGGCGCGACCACCCGCGCTGGGCTCTTGACGACGCCGCTGCGCGACCGCTTCGGCATCCCGATCCGGCTCGAATTCTACGACGTCGACGAGCTCGAGCTGATCGTCAGGCGCGGCGCGCGCGTGCTCGGCATCGGCATGAGCCCCGACGGCGCCAACGAGATCGCCAAGCGTTCGCGCGGCACGCCGCGCATCGCCGGCCGGCTGCTCAAGCGCGTGCGCGACTTCGCCCTCGTCGACAACGCCGAGAGCGTCACGCGCGAGATCGCCGACAAGGCGCTGCGCTTCCTCGACGTCGACCCGATCGGCCTCGACCAGATGGACCGGAAGTATCTGTCGACGATCGCGGTGTCGTTCGGCGGCGGGCCGGTCGGAATCGAGACCATCGCCGCGGCGCTGTCGGAGCCGCGCGACGCCATCGAGGAGATCATCGAGCCGTTCCTGATCCAGCGCGGCTTCGTGCAGCGCACGCCGCGCGGGCGCGTGCTGACGCCACATGCCTTCCGCCATCTCGGCATGCCCGAGCCGAACCGCGACACCGTGCAGTTCGGGCTGTTCCAGAACGGCAACGAGGACGCATGAGGTCTCGTGCGCGCCTGCCATGCGCCTGTATCTAAGACATTTCGTCGTTATCGGGCTTGTTGTCGTCGCCGCTGCAATGGTGTTCGAAGGCGCGCGTCGGGTGCGTATCGCCGAAGCCACCCCCGCCTATTCCGATCCGGAGCGCGCGGCACAGTTGCGCCTGATGCATCCTGACGAGGTCTACGACGATACGAAGCGCGCGGCCATTACGCGTCAGTGGCACGCGGACCGCGAGGCGGTGACCACCGATAAGTGGAGAATTTACGATCAAGGACGTGCATTGATCGTGCTCTCGATCTGCCTGCTGGCTGCGATCGTGATCTTTAGGCCCTGGAAGGAAGGGGCCATTGGCGCTCTCACCACGCCTTCCCGCCGCGCCCTGCTCTT
>DATBIR010000234.1:0-3133 GCA_036556825.1 Beijerinckiaceae bacterium
CCCTCGACACCGGCGCGCGACGGAAGCGCGACTGCTTCGTCTACTTCATCGCCGGCGCGAAGGTGCGCGCGCCCGCGGCCGCGATGGCTTTCCGGGAGCGGATCGACGGCGTCATGGCGTGAATGGAGCGGCGCGACCCGACCGTTTGGGATACAGGCGTCGCAGGACGCAAGCGCGACGTCGTGGGCCGCACGCGCCTCAGCCGTGGGCGAGGTCGCGGCGGGCGCCCGGATGCGGCGAGTGGTCTTCCGGCTCCTGGCGCGCCGGACCGTCCGGCGACCACGGCACGTAGTCGCCGGTCGCTTCCGGCCGCCGTCCGTTCTCACGCAGGATCGAGCCGGCCGGACGATAGGCATAAGGCGTGCCGGTCATGTTCGGCCGGTGCGGCAATTCCCAGGTGCGCGGCACGTAGCTTTCCTGGCTTGGCGCCACGTCGACGGTGAAGGCCAGCCAGCCGCGCCAACCGGGCGGAACTTTCGAGGCGTCGGCCTCGCCGTTGTAGACCACCCAGCGCCGACGCGGGCCGACCGACGGATCGATCAGCGGCCCGGCGGCCTCGTAGTAGCGGTTGCCGAATTCGTCCTGGCCGACGGACTGCCCGTGGCGCCAGGTGTAGAAGGACGTGCCCCACGTGGTTCCGCTCCACCAGGTGAAGGTCCGCAGCAGGAATTCCTTGAAGGTCATGGGGGGTCCGCTTCGCAAAGGCGGGCGAGTTATGGCCGGGCGGCGTCGCCCTGTCCAGCGAGGCAATGGAGCGCAAGCCGCCGGTGCAGGTGTCGCGCGCCGGTCCGACCAATTATAACGCCCTGACCCGAATGGCGGATAGGAGTCGTCGATGTCGCCGAACCTGGCCGAGCCGCGCGGCGCCCGGCGTCTGGCCATCCTGGGCGCCCCGATCGATATCGGCGCCAGCCGGCCGGGCGCTCTCATGGGGCCGGCCGCCTTGCGCACCGCGGGGCTCGTCGACAACCTTCGCGAACTCGGCCATGCGGTCGAGGACCAGGGCGACGTCGCGCCGCCGCAGCCGCTCGCGCTCGACCCCGCCCTGTCGGCCGCAAAGGCGCGCAACCTCGCCCATATCGCCGCCTGGTCGCGCCTCCTCAGCGACCGCACCTACGCCATCGCCCGCAGCGGCGCCTGCCCGATCGTGCTCGGCGGCGACCACAGCCTGTCGATCGGCACGGTCAACGGGGTCGCACGCCATGCCCGCGAGATCGGGCGCGAGCTGTTCGTGCTGTGGCTCGACGCGCATGCCGACTTCAACACCCCGGCCACGACGCCGTCGGGCAACATGCACGGCATGTCGGCGGCGCTGCTGGCGGGCGAGCCGGGTCTCGAGGCGGTGTTCGGCGCGCATGCCGACGCGACCATCCGGCCGGGCAACCTGCGCCTGTTCGGCATCCGCTCGATCGACCGCGGCGAGCGCGCGCTGCTGCGCGCCCGCGGCGTCGACGTGATCGACATGCGCCGCATCGACGAGTTCGGGGTCGGGGTGCTGCTGCGCGGCGTGCTCGACGCCGTCGCGGGCGCCGGCGCCATGCTGCATGTGAGCTTCGACATCGACTTCCTCGACCCGACCGTGGCGCCCGGCGTCGGCACGACCGTGCCGGGCGGCGCCACCTTGCGCGAGGCGCATCTTGTCATGGAGCTCCTCTACGATTCGGGGCTCGTCACCTCCCTCGACGTCGTCGAGCTCAACCCGTTCCTCGACGTCCGCGGCCACAGCGCCCTGCTGCTCGTCGACCTGATTGCCAGCCTCTTCGGCCGCCAGATCATCGAGCGCGAGACGACGCCCGACTACGTCCCCGCTTGAGCACGGGTTAGGGTCAGGGCGGGCGGCCCCCCCCGGCCAGAGGGCGCTGCGCCCTTCCGTCCGTGCCGCCTCGCCCGTCGGCTGTTTCCCTCTGATAGACGTCGAACCTTCCTACATCTCCGGATTGTGCTAGTCTGCGGCAAAAATCTGGGGGAAAGGGCATGAAATCGACGAACCTGCCGTGGTCTGCGCCAGCGCTGGCAATGCTGTCGCTGCTTCTCCTCGCCTGCACGCCGCTGATCGCCAGCTACAACGCCGACGCCTACAAGAACGCGACGACCCTGAAGGCCGAGACGGGCGCCCTGATCGAGAAGTCAGGCGAGCCATTCGCGCAAAACAAGCCTGCCGTTGAGACCCTGACAACCAGGATCAACGCCGCCTACGAATACGCGGCCGGCCTGCCGAGCAACCGGATTTCCGCGCAGCAGTGGCAGATCCTGCGCAACCCGAGCGGCGGTCTCTACGGCGAGTTCGTCGCCAGGTGGCGCGAACAAGGCACGACGTCCCGAGCTTACCGTGCCGCGAAGAAGCAACAGCTCGACCGGGCTTTCGACTTCATCATCTGCCTTGAGGCCAACAAGCAGGAATCGCGGCCGTGCTCGGCCCCGCCGGCGCAAGCCGGGGCAGGCGCCGACTAGCGTAAAGTCGCTCTCACTTCGGCTGACCAGATCATGGGATCAATTCCGATTTGAAGCGATGGCAAGCGACACCAGCGGGGGGAGCGCCATGAGCAATTTCAGTGATTTCGTGAACGCCGTCGTCGATGGCGCCGGGGACCTTGCGCGAACCTCATTCGCGGGCTTCGTCAACCAGGCCCAGCAGGACGCGCGGGCTCTCCTGACGACAAGCGAGGACAATATCAAGACCTGGGCGAAGGAACTCGCCGCCGGCGATTTGCGCGAGGCGGAGTTCAAGGGGCTTTTGCAAGGCGAAGCGGACCTTTGGCAACTGGCTGCCCTGACCCGGACGGGCATCGCAGCAGCAGAGCTTCAGCGCTTCCGAGACAGGCTCGTCGATCTCGTCTTCGACAGCGTCTTCGGTAAGCTTCTGAAGGTGTAGAGAATGATCCGGCGAAGTGGCGACCGCTTCGCCGAGTAACATCATGCGGCACGGGGCTCAGGCTCTTGCCGATGGGATCACCGTGGCCTTGTCGGCGGGTGAGCTTTGCTGCAGCACGGCGAGTGTGTTCTCGATCGCGTGGAGATGTGCGACGCACGCCTGCCAGTCTGCGGGAACCGGCTGCCCTTGCACAGGGTCGCGCGCCGGCTCGAAGACAATGGCGCCGCCGTCCGCGAGGGCCGCACAGGCGCTCGCCACCAT
>DATBIR010000235.1:0-16311 GCA_036556825.1 Beijerinckiaceae bacterium
CCCTCGAAAACCATCTGGTCGGCATGGGCGGCGGCCCGGCGCCGGTCCTCGCCGTTGCGGACGGTCCAGGTCATGACCGGAATGCGGGCAAGGTGACGGCAGAGGAACGGCGCGGCACAGGGGAGATCGTGGACGCGCCACGAGAGGAAGTCAGGTTGGGTGAGCGGGAAATGCAGCAGATTGGCAAGCTCGCGCTTCTTGTCGTCGCCAAGCCTGTCCCATTCGGGGTCGTCGTAGCGGTTCTCCGCCACAATTCCGCGCGGCAGGTCCGGGACCGCCTCGCGCAAGGTTGCCACGACCGCCGGATCGAAGGATTTGAGCGCCACCGGACCCGCGTAGCCGCGCGCAACGTTGATCGTGCGCCGGGCCAGCGCCATGGAGCCGTCGAAGCGGCTCTTGATCTCGATGACCACCGGCATGCGTCCGGCAATGCGCGCGAGGAACGTCTGCAGGGTGGGGATGTGATCGCGCGTCGAGGCGATGGCGAGCCCGGTCAGATCGGCTGCGGTCCGGGCCCGCACCGGACCTTTTTCGCCGGTCAAGCGGTCCAGGCTGTGGTCGTGGAAGACGACCGCCTCTCCATCGGCGGTATCCTGCACGTCGCACTCGATCGCAAAGCCGGCCTGGATTGCCGCCTCGGCCGCGGACAGCGTGTTCTCGATAATGCCCGCCGAACGATCGTGCAGGCCGCGGTGGGCGATCGGACGCGCGACGAGCCAGTCGGGAGCGCTCATCGCACCTCGAAGATCGCCTCGACCTCGACGGCCGCGTCGAATGGCAGTTCGGCGACGCCCACGGTCGTGCGCGCATGGCGGCCCTTATCGCCGAGGACGGCGACCATCAGGTCGGAGGCGCCGTTCATGACGCCCGGAAGCGCTCCGAAGGTCGGCGTCGCGTTGATGAAGCCGCCGAGGCGCACGCAGCGCACCGCCTTGTCGAGGTCGCCGATCGCGGCCTTGAGCTGCGCCAGCACGTTGATGGCGCACAGACGGGCTGCGTCGCGCGCCGCCTCCGGTGCGACTTCGGCTCCGACCTTGCCCTTGTGGGCATCTGCAAGCTTGCCATCGGGGCCGAGGCAAACCTGACCCGACACGACAACGAGATTGCCGGTGCGTACGAACGGAACGTAATTGGCGACGGGCGCGGCCGGAGTCGGCAGGGTGACGCCGAGTTCCGCGAGCTTCTTATCGACTTCGCCCATGAAAACACCTCCCGCGCTGCTCGCGGGGTTGTGGCGGATCGGGCTGCGAGATGCAAGGCGCGTCGTTGCGACAACCTAAAACTATACCCGTGCCGCCCCCTCGGCTATGTGAGGGCATTATGCATCGATTCATTGCCGCCCCCCTTGTTCTGGCCGTCTCGCTCGGGGTGTCAGCTCCGGGCCTGAGCCAGAACGACCACGTTCCCCTGGCCCCGCACCGGGCCGTGTATGACCTGTCGCTCGTGGACAGCAGCGGCACGCGCAGCGTCTCCAGCGCGCGCGGACGCATCGTTTTCGATTTCACCGGCGACACGTGCGAGGGCTATGCTCTTACGTACCGCCAGGTGACCGTTCTCGAGAGCGAGACCGGGCCGCGCACCTCGGATCTGCGCACAACGACTTTCGAGGCCGGCGACGGCAAGTCGCTCCGCTTCAAGTCGGAATCGCAGATGAACGGGGCCGCGAAAAGCGCCGTCGATGGCGAGGCGGAACTCGCCCGTGGCCAGCTCGCGATCCGGCTCAGACGTCCGAAGCCCGAGACTGTCACGGTCGCAGGAGCGCCGTTGTTTCCGTCCGAGCACATGAAGCGCCTGATCACGGCCGCGCGCAGCGGCGAGAGGACCGTCGCGGTCAGCGTCTTCGACGGTTCCGATGACGGCAAGAAGGTCTACGATACGCTGGCGGTGATCGGTCGGCGCATCGATGCCGGCAAGACAGACGCGCTCGAGATGGCCGCGCAGCAGGAAAGCCTCGCCCGGCTGCCGCGCTGGCCCGTGACGCTCAGCTATTTCTCGCCCGGAGGCGGCGAGCGCACGCCGATCTACGTGCTCTCCTTCGAGATGTACGAGAACGGCGTGAGCCGCGCCCTGCGACTTGACTATGGCGAATTTGCGCTGCAGGGCGATATGCACCGCATCGACTTTCTGCCCCAGAGCGCCTGTCAGCGCTGATCTTCCACACCTGATCTTTTTTGGCGAAGTGGCAGCCACTGCGCCGGATCATGCTCGCGACCGCAGCGCCAGGCCTTTCTGGACGGCGTTGCGTCCGAACTTTTCGCGGATGCGGTCGACCGCGGCTTCCATCTGCGCTTCGCGACCCACCTGAAGATCGGCGAGATCGCCGCGATCCGCCTCGGCGCCGTCGCACAGGTCGGACGCGGCGACGCCGATCAGCCGGAAGGCCGTGCCGTCACAGGCGTTGCGCAACATCATGCGCGCCGGCTCGAACAGGCGCGCCGCCAGCTGCGTGGACGGCAGGCCGGAACGGCTGCGCGTACGCAGCCGAAAACCGGAATCTTTCAGCTTCAGCGTGACGCTGCGGCCGGCAAGCTGGGAACGCTTGAGGCGGTGAGCCACCTTTTCGCACAGCCGCCAGAGGATCGGCTCGAGGTCGTCGAAGCTCGCCAGATCGCTCTCGAACGTCGTCTCGGCGGAGATGCTCTTGGTCTCGTGTTCCGGCGTCACGGGGCGATCGTCCTTGCCATTCGCGAGCCGCGCGAGCCGCTGTGCGTCGCGGCCGATCACCGCTATCAGCCGATCCTCCGGCGTCTCGCGCAGATGCCGCATCAGGGTCACTCCGGCCTTGGCGAGGCGGGCCTGGGCGGCCTTGCCGATGCCCGGGATCATGCCGACCGGACGATCCTGCAGAAAGGCCGCGGCCTCGGCCCGGCCGATGATCGAGAAGCCGCGCGGCTTCTCGAGATCCGAGGCGATCTTGGCCAGGAACTTGTTGTACGAGAGACCGACCGAGACCGTGATCCCGATCTCCTGCTCGACGCGTCGGGCGAAGCGCAACAGGCTGAGCGCCGGGCTGGCATGATGCAGCCGCTCGGTTCCGGTGAGATCGAGAAACGCCTCATCGATCGAGACCGGCTCGACCAGCGGCGTGAGCTCGCGCATCAATCGCCGCACCTGGTGGCCGACCTCGCCGTATTTGCCGATGTCCGGCCGGATGACGACGGCATGCGGGCACGCCTTCAGCGCCTGGAACATCGGCATGGCCGACCGCACGCCGAAGGTGCGCGCCACGTAGCAGGCCGTCGCTACGACGCCGCGGCGGCCGCCGCCAACGATGACCGGCTTGTCACGCAGGGCCGGGTCGTCGCGCTTTTCGATCGTCGCGAAGAACGCGTCGCAATCCACATGCGCGATCGCCAGCGTGTCGCTCTCGGTGTGCTCCAGAAGGCGCGGCGAGCCGCAGTGGAAACAGCGACTGCGAGCAGGGGCTGGCTCCATCAGGGCAAGGCAATCGCGGCAGATCGGCGTAGCGGGCATCATGTCAGTCGCCCGCGGCGGGCGGGGCGAGGAGGTCGCGAGCCTGGATGATTATCTCGGGCTTTTCGTCCATTTCGTTAACCAAGGCCATGAGCAACGCCTCGTCCCCGGCGATATAATCGAGCACCGCTCCCAGGAACCCGGGGGAGGCGGCCGCCCCCCGGATTGTCTCGGGTCCGAGGCCCGTCAGGGCCAGAAAACGGGCCAAGCGCTCCGGCTCGGATGCCAGCAGTCCCAAGGCCTTGACCGCGATTTCTGCGGCTTGCGCTTGGTTAATGGTCTTGCGAGGGGCCATGGCGGATTTGATTTGCCTTTCGTCAATAGGTCTTTGGTAGGTTAACACGTTACCGGACGGTGAGCGGCATGGTGTTTCGCTCGGCGTTCTGGGAGTAGCAGCGATGAAGAAGACCGTCCTGATCGTTGAGGATAACGAGCTCAACATGAAGCTCTTCAATGATCTCTTGGAAGCGCACGGCTATGCCACGCTGAAGACGGCGAGCGGCATCGAGGCGATCGAGCTGGCGCGGGCGCACCACCCCGACCTGATCCTGATGGATATCCAGCTACCCGAGGTGTCCGGCCTTGAGGTGACCAAGTGGCTCAAGGAAGACGATGATCTGAAGTCTATTCCCGTGGTGGCAGTGACGGCCTTCGCCATGAAGGGCGACGAGGAGCGCATCAGGGAAGGGGGCTGCGAAGCCTATCTGTCGAAGCCGATCTCGGTGGCGAAGTTCCTCGAGACGGTCCGCACCTATGTCGGCGGCGGCTGAAACGAGGACACTGCCATGAGCGCCCGCATCCTCGTCGTTGATGACCTCGTTGCCAACGTCAAGCTTCTCGAGACGAAGCTGGCGGCCGAATATTTCGACGTCGTGAGCGCGGTGAACGGTCCCGATGCGCTCGCCATCTGCGAGCAGGGCCTGTGCGACATCGTGCTGCTCGACGTGATGATGCCCGGGATGGACGGCTTCGAAGTCTGTCGCCGGCTCAAGAACTCGCCGATGACGGCACACATTCCGGTGGTGATGGTCACGGCTCTCGACCAGCCGAGCGACCGCCTGCGCGGCCTTGAGGCTGGCGCCGACGATTTCCTCACCAAGCCCGTCGACGACACCGCGCTTCTGGCTCGCGTCAGGAGCCTCGTGCGCCTCAAGGCCCTGATCGACGAGTTGCGCACGCGCGCCGTGGCGTCGCGCGATTACGGCATCGGCGATCCACTCGCGGCGGCGGCTGCCGAAACCGGCCAGAACGCGCACGTGCTGATCGTCGACGACCGGGCGAGCTCTTACGAGCGGCTGGCGTCGGCGCTCGGCCAATATCATCGCGTCGAGGTCGAGGCTGATCCGCATCGGGCGCTGATCCGGGCCGCCGAGGAGCCATTCGATCTGGCGCTGGTCAGTCTCGATCTCGAAGGACATGACGGGTTGCGGTTGTGCAGCCAGCTCCGATCGCTCGAACGCACCCGCAACATTGCCATTCTCGCGCTCGCGAGTGCCGACGACCGCGCGCGCATCCTGCGTGGTCTCGACATCGGCATCGGTGATTTCCTGCTGCGGCCGATCGATCGGAACGAACTGCTGGCGCGTGTGCGCACGCAGGTGCGGCGCAAGCGCTTCACGGACAGGTTGCGCGAGAGCGTGCATGCCTCGCTCGAGCTTGCCGTGACGGATGCGCTGACCGGCCTTCATAATCGCCGTTATCTCGACAGTCATCTCAGCGCGTTGTTCCAGGATGCCGTCGCCCGAGGCCGGCAAATTTCCGTCCTGCTCCTCGACATCGACCGCTTCAAATCGATCAACGACACCTATGGTCACGACGCCGGCGACGAGGTGCTGCGCGAGTTCGCCTCGCGAGTCCGGGCGCATACGCGCGGCATCGACGTGGTCGCCCGCTTCGGCGGCGAAGAGATCGTGGTGCTCGTCCCGGACACCGCCGTCGAAGGCGCGAAGGCCGTGGCGGAGCGCATTCGCGAGCAGGTCGACACCATGCCCTTCCCGATCCAGGGGGGCGCGACGAGTGTGCGCGTGACGGTGTCGATTGGCGTCGCGGCCCGCCAGGCCGGCGACGAGCGCGGGGCCGACATCCTCAAGCGGGCCGACGCCGCCTTGTACCGGGCCAAGGGCGAGGGCCGCAACCGGGTGATCGCTGCTGCCGCCTGAGGTCATTTTTCCCTATTTGCTGCGAGGGGAGGGCGTATCCCCCCATCCTGAGGCCGGGCGCGCCAAGAGACTGGCCGGGACGCCTTTCGTCCGTAAAACACCGGCAAAGCTTAGGAAAATGGCCGTTTCTGCCGGTTCGTCGGGGCTCTCCCGGCCATTCGGGGCCGAGAAACCGCCAATGCCCTTGCATTGACGATAGCTAATGTTTAACCTTTCCAAACATTTAAGCCTCCGTTCCTAGCGCAGGGGGGTTGTCTTGCCCCGCAGGTTCGCTAGCGTGTCGGTCGTCGGATAGGCCGATCAAACAGTTTTTGAACGCCCTACGATGCTCAGGTCCGCCGCATCTCCTGGGTTTCGAGGGCTAGGCCGGCCTGGGGGCGGTACGTGGCCTCCTCATCGCCGCTCCCAGCCGGCCGCAAATTGAAAGGGCGCCCTTTGGGCGCCCTTTTTCATACGCGCGTGCGCCGGCCCGATGCCCAGAGATCCCACCGTGCTCACGCCTGCTTGAAGGTCCTGAACGTGATCGAGTAGCGCAGGCTGTCGACCGCCTGGATGCTGTGCTCCCATTCCGTTCGCGCAGGCCCCTGCAGCAGGTAGGCTGAGCGCGGCTCGGCGACGAAGGAGGAGCGCTCCCAGCTGCCGCGCGCCTTGCGCCTGAAGCGGAAGGTGCAGGCCGAGAGCAGCGAGATGCCGACGACGTCGCCGAACACGGCCTTGTCCCTGTGCCAGCCGATGCCCGCGCCCGCCGCATACTCGGTGAGCAGGACATGCTGCAACGCTGATGGTGGCAGGCCCGCGAAGGCGGCGGCGCGCTGGCGCCCCGGCGCGAGGAATGCTGGCATGGGCTCGGCTTCGCGCAGCTCACTGGTGTTGAAGTCATACTGCCAACCGAATGACAGCACACGCCGCTTGCCGAGATAGCCGTGGAATTCGAAGGCGCGGAACGGCAGATGCGCGAACTGCTCCACCAGCTCGTGTTCCTCGTCGGGAGAGAGCAGATCTGCCTGATATCTGAAGCCCGGCGGCGGCGACGCGCCGGTTTCGAGAAAGCTGAGTTGGCGCGGCGGCATGCTGGATCCAATCACTTGTGCGATCCACGCAGCGTCGCCGCGCATGCGCAGATTTGCGGTATCCTCTCAGGCGTTGGGCGCCCGGATCAGGCGTTGAGCGTCCGGGTGACGTCGTCGAACAGCTCATCGACCGTGAAGCGACGGGGGACCAGGCGCTGCCGGAATGCGAAATCGATGCCGATCTCAAGATTGCGCCGGTTCGCTTCGAAGCCGAACGGATTGGTGTCGATTTCGCCGGGCCTGGGCAGCCCGGCTGCCTGCTTGCTCTCGTGCAGAAGCCGGAAGATCTCGCGCACGACATCCGGATGATTTCTGGCGATGCTCTCCTTCACCGTTACCATATGGTTGATCTGCAGAGCGCCGGTCTTGCGATGCCACGCCTGCGCCGCGGCCTCAGGCTCGGGAATGAGCGGCTTGAGGCGCGGATCGGTTATCGGCCCGCCCACGACCGCCGCGTCGATCTCACCGGCAAGCAGCATGTCGAGCATGGTGCTCCCGTCCGGCGCGCGCGCAACGTTCGGTGGATCTTCGAACTCCGCCACATGCGGCTCTTCGAACGTGATCCAGGTGATGCGATCGAGATCGACGCCGTGATCGTCGGCCAAAATTCCTTTGATCCACGTGACGGTCGTCACCGAATACGAGCGGATGCCGACTCGACGGCCGGCGAAGTCGCTGGGCCCCAGCGGCCCGCGCTCGGCGTTGTAAATGAGATAGGGATGCTGGAAGCGGCCGAGCACGACCACCGGCAAGAGCACCAGCGGCTTATGGTGCGCCTTGGCGATCAGGTAGGTGACGAGCGCGAGTTCGGCGACCTCGAATTCGAGATCGCGCACGACGCGCTTGAAGGCGGAGCTTGGGACTTTCACATCGGCGAAATCCAGCGTCACCTCGGGCGAACGGATGGCTCCGCCCTTCAACGCTTTGGTGACTGGGTAGTCGCCGAGCAGGGTATGTAATTTCATGAGACCGGCGCGTGCGCTTGGGGGATCAACTGTCTTGAGCGCATGATCTTACTCGGCAGAAGTGGTGGGCACCCCGGATCAACTCCGCGGCAGGCACTCGCCGGATCATGCTCCGGGACGCTGGCATAAGAGAGCCTGTCTCACATTTTGTCGAGGCTGCACGCCACCGGCGGGGGCCGGCGCGGCCAGGGCGAAAGGGGTTTGGGGCTCCGCTTTCCGGCAGGCGCGCCGCCGGCTGCCCACTTATCCGCGGCGGCAGCGCACGTAGTCGGTGGTGCCTTTCTGGCTGGTCCAGGTCAGGCTGTTGCGAGACACCGAGAGCTGGACGTCGGAGGCCCATCTCGTCTCCCCGTCGGAGCACGTCGCGGTGACGTCCCAAAGGTTGCCGTTGCGCCGCATTTTCCGGAACGTGCAGCTGGTGTCGCCGGCACGCGCGCGGCGCGCATTGATGTGCGTGACGAGATGGCCCTCCTGCTGCCCTTGCGGCGTGCAGGCCTCGGCGCTCGTGGCCCATGCGCCGGCGAAGGGTACCCTCGACGAGGCCTTCGCACCCGCGCGGGGCTTGGCCGCCGCGGTTGTCCGCTGCGGGGGCGGGGTTGCGTGTCCGCCCGTCGGCAGGTCGCGCGGCGCGACCACGGCGGCGACGCGTTCCGCCAATCCCGTAAATTCCGGCTCCGGCGTCGTCGGGGGCGGCAATGACTCGGTCGCGCCGGTCTCGGCGACGGCTGCATCGGTCGTCGTCTCGCCCGTGGAGGGCGGTGGCTCTGTGGCCGCCGCACTCGGCTGCAACGTCGCTTGCGGGACTGCCGCGGGCAGGGCGGCAGGTGCCTCAGCCGCGACGGGTACTGCGACGGCACTGGTCTCCGGCAAGGGGGCGGGCTGGGGCGTGGCGTCGGGCTGTGTGATCGCCCCGTTCGCGTCGAGATCGGCCGTCTGGAGCGGCGCGCTTTGCGGCGCGGGCGCCTGATCGGAGTCGACGGGTGAAGCCACCGGCGTCGCGACAGGCTCGGGCAGCGTGACCGGCGCGCTCTCCGCGATCACATCGGCCAATTGCGCCAGGGCAGTGTCGGCGCGTGCCTCCGCCGTTTCGGGGACAGCTTCCGGCGCTGGGCTCGATTCCGGCTGGGCAGAGGCTGACGATGCCACTGCAGGGGTGTCGGCGGGCTGAGCCATTTCCTCGATCGGGCGCGCTGGCTCCAGCGCAGCCCAGGCCGTGCCCGGGTCCTGAGACGCAACAGGCGCGGCGGGCGGAAGCATGCCCGGGCTCGCCACGTCCGACAGGCTGGCCGCCGGCGGGCCGGGTGGATCGGCGAGAAGGTCGGCGCTCACCAGCGCGTTCCAACAGATCAGCAACGTGCCGATGGTGAGCCCGCCTCCGAACAGCAGCCCGAGCACGCGCGGCGCGAGCGGGCGGAGCCGGCGCGGATGGTTGCTGTTGGCCATCGGGATCGACACGAAAAACGTGTCATCGCTCATTTCGTTGTCTTCCCAGACCGTCAGGAGCGTCGGCTCGAGGTCAGGCACGCGCGCATCCGAGATGATCGTGGCGAGAGGCCCGGATGCGTAAGCCACGCCCTCCTGCTCCAGGCGGGCGACGAGATCGTCGACATTCGTGGGAGCTGGCAGGATCGTCAGATCGCCAAGCGCCTCGCGCATTCCGGCATTGTCGGGCGAGGTCTCGTCGGGGGCGGCGGGCGCGACCGCCCGGTTGCTGTAGCTCATTTACGAAGTCCCACCTCGGGCAAATTGGGCCAGCCCGGGGTGCACCTCTTCCCGCACGGCCTGAGTCTGGAAGGTTGGGACAGTCTTCTCCGCAGGGAGTTAATGGTTGGTTAACCATGCTCCAGGGACGGTCGCGGTGCTGTTACAGGAGTGCATTGGTTGCGAAGCAGCCGCTGCGTCCGCGTCCCCACAAACGAAAACTGCCCCGCGAGCGGGGCAGTTTCGGTGTTTCAGAGATGCGTGCCGGTGCGGCTTACTTGATCTTGGATTCCTTGAACTCGACGTGCTTCTTGGCGACCGGGTCGTATTTCTTCCTCGACAGCTTCTCGGTCATCGTGCGCGAGTTCTTCTTGGTGACGTAATAGTAGCCCGTGTCGGCGGTCGAGACGAGCTTCACTTTGATGGTGACGGCTTTGGCCATTGCGAAACCTCTTGCAGGCGCTCGGGCGGCCCGAACGCCAATGGGCCGGGGAGGGCCCCGGCCGAAATCCAGCCGCTCAATGCCCGATCGGGCCGCGCGCGTCAAGGCGGAGCCGGGCAGACCGGATGCGCCACAGCACGATACCGACGTAGATCCCGAACAGGGCCGCCAGCGAGAAAGCGAATCCGTGCGGCGGCACCGCGTCCATGGCGGCCCCTACGGCTGGTGGGCCGACCACGAGGCCGATACTGTAGAGAAGCACGAAGGCGGCGTTGGCGCTCGCCAGATCGGTGCCGGTGAAGCGGGCGCCGAGATGGGCAAGGCCGACGGTGTAGACGGCGCCGGTGATGCCGCCCCACACGAACAGCAGCCCGTAAAGGGCGGGCCTGTGGTCCGCGACTGCCGGGATGAGGGCGCCGGCGACGCAGCCGAAAGCGGCGATGGCGAGCAGTAGCCGGCGGCGATCGACGCGATCCGACAGGATGCCGATGGGCACCTGGAAAACCACGTTGCCGAGCGCGAGGACGCTGACCAGGACAGCGGCGGCAGCGGTATCGAAGCCGAGTTTCAGGCCGTAGATCGGCAGCAGGGCAAAGCCGCCGGTCTCCGCCATGCCGAAGATCAGGGCTGCGATCGTCGCCGAAGGTGCCGCGACCACGAAAGAGGCGACGCTCCGGCTCGGGCGGCCGCGCAGCTCTGGCGACAAGCCGCGGCCGAGCAGGAGTGGCAGGGCGGCGAGCCCGAACAAGGCGGTGCCCGCCACATATGGCGCCCAGCCGCTCGTTCCGAACACCGTCAGCAAACCCGGCCCAGCGGCGAAGCCGAGCGACAGCACGGTCGCGTAGATGCCCATGACGAGGCCGCGGCGCCGCGGTGGCGCGGCGGCGTTGATCCAGTATTCCGACAGGACGAACAGAGGGCCGAGCGCCGCCGAGAACACGAAGCGCAACGGGAACCACCAGGCGAAGCTGTACAGCGCCTTGAAGGCGAGCAGCGTGGTCGCGGCGATCACCACGCAGATCCACAGCAGTGGCAGCACGCCGATGCGGGCGGCCAGACGCGGCACGAACGGAATCGCGAAGATGCTGGCAATTCCCGCGACCGCCGTGTTGAGGCCGATCAGCGTTCCGGACACGCCCATGCGCTCCATTTCGAGCGAAAGCAGCGGGATCGACAGGCTGAGTGCGATCCCGACGGCGGTGACGCACCCGATCGCCGCGGCGATCGCCGCGATGCGCGATCGATCAAAGGTCTCACGCGTGGCGGCTTGCGTGTGAAGACAGCTCATGGGCGAGGACGCGCCGTCACAGCAGCTCGCGCACGAAACGGCCGCGGCGCTCGTAATAGAAAGGCACCGGGAGCTCGTGCGCGAATCCGGCCTTCAGGCGATGCTCGAGTTCCTCCAGGATAACCTGCGTGATCGTAGGCAGCTCGAGCTGCTGCGCATCGGCGAGCGTCACCCAGGCGAGCTCGATCAACTCAGCGTCCGGCCCCGTAATGCCGTCAACCTCGGCGGCAACCGCCGCGCGGTCAATCGCGAAAAAGCGTGTGTCGAAGCGGCGCGGCCGGTTCGGAGGCGTGATCGCCCTGGCCACCACATGCATGGCCTCGAGGTCGGGAAACACACCGTGCTCGCGGAACGCACCCCATGGTCCGTCGGGCACGCCGTCCGGAGGGCCATAGGCCGCGGTTCCGAGCAGCAGGCCCGTCTCCTCGAAGGTTTCGCGGATTGCGGCGAGGGCAAGCGCCCGGCCGCGCTGTGCGGATGCTCTCGCGACGCGCGCATTGAGCGCGATCTCGGCGCGCGGGTGAAGGATCCCGGCTGCCACCATGCGGCGGTCGCCCGGCTCGATGCGGCCGCCGGGAAACACGAATTTTCCCGGCATGAAGGCGTGGCCCGGATGGCGGCGGCCCATGAGGATTTTGGGCTCCCGGCCGGCGCGGTCGATGATGATGAGCGTCGCGGCGTCCCTGGGCCGCAGATTGGGCCAGCGCCGCTCGCGCTCGGCCGCAGTGAGACGCTCCGTCAGGCTGTGCGCCCGGGCCTCGGTCACGCCAAAAACTCCGATTATTCGCTGCCGCGCTTGAAACGAGCCTCGTCCACGCCGAAGCCGTGCATCCCTAGCGCGTATTGCAGCCCGACGACAGCGCCCTTCACCGGTTGCAGCAACGCGAGGCTGAGGGCGAGGCCGAAGGCCGGCCAGACCGTGAGCTGCACCCAAAGCGGGACGTCCAACCGCGTCTCGGTCATCAGGACGGCCCAGACGACGAAATGGCCGACGATGACGATCACCAGATACGGCGGCAGGTCGTCGGCCCGATGGTGATGCAGTTCGGTGCCGCAGGCGTCACACGTGTCGGCGACTTTGAGGAAGCGGTGGAACAGGCGGCCATGGCCACAGGCAGGACAGCGGCCGCGCAGGCCGCGCATGATCGCGGCGCGCCAGTTCACGCGGTCGCTCAGTCGTCGAGCGGCGTCCATGCCGATCCCCTTTCTTTCTCGCGCCGCTCGCCGCGAACCTTTACGCGTGGCGTCGTCTTGCGTTTCGGCCTGGCGCCGTTGTCGGCTTTCCGGCGCTGCTCGCGTGGCTTGCCGCGCGGGCGCCCTTCGGACAGCAGCTCGAAGCGCAAAGCGCCGGCGACTGGCGCCGCCTCGATCAGCTTGACCTCCACGCGATCGCCGAGCCGGTAGGTCTCGCCGGTGCGGTCGCCCCTCAGGACGTGCCGGGCCTCGTCGTAGCGATAGTAGTCGGCGCCGATCGTGGCGGCGGGCACGAAGCCGTCGGCCCCCGTGTCGGCAAGCTTGATGAACAGACCCGAGCGGGTCACGCCCGAGATCTGGCCGTCGAAAGTGGCCCCGATGCGGTCGGCGAGGTGATGAGCGATCAGGCGATCGATCGTCTCGCGTTCGGCGGCCATCGCCCGCCGCTCGGCAGCGGAGATGCGCGCGCCGATCTCAGTGAGCTGCTCGCGCGTGATGTTCGCCGGCAACCCGTCGTTGCCGAGCTTTCGCGCGCGGATCAGGGCGCGGTGCACGATCAGGTCTGCGTAGCGCCGGATCGGCGAGGTGAAATGCGCATAGCGGCGCAGGTTGAGTCCAAAATGACCGAGATTTTCGGCGGCATATTCGGCCTGCGATTGCGAACGCAAGACCACCTCGTTGATGAAGGTCTGATGCTCCGAGCCTTCGACGCTGGCGAGGATGCGGTTGAACAAAGCGGGCTTGAGGGCGCCCTGCTTGGGCAGCTTCAAGCCGATCGAGGCGAGCACCTCTCCGAGCGTGCGCATCTTCTCGAAGGACGGCTCGTTGTGGACGCGGTAGACGAGCGGCGAGCCGGCCTGCTCCAGCGTCTCCGCGGCGGCGACGTTGGCGAGGATCATGAATTCCTCGATCAGCCGATGCGCGTCGAGCCGTTCCGGTACGACGACGCGGTCGACGGTGCCGTCGGGCTTCAGGATGATCTTGCGCTCCGGCAGGTCGAGATTGAGCGGCTCGCGCACGTCGCGAGCGCGCTTGACCGTCTGGTAGGCGGCCCACAGCGGACGCAGCACCGGCTCGAGCAGCGGGCCGGGCGTGTCGTCGGTACGGCCGTCGATAGCCGCCTGCGCCTGCTGGTAGGAGAGCTTGGCGGCCGAGCGCATCAGGATGCGGTGGAAGCTGTGCCGCTTCTTGCGGCCGTCGGCGCCGACGATCATGCGGACCGCAAGCGCGGGCCGATTCTCGTTCGGGCGAAGCGAGCAGAGGTCGTTGGAGATCCGCTCGGGGAGCATCGGCACGACCCGGTCCGGGAAGTAGACCGAGTTGCCGCGCTCGAGGGCCTCGCGGTCCATGGGCGAGCCGGGGCGCACATAGGCGGCGACGTCGGCAATGGCGACGGTGACGACGTATCCGCCGGGATTGGCGGGCTCGTCGTCCGGCGCCGCATGCACGGCGTCATCGTGGTCCTTCGCATCGGCCGGATCGATGGTGATCAGCGGCAGACTGCGCCAGTCCTCGCGGCCCTCGAGGGTCGCCGGCGCGGCTGCCTCGGCTTCGGCCACAACCTCGCGCGCAAAAACGTGCGGAATGTTGTGCGCGTGGATGGCGACGAGGCTCACCGCTTTCTCGGATTTGAGCGAGCCGAGGCGTTCGCGCACCTTGGCGTGCGGCAACCCATAGGGGCCGTGCTTGGCAATGGTCGCGGCGACGAGATCGCCGTCGCGCGCCTCGCCTTCGTCGCCCGCGGCAATCAGGACCTCGCGGCCTTGCGCCTTCTTGTCGACGGGCACAAGGCGGCCGCCGCCGTGCGGCACCGCCCGGAACACGCCGAGGATCTGCGCCTTGTGCTTGCCGATGATCTTGATCGCCCGGCCGCTGTAGCGCACGTGCTCCCCTTCGGCGCTGGGCGTGAGGCGCAGCAGGGCGCGGTCGCCGACGCCCGGTACTGGCTGGCCTGGCCGCGCCTTGTGCGCCATTACGACGATGCGCGGCGCCGGGCCTTGCTCGTCACGGTCCCATTCGGCCGGCTCGGCGATCAGCTCGCCGTCCCGGTCGCGGCCGGTGATGTCGGCGAGGAGCACGGGTGGCAGCCGCCCGGCCTTATGGACGGTGCGCCGGCGGCGGTCGATGACGCCCTCGTCCTGCAGCTCGCCGAGCATCTGCTTGAGCCAGATGCGGTCGCCCCCCTGGAGGCCGAAGGCGCGCGCGATCTCGCGCTTGCCGACCTTTCCGGTGGCGCGGGCGACGTAGGCGGCGATTTCCTCTTTCGAGGGGAGGGGGCGTTCGGCCTTGGCCTTGGAGCGTCTTGGCAACGAGCTGCTCGTGGATGTCAACAAGTCCCGCTAAGGGGATAGACGGCCCGGACTCCTCTGGGGGCCGGAAAATTGATAGATGGGGCCGGTAAGGGGAAAAATAAACCAAACGCCCTTGGTTCCCCGCCGGAAAGATCAGCGATGACGGATTTTGACGTGACCGGTGCAAACCAGCAGCCGCAAAAGCCTGCGCCTGCGACCGCGCCGCGAAAGGAGGCAGAGCGCCCGCAAACCCTGCGGCGCTGGCTCAAGAGCACCTCCAACCGCACTTTCGTGCTGTATCCGGTGCTGATCGCTGCCTTGGAGTTTCTCCTGCACGGGCGCGACATGCGCTTCGTGCCGGTGGGCCTGCCGCTGCTCGCCTGGGGCTATCTCCAGTATCGCCTCGTCGGCAATTACCGGACGCGGCTCGGCGGAGGCGGTCCGGGCCTGTCGGTGCCGCCAGAGCGCATCGTCGAGCAAGGGGTGTACCGCTACCTGCGCAATCCCATGTACCTCGGCCACATGATCTTCTTGCTCGGCCTGGCGATCACGTTCTGGTCGTGGGCGGCGCTGCTGCTGCTCGCCTTCCACCTGTTCTGGTTCAACGAGCGCGCCAAGGAGGACGAGGCGCATCTCGAGGCGCTCTTCGGCGCGCCCTATGTCGAATACCGGAACCGCGTGAAGCGCTGGATCCCGGGGGTCTATTGACCTGGCTACGCGTGGACCGGTGATGCGGGCGGGTTTGCAAACCGGTCCAGGAATGCCCGCGCGCGCGGTAGAGGATCGAACCAGAATTGTCCCGGCTCGCGAAGCCAAAGTCCGTCATAGGTCCGCGACTTCGCCTCCGAGATGAGGACATCGTGCGGCAACGCAACGAGCGTCGCATCCCACCCTGGCCACCATCTCCGCGCCTTCTTCCATGTGTGCCCGAAGAACCGCTTCGGGTCGGAAAAGCCGTGATAATCGAAGAGCCAGCCGCGGGTTGCGACAACGATGTGATTGCCCAAACATCCGGGGGCGGGCTTCAGCCACAGCGCAGTCGTGGTCGGCGTGCCATGTCGCTCGAGGAATGCGTAGGCGAGGATGTGACAGGCACCGCAGGCGAAGAATATGCGGTCGGGAAGAGCCCACCGCTGCTCGGGATCGCACTTGTCGTAGCCGCTCTTTTGGATGCGGTACATTGCCGGAGCCTCTTGAGGTTGGCCCGACTCCACTGAAAAAAAGAGCCGGAGCTTGCGGCTCCGGCCCGGAGGCTGCGTGACCGCAGCCGAAGATCCTCAGGCCGAGTAGTACATCACGTATTCGACCGGATGCGGGGTCATCTCGAAGCGCTCGACTTCGGTCATCTTAAGGGCGATGTAACTGTCGATGACATCGTCATTGAAGACGCCGCCGGCCTTCAGGAAGCCGCGATCCTTGTCGAGGCTGCTGAGGGCGTCGCGCAGCGAACCGCACACGGTCGGGATACGCTTCAGCTCGCGCGGCGGCAGGTCGTAGAGGTCCTTGTCCATGGCTTGGCCCGGGTCGATCTTGTTGGTGATCCCGTCAAGGCCGGCCATTAGCATCGCCGCAAAGGCCAGATACGGATTTGCCGTCGGATCCGGGAAGCGCACCTCGACGCGCTTGCCCTTCGGCGAGCTGGTCACCGGGATGCGGCAGGAGGCGGAGCGGTTGCGCGCCGAATAGGCGAGGAGCACCGGCGCCTCGTAACCCGGGACGAGGCGCTT
>DATBIR010000236.1:0-18006 GCA_036556825.1 Beijerinckiaceae bacterium
GCTGCGCACCTTGTCTTCGTAGCGCTCGAGATAGAGGTCGAGATGGGCGAGCGTGTGGTTCTTGATCTCGCGCGCCGCGTCGCGCAGCGCGTCGAATTCGGGCAGCTTGTCGACGGCCGCTTGGCGACGGGCGATGAAGCCGCGCTTGACGTGCCCGAGCGCCCGCTGCAGCTGTGGGTCGGCGAGCGCCTCGCGGGCGTTGTCCTTGAAATGCGGCGACGTGGCGTGAACGGTCATGCGAGTCCGTGTAACCCGGAATGTAACGGCGCGCGAGGTTGTTTGCGCGCTTTCCCATCCCCGCGCATCCCGGGCAGGCCCGAGACGCGCGGGGAGGACAGGGTCACTGCGCTCGCGCTGCGGTGCGCCGCGGCACCGTCTCCAAGAAGGCCTGCAACTCGTTCTTCCAGAATTTGGCCATGCCGGTGGTGCCGTGGCCACGCGTCTCCTCGCTGGCCGGGATCAGGTAGAGACGGCCGTTCTTGACCCGCTTGAGCTCGCGCTCGGTGATGCCGGTCTCGGGCGGATTGCGCTCGTCGTCGGCGGCGTTGATCAGGAGCAGCGGCGCCGTGATCTTGTCGAGCCCCGGCGTCGGATCGTAGGCGGCCGATGAGTCCCAGGCATAGATGTAGTCGTTGGCGTCGGCGTTGAACGGGGCCGCCAGGCGCTGGTCGACCAGCTTGTCGGCCTTGTCGCGCGTCGGCGCCGCCTGCTGCAGGGCAAGCGTGCCGCCGTTGGTGGCGGCGGTGTAGAACACGTCTGCCAGCTTCAGCATCTTCGGCTGCTCGGTGTATTCACCGCCCATATAGCTTGGGTCCTGGCGGATCATCTCGATCTTGAGGCGCCGCAGCATCCAGTTGCGGCTCGCCATCGGTGTCGGCTGCGTCGCCATCGGCACCAGGGCGTCCATGTAGTCCGGATAACGGCTGGCCCACACGAAGGTGTGCATGCCGCCCATCGAGTTGCCGATCACCAGGCGCACGCGGCTGATGCCGAGGCCTTCCTTGAGCAGCCGGTATTGCAGGTCGACCATGTCCTCGGAATCGTATTTCGGGAACCTGGCCTTGAGCCCGTCGGACGGCTTGGTCGATCTGCCGTGGCCGACCGAGTCCGGCATGATGATGTAATATTTGCTCGCGTCGAGCGGCTGGCCCGGGCCGAACAACTCGCCGGCGAAGGCTGCGTTGAGGAAGCCCGCCGCCGTGCCGCCCGTGCCGTGCAGCAGCACCACCGGCTCGCCGCTCGGCTCGCCGACCGTGGTGTAGGCGAGGCGCACCTCCGGCAGCACCTCGCCGGTGTGGAACTTGACGTCCTTGGCGACCCAGGCGCCTTGCTTCGGCGCGGGATATTGCTGCGCCGCCGCCGGCGCCAGCGCCGCCAGCGCCAGCAGCGCGCCGGCCGCGGCGTGCCGCAGGATTCTTGCGATGTTCATGGGCGATCTCCCTGATCCGTCATGCAGGGCGGAAACGGACAGCCTCCGCTCGGCGCCTACCATTGCTCCGGCCGCGGGCCCGGGCAAGGCATCGGCCACGGGTTCACTATGATATGAATTCGCGGCGCTGCCGCGGGCAGCGACGGCATGACCGCCTCGAGGGAGCTCCCATGGTGAAAACGCCGGCAAGCGCATCGCCGCCAAGAATCGCCCGCGTCTGGCGCGGCCGCACCGCGCGCGACAAGGCGGACGCCTATCAGCGCTACCTTCTCGACAACGGCATCGCCCCGCTCGAGAAGAAGGGCGCGCTCGCGGTGCAGATGTTCCGCGAGGATCGCGACAGCGAGACCGAGTTCGTGACCATTTCCTATTGGCCGAGCGTCGAGGCGATGGCGGGCGCCACGGGCGAGGATCCGCGCCGGGTCCACCATCTCGAGCGCGACCCCGAGTTCCTCATCGAACTGCCGCGGAGCGTGCAGATCCTCGACATCCTGGAGACGCGCGGCCGCTGCACCTGATATCCGAACTTGGGCATGCCCGGCTTCGGCTCCGGGCTCGCCGGTGGCGGGAGCCCGGAACGACGCAGGCGGAGCGCTGGATCAGGATCGACTCACATCGATCCTGATCTCTTCCTCGCTGCATGATCGTCTTCGGCAAAGCAGTGCCCGCTTTGCCCGATCATGCGTTACGCGCTCTGGCGGGCGCGCAGCGCCGGCTCGGCCGGCCGCTCTTTCACGGCAGCCTTCGTGCTGCGCCGGCGCAGCGCCAGCTTTGCCGTCTCCATCACCGCCAGCAGCGTGCCGGCGACCGCGGTGGCGATGACCCAGTCGGCGATCGCCAGCGGCGTCGTGTGGAATGCGGTCTGCAGGACCGGCACGTAGATGACGAGCACGTGCATGACCAGGGACAGCAGCACGGCGGCGACCAGCCAC
Source organism: Beijerinckiaceae bacterium (assembly GCA_036556825.1). Lineage (GTDB taxonomy): Bacteria > Pseudomonadota > Alphaproteobacteria > Rhizobiales > Beijerinckiaceae > JAJKJG01. The sequence continues at coordinate 2,362 of DATBIR010000236.1, forward strand.
ACATTCTCCGTGACGCCGCTGAAGGCGCTGCGCCAGTTCGAGCGGCAGTTGAAGGCGTTGAACAGCTGGAACATCATCAGCGTCGTGAAGGCCATGGTGCGCGCGTAGGTCTCGTCGGCGGCGTTGGGGCCGGCGCCGGTCGCCAGCGGCGAGAAGAGCCCGCCGGGATAATAGGCGTCGAGCACGGCCAGCGTGCCGACCATCATCACCGCCCCGATGGCTCCGAGCCGCAGCCAGTCCTCGGTGGTGAGAATGCCGGTGCCGCGCCGCCGCGGCGCCCGCAGCATGACGTCGGGATCCTTCGGGTCGACGCCGAGCGCCAGCGCCGGCGGCCCATCGGTGATCAGGTTGATCCACAGGAGCTGCGCGGCGAGCAGCGGCAGGAACAGCCCGACATCGGCCGAGACAAGGCCGAGCAGGCCTGCGAACATCACGCCGGCGAACATGGTCAGCAACTCGCCGGCGTTCGAGGAGAGGAGGTAGATCAGGTATTTGCGGATGTTGTCGTAGATGCCGCGTCCTTCCTCGATGGCCTTGACGATGCTGGCGAAGTTGTCGTCGGTCAGCACCATGTCGGCGGCTTCCTTGGACACGTCGGTGCCCGTGATGCCCATGGCGACGCCGATATTGGCGGTCTTGAGCGCCGGGGCGTCGTTGATGCCGTCGCCGGTCATGGCGACGATGTGGTTCTTCTTCTGCAGCGCGTTGACGATGCGCAGCTTGTGCTCGGGATCGACGCGGGCGAACACACGCACGTCCTCGACGATGGCGTCGAGGGCGGCGTCGTCCATGTTGCGCAATTCGGCGCCGGTCACGGTGCGCGCCCCCGGCTCGAAGATGTCGAGCTCGCGGGCAATCGCCTCCGCGGTCGCGGGATGGTCGCCGGTGATCATCACCGTGCGGATATGCGCCCGCTTGGCGATCGCGACGGCGGTCTTCGCCTCGGCGCGCGGCGGGTCGATCATGCCGACGAAGCCGAGCAGCACGAGATCCGCCTCGATGGTCTCCGGCACCTCGATGTCGTCGCGGGGCTCGGCGGCGGCGCGCGCATCGAGCCCGAGCGCCGCCGGCGGCACCTCGCGCGTGGCGATGGCCAGGGTGCGGAGGGCCTGGGCGGCGAGGCGCTCGTTGTGGCGCACGAGCTCGGCGCGGCGCGCCTCGCCGAGCGGCACGGCCTGGCCGTTCTCCCAGATGAACGCACACCTTCCGAGCAGGATTTCCGGAGCGCCCTTGACGAAGGCCCGCAGCTTGCCGGCGTCTGCGGGATCGCGGTGCACGGTGGTGTGACGCTTGCGTTCCGACGTGAAGGGAATCTCGGCGATGCGGGGAAAGCGCCCGAGCTCCGGCTCCGTCAGCCCGAACTTGCGGGCCGCCACCACCAGCGCCCCTTCGGTCGGATCGCCCTGGACGCGCCAGCGGCCGTCGCTGCTCGCGAGCACGGCGTCGTTGACGAGCGCCGCCGCCCGCAAGGTGGTCTCGACCGCCTCCCGCATATGCGGCTTGTCGGCCAGCGGCGAGCCGTCGAGGGTGAAGTCGCCTTCCGGGATGTAGCCGCTGCCGCCGACCTCGACGAGCGCGCCGCCCGTGAAGACGGCGCGCACCGTCATCTCGTTGCGGGTCAGCGTGCCGGTCTTGTCGGAACAGATCACGGTGGCGGCGCCGAGGGTCTCGACCGCCGGCAGCTTGCGCACGATGGCGTTGGCCGCCGCCATGCGCCGCACGCCGAGGCTCAGGCCGACCGTGACGATCGCCGGCAGCGCCTCCGGAATCGCCGCGACGGCGAGCGCCACGGCGAACAGGAACAGGCTCAGGATGACGTTCAGGCTCCAGCTGGCGCTCGTCAGGAGGCCGGTGGCGAACACGACGGCGCAGATGCCGAGCATGATCACGCTCAGGCGCTTGCCGGTGCGATCCAGCTCCTGCTGCAGCGGCGTCGGTTCCTTCTCGGCGGCCTCGAGCAGGCCGGCGATGCGCCCGACCTCGGTCTCCATGCCGGTCGCCACGACGATCGCCTTGCCGCGGCCGTAGGTGGCGACGGTGCTCGAATAGAGCATGTTGCGGCGGTCGCCGATGCCGGCCTCGCCGTCGACCGGACGGGCATTCTTGGCGACCGGCATGCTTTCGCCGGTCAGGGGCGCCTCGTCGGTATGGAGATTGGCCTCCTCGACGATGCGCGCATCGGCAGGGATCTTGTCGCCGGCATCGACCAGGATGACGTCGCCGGGAACGATGTCGCGGGCCGGAATGCGCTGGCGCTCGCCGTCGCGGATGACGGTCGATTCGGGCGCGGCCAGCGCCATGAGCGCACGCACCGATCGTTCGGCGCGCGCCTCCTGGAAATAGCCGAGCAGGGCGTTGAGCAGCACGATCGCCAGGATCACGATCGCCTCGTAGGGCAGGGCGCTCTCGCGCGGGTCCTGCAGCAGCCACTCGACCACCGAAATGACGGTGGCGACCAGCAGGATGATGACCAGGAAGTTCTCGAATTGCTCGGCGAGGCGCCGCCACCAGGGCGTTTCCGGCGCGCTCTTCAGCTCGTTCGGTCCGTGGCGCTCGAGGCGCCGCTGGGCTTCGTCGCGGCTCAGGCCGCGCCCGGCGTCGGAGCCGAGCGCCGCGACGACCGTCTTGGCAGGCTGGCGATATGCGCTCGACGGCGCCTCGGGGAGGGCCGCCCGGTCCGGGATGGCGGGCGGGCGGGATGCTTCGGCTTTCGGCTGCTGTTGCGGCAGGCTCATGATACGGGCCTCATCGGATCGGGGAATGGTCGGGGGCACGGCGCCCGACCGCCGCGGCGTGGCCGCGCGGTCCGCCGTGCCTGCATCGTCATCGGGCGGCGGCGTGCGCGGTCGCGGCGGCGGTAACGGCGCGGCGGCCGGCGCCGACGCCGTATCCGTCCTTGACGAGGGTGACCGGAATGTCCGGATCCATCAGGTGGATCGCCTTGTGGCTGATCGAGCCCATCATCAGCTGCTTGACGGTGCCGTAGCCATGCGTGCCCATGATCACCTTGTCGAAGCCGAGCTCCTTGGCGACTTCGGCGATGACCTCCGCCGCATGCCCGACATAGACGTGCTTGGTGTAGTGAAGGGCGGCCTGGTTCAGGAGCTCACAGGCGCGGTGCAGCGCCTTGTGCGCCTCGTCGAGATGATATCCCTCGACATCCTCCTTGGCGACGAAGCTCGTGACGTCGCCGTGGAACGGCGGCTGCACGTTGAGCAGGTGAATCTCGAGAGGCTCGCGATCCTCGGCGAGCTTGATGACGTGCCGGACGGCGCACAGGGAATTATTCGAGCCGTCAACGGGCACCAATGCCTTGAGCATGGCAACCTCCGTCAATCGATCCAAAGTCGTCACGATTCCCGGAGGCCAAGCACGACCCGGTCTCCGGCAGTCTTCACGACTTACCGTCTTGACAAAGGTCTTGCTGCGACGCCTGAAGCGTCGCCCGCACGCCCGGGGACTGAGGTCCCGGCCTGACGAACGTGCAGTAGGGCTACTCCCCTTTGCGGGTAAGCAGGGTCAGGTTAGCTGAGGCTTTCCAGGTGAGCAAGCCACCCGGAGGCCGACGTGGTTGGTCGGCCTCTCTCAGAAACGGCGGTCATTTGGCCTTTCCGTGCCCGGCGGCGGCATCGCGCGCCCGCTCCAGCTTGTCCCCGTGACGCTTGGGGCTGTCATGCGTCGGGTCGCCGCGTTCCGGCTTCGCCGCCTTGTCGGCCTTGGCCGCGGCTTCCTTCCCGGCGAGGCCCGCCGCGATCTCCTCTTTCGTCTTCACGTAATCCACCGCCCTGGCGCCAGGGTTCTTGTCCTTCGCTGCGCTGCCCATAGCTGCGCCCTCCTGCTGACGAGACTTTAACGGTGCAGCACCGGGCGCGGTTGCACTCAACGGATCAGCCCGATGCTACGCCTCGTCCTTGGGCGCCGGCATGCCGATCGGCGGCTCGTCGGTCATGCCGGCAAGCACCTCGGCGACGTGGCGGACGGCGACCGGGCGGCCGTCGCGGGACAGCTTTCCGGCGATGTTCATCAGGCAGCCGAGATCGCCGGCGAGCACGGTCGGCGCGCCGCTGTCGGCGATGTTCCGGGCCTTGTCGGCCACGATCGCATTGGAGATGTCGGCATATTTCACGGCGAATGTGCCGCCGAAGCCGCAGCACACGTCGCTGTCGTTGAGCTCGACGAGCTCGAGCCCGTCGACGCTCCTGAGCAGCCGGCGCGGCTGCGCCCTGACGCCGAGCTCGCGCAGCCCCGAGCAGCTGTCGTGATAGGTGACAACTCCGTCGAAGGCGGCGTTGACCTCGGTGATGCCGAGCACGTCGACGAGGAAGCTCGTGATCTCGTACGTCCTGGCGCCGAGCGCGTTGGCCTTGGGCAGCCAGTTGGGATCGTCGGCGAACAGCTCCGGGTAATGGGTGCGGATCATGCCGGCGCAGGAGCCCGACGGCGCCACCACGTAGTCGTAGCCGCGGAACGCGTCGATCATGCGCATCGCCAAATCGCGCGCGGTGCCGCGGTCGCCGGAATTGTAGGCGGGCTGCCCGCAGCAGGTCTGGACCGGGACCTCGACCGTGCAGCCGGCGTCCTCGAGCAGCTTGACCGTCGCAAAGCCGATGCTCGGCCGCATCAGGTCGACCAGGCAGGTGACGAACAGGGCGACGCGCGGTTTCGAGGGAGCTTTGGACATGGCGGCATCCGGCGATGCTGCCGATGACCATGCCTCGGGGCCGCGGTCAAGCGCCCGATCCTCTCCCGCTTGCGGAACAGGTGATCCGTCGGCCGTGATCGGCTAGAATGCCGGCCCGGAGGAGCTGTCCATGTCGATCCCCTTTCCTGCGCCTGACGCAACAGTGCTCGCGCGCCGCGACGAGATCGTCGAAGGCCTGAGCCGGCTGGTGGCGCCGGAGGCGCTGATCGTGACCGAGGACGAGCGCCGCGCCTTCGAGACCGACGCGCTCACCGCGTATCGCAAGATGCCGCTGGCGGTGGTGCTGCCGTCGACCACCGAGGAGGTGTCGGCGGTCTTGAAATTCTGTCACGCTAACGGCGTCAAGGTCGTGCCGCGCGGCGCCGGGACGTCGCTTGCCGGCGGCGCCATTCCGCAGGAAGACGCCATCGTGCTCGGCGTCGCCAAGATGAACCGGGTGATCGCCGTCGATTTCGAAAATCGCACCGCCCGCGTGCAGGCCGGCATCACCAATCTCGCCATCAGCCAGGCGGTGGCGCATGAGGGCTTCTTCTACGCGCCGGATCCCTCGTCGCAGCTCGCCTGCACGATCGCCGGCAACATCGCCATGAATTCGGGCGGCGCCCATTGCCTCAAATACGGCGTCACCACCAACAACCTGCTCGGCGTCACCATGGTCCTGCGCGACGGCACGGTCGTCGAGATCGGTGGCGAGCATCTCGATGCGCCGGGCTACGACCTCCTCGGCCTCGTCACCGGATCCGAAGGCCAGCTCGGCGTCGTCACCGAAGCGGTCGTGCGCATCCTGCGCGCCGCGGAAGGCGCGCGCCCGGCGCTGCTCGGCTTCGATTCGGTCGAGGCGGCGGGCGCCTGCGTCGCCGCCGTGATCGGCGCCGGCATCATTCCTGTGGCCCTCGAATACATGGACCGGCCGGCGATCAAGATCTGCGAGGACTTCGCCCATGCCGGCTACCCGCTCGACGTCGAGGCGATGCTGATCGTCGAGGTCGAGGGCTCCGACGCCGAGATCGACGACATGCTGAGCCGCATCGTGGCGATCGCCGAGCCGTTCCGTCCCAAGACCGTCAAGGTGTCGAAATCCGAGGCCGAGAGCGCCGCCATCTGGAAGGGCCGCAAGTCCGCCTTCGGCGCCACCGGGCGCATCTCCGACTACATCTGCATGGACGGCACCATCCCGACCGGCCAGCTGCCCTACGTGCTCACGCGCATCGACGAGATCGTCAAGGCGCAGGGGCTCGGCGTCGCCAACGTCTTCCACGCCGGCGACGGCAACCTGCATCCCCTGATCCTGTTCGACATCAACAAGCCGGGCGAGATGGAGAAGGCCGAGGTGGCGGGCATGGAGATCCTGAAGCTCTGCGTCGAGGTCGGCGGCTGCCTGACCGGCGAGCACGGCGTCGGCATCGAGAAGCGCGACCTGATGCACCATCAGTTCAGCATCGCCGACCTGCGCCAGCAGATGCGCGTGCGCGGCGTCTTCGACCCGGGCTGGCTGCTCAACCCCGCCAAGGTGTTTCCGCTCGAAGGCCGCGTGGCCGCCTGACGCGAGAGCTGTTAAACAAGAGCATGATCCGGCAAAGTGGGCACCGCTTTGCCGAAAAAGGCCTGTCCCGGACTCGATCCGGGATCATGCGACACAAATAGAAGGAGAGCAGGATCGATTCGATCCGAATTGATCCTGCTCTGGAGCGATGACCAAGGACCAGATCGACAGAATTCTCGACCGCGTGCGAACCTGGCCGGTCGAGCGCCAGAAGGATGCCGCACAGCTTCTGCTCGGGCTCGAGCAGCAGAATGCGAGCAGTGACGGCCTCGACGAGGCGGATTGCGCCGACCTGCAGGAAGCCCTTGCCGAGGCAGAGCGCGAGGAGCCGGTCTCCGAGGAGGAGATCCAGGCACTGTTCGACCGCTATCGTCACCCGTGAAAGTTACGTTCGGCAGGCGGGCTGCGGGGCAGCTTGCCAGCATCTTCGCGCATATCGCAAAGGACAATCCGCGGGCGGCAACCGAGGTCGTGGCTCGCATCGAGGAGATCGCGGCGTGCCTCGCCGATTTCCCAGGCCTCGGCCAGCCGTCGCGTCGTGAGTCGCGTCTGAGATGGCTGGCGGTGCCGGACTATCCGTGTCTGATCTTTTACACGATCCTTCGCGATCGGACCGTCAGGATCGTGCGCGTCATTCACGCCGCTCGCCAGCGGCACCGGCCATGAGGCGGCTTTTGTTACATCTTCATTACATCTTCGACGCCGCGGCTTCGGTCTGCAGCGGCTTGGCCGCGAAGCGCACGCCGGTGCGCTTCATGTCGAGGGCGTAGCGGACGGCGCCCACCTCGATGACTTCCTTGTTGGTGGTGTGGAGGGCGCTCAGGAGCTTCCTGATGGCGGCCCCGCGCGCCGCCGCATCGGCGGTGGGCGAGAGGACGTGCACGACGTCGCCGTAGATGCGGTAGGAGATCAGGGTGTGCCCTTTCACGTTGTAGGTGGGGCGGGCGAAGGTGATGATGACCTCGTTGGCGTTGCTGCCCGCCTGATCGGCCGAGACGGTCGCCCGGATCACCGACGTGAAGCGGTATTCACAGACCACGGGCGGGCCGGGCTTGCATTGCGGAGCGCCGACGAAACGCTCGGTCTTGCGCGCCGCGGCCGAGCTGTTGAACGCGGCCTGGAAGCCGTCCGCCTTGAAGCCGAACAGCGGCTCGGCTGCGAGCGCGGCGGTCGACGCGAGCGTCAGGCAGGCGGCAGCCAGCATCACCTTCATGTCAGGTCCTCACGGCAGAGCGGCGCGAGCACGATCGGCTCGCTGTCGGAACGCGGACGAGGATAGTAGCATAGCCGCAGAATGAGGCTACAACGGACGCATGACGAGCTTCGTCCCCGCCACGGAACAGGATGCCGGCGCCGTGATCGCCGAGGCGGCGGCGCGCCGCACGCCGCTGGCGCTCATCGGCTCGGGCAGCAAGGCCGAGATCGGCCGGCCGGCGCAGAGCGAGGCCACCCTGTCTTCCGCCGGGCTCACCGGCATCACGCTCTACGAGCCGGCCGAGCTCGTCCTCGCCGCCCGCGCCGGCACGGCCCTGTCGGAGGTCGTGCGCACGCTTGCCGACAAAGGCCAGCGGTTGCCGTTCGAGCCGATGGACTATCGCCGTCTGCTCCACTCGGCGGGCGAGCCGACCATCGGCGGCGTCGCGGCCGCGAACCTGTCGGGACCGCGCCGCATCATGGCCGGGGCGGCGCGCGACAGCCTGATCGGCGTGCGGCTCGTCAACGGACGCGGCGAAGCCATCAAGTCTGGCGGGCGCGTGATGAAGAACGTCACCGGCCTCGACCTCGTCAAGGTGATGGGGGGCTCGTGGGGAACGCTCGGCCTCATGACCGAGGTGACCTTCAAGGCGCTGCCGCGTGCCGAGCGCGAGGCGACCCTGTCGTTGCAGGGGCTCGACGATGGGCGCGCCATCGCGGCGTTGTGCGCCGCCACGGCGTCACCCTACGAGGTCACGGGCGCCGCGCACCTGCCGCAACACCTCGACGGCGCCGGTGCGCGCACGCTGATCCGCATCGAGGGCTTTTCCGCCTCGGTTCAATATCGGCTGGGCGAGCTGCGGAAGCTTCTCCGGTCGTTCGGGCCGGCCGATGTCGTCGACGGCGAAGCCGCGGAGAGCCTGTGGGAGGATATCCGCGACGTGGGGCCGCTCGCGGAGCCGCGCGACAAGGCGATCTGGCGGGTGTCGACGGCGCCGACCAGCGGACCGCCTCTCGCCGCGCAGGTTGCCGGCGCGCTCGATGCGCGCTGGTACTACGACTGGAGCGGCGGACTGTTGTGGATCGCGACCGGCGCCGCCGGGGATGCCGGCGCCGCCGCCATTCGCGGCGCCGTGCGCGACCATGGCGGGCACGCGACGCTGATCCGCGCCCCGGCCGAAGTCCGGGCGGCGGTGGACGTGTTCCAGCCCCTGAGCCCGGCGCTGATGCAGCTCACCGCCGGCGTCAAGACGGCGTTTGATCCCGCAGGCATCCTCAATCCGGGACGCATGTATGCCGGCATTTGACGACGCCGGCTCCGCACCGGGTGCAAACGCGCCCGCCGCGCGCGGGGCTCAGGCCGGCGCCGCCCGGGGCGCCATGGGGCTGGCGCCGCTCCTCGCCGTCGCCGGCATCGTCGCGGCCACGGGCCTCGTGCTTTTGTCGATGGGCCGCACGCCGATCTGCCAATGCGGCTACGTGAAGCTCTGGCACGGCGTCGTGCACAGCTCCGAGAACTCGCAGCATCTCACCGACTGGTACAGCTTCACCCACGTCATTCACGGCATACTGTTCTATGCAGGCCTGTGGCTGGCCGCGCGCATGACCGGATTGCGCATGGGGCTCGGCCTCCGGCTGGTCCTTGCGACCCTGGTCGAGGCCGGATGGGAGATCGTCGAGAACACCGACTTCGTCATCAACCGCTATCGCGAGGCGACGATCGCCCTCGATTATTACGGCGACAGCGTCGTCAATGCGCTCGTGGACATTCTGACCATGGTCGCCGGCTTCGTCATCGCGGCCCGGATGCCGATCTGGGCGACGGCGCTTGTCGCCGTGACCATCGAACTCGTGCTAGCCTGGTCGATACGCGACAATCTCACCCTCAACGTGGTCATGCTTTTATGGCCGCTGGAAGGTATCAAGGCGTGGCAAGGCGGAGCCTAGAGCATTTTCCGGCGAAGTGGGTCCGCTTCGCCGAAGAAAATGCGTCAGCAGAAGAGCGAGAGCCGATTCCACGTGAGTGGAAGCGGCTCTAGAAGCACGCACGACATCGAACCCCAGATGCAGACCAGTTTCACTCCTGAGCAGCTCCGCGATCCGGCGATGCAATCGTCGGAAAAGATCCTGCGCACCTGCGTGCATTGCGGCTTCTGCACCGCGACCTGCCCGACCTACCTGCTGCTCGGCGACGAACTCGACAGCCCGCGCGGCCGCATCTACCTGATGAAGGAGATGTTCGAGTCGGGCAAGCCGGCGACGGCCGAAGTCGTCAAGCATATCGACCGCTGCCTGTCCTGCCTCGCCTGCATGACGACCTGCCCCTCGGGCGTGCATTACATGCATCTCGTCGATCACGGCCGCGCCTATATCGAGGCGACCTACCGGCGCCCCTGGCACGACCGCCTGACGCGCTGGCTTCTCGCCAAGGTGCTGCCCTATCCGAGGCGCTTCCGTCTGGCGCTCGCCGCGGCCCGCCTGGGCAAGCCGTTCAAGGGCGCCGTGGGCGCGCTGCCGCTGGTCGGCAGCCGGCTGCGGGCGATGCTCGAACTTGCGCCGGCGCGGCTGCCGGCACGGGGGCCGACCGAGGATCCGGGCGTCTTCAAGGCCGACGGGGTGCGCCGCGGCCGCGTCGCCCTGTTGTCCGGCTGCGCCCAGCCGATCCTGCAGCCCGCTTTCAACCGGGCGGCCATCCGCCTCTTGAACCGGCACGGCATCGAGGTGGTGCTGCCGCGCGGCGAGGGCTGCTGCGGCGCCCTGGTGCACCATATGGGGCGCGACGACGAGAGCCACGCCTTCGCCAGGCGCAACATCGACGCGTGGATGGCGGAAATTGACGGCGAGGGCCTCGACGCGATCGTGATCACCGCGTCGGGCTGCGGCACGACGATCAAGGATTACGGCTTCATGTTGCGCGACGACGCCGCCTATGCCGACAAGGCGCGCCGCGTCGCGCAGATGACGCTCGACGTCACCGAATACCTGACGTCGCTCAAGATGATCGATCCGGTGCGCGAAACGGGCCATGTGGTCGCCTACCATTCCGCCTGCTCGATGCAGCACGGCCAGCAGATCCGCGAAGAGCCGAAGAAGCTCCTGAAACAGGCCGGGTTCGCGGTGAAGGACGTGCCCGAAGGCCACATCTGCTGCGGCTCGGCCGGGACCTACAACATCCTCCAGCCCGAACTCGCCAATGCGCTGCGCGCACGCAAGGTCGCCAATATCGAGCGGGTCGCGCCCGAGATCATCGCCACGGGCAATATCGGCTGCATCACGCAGATCGCCAGGGGCACGATGATCCCGATCGTCCATACCGTCGAGCTGCTCGACTGGGCGACGGGCGGGCCGCTGCCGGAGGCGCTCGGGGCGGCCGGTGTGGATCGCGTGGCGCGGCCTCCCCGCGTCGCCGCGGAATAGCCTCGCGGCGCACGCCGTCATCAACCGTATCGAGAGCATGATCCGGCAAAGGCTTGCCCCGGACTTGATCCGGGGTGGGCACCGCTTTGCCGGAAAAGATCATGCGACACAAAGAGAAGGAGAGCAGGATCGATTAGATCTGAATTGATCCTGCTCGATATCCGGGAAATGGCGCCGCAATGGTGCTGCACCGCAGCACCCGCTGCGCGTCATGCACGCGTCTTTCGCGTGTCCCGCGAGACCTTTAGCCTTCATTAAGCAAGCTGGCACAGAAAGGGCATGTCGCGCGTCAGACGGAAGCAATGCCCATGCTCAAGGTCCAGTTTCGTATCGGCACCAAGCTCGCCGTCTCTGCCGTGGCCGGTATCGTCGTGGTCGGCGGCATGCTGGCCAACGCGCATCGACAGGCCGCCCGTGTCAGCGAGATCGAAGGCGAAGCGCAGCGGGCGGGAAAGCTGGTCGAATCGCTACTGGTCGGCGAGGTGGCGATTCGCCGGTCGCAGATCGCCAACAGCGACCTGCGCCACGCGCATCGCGAGGATGACGTCGACAACACGGCCGCCCGGCTCGGCGCGATTTCCACCACCGGCGCCCTGGCGTTCGATGCCGCGACGCAGCACGCCGCGACCGACGAGCAGAAGGCGCAGGCGACGCAGATCGACGACATGTTCCGCGGCTATATCGATGCCGTCATGGATCTCGTGAAGCTGCGCAAGGATCTGATCATCGGCACGGAGAAGCAGGCCGCCCTGTCCGGCAAATGGGCCGAGCATATGGAACGCCTGCTCGCCAAATCAGCCTCCTCCGATCCGCGCGCGCAGGCCGAGCTCCGCATGGTGCTGGTCGAGGCCGACCGCAACCTGTCCGATGCGGGCGCGCTGATGTGGCGCTTCCTGATGAGTGGCGATTCGAGCCTCAAGCGCCGCTTCAATGCGACGCTCGACGGCGCCACCGAGCAGCTGTGGAAAGCGGTCGATCTGACCTACGACACGACCACCCGCGAGACCGTCGGCGAACTGGTGCAGATCCTGCCGGACCTGTCGAATGTCATGAGCGAGATGGGGCAGGCGGCGGCGAATGCCGATCTGCTCGCCGCCGAGAAGATCGACTCGCTGCGCGGCAAGATCGAGGCGCTGATGGACGCGACCAAGGCGGCCGCGAAGCAGCATAGCGACGAGCTGATGCATCGCGCCGAGGATATGAAGGCCCAGGCGCAGCGCGTCACCAATGCGGCCGGCCTGGTGATCGTCGTCCTCATGCTGGGCGCGGCCGTGTTCAGCACCATCACCATCGCCCGCCCGATCCGCCGCATCAGCGCCGTGCTCCTGGAACTCGCCAACGGCAAGCGCTCGGTGACGGTGCCTTATACCCGGCGGTCCGACGAGATCGGCGAGGCGGCGCGGGCCGCCGAGGTCTTCCGCTCGAACCTCGCCCGCGTCGAGGCGCTCGAAGCCGAACAGCGGGAGGCGACGAGCCGCACGGCGGAGGGGCGCAGGGCCGACCTTCTGCGGCTTGCGGACGAGTTCCAGGCGAGCGTCGGGGCCGTGGTCGAGAGCTTCCTCGACTCGGTCGGGCATCTGCAGCGCAACGCCGGAACGCTCACGCAGACCGCCGCCCAGACGCAGCAGCTCAGCGGCCTCGTCACCAACGCGTCCGCGGACACCTCGAACAACGTGCAGGCCGTCGCGGCGGCGGCCGAGGAGCTTGCCTCGTCGATCGCCGAGATCGGCCGCCAGATCGCCGAGAGCAACGGCATCGTCAACGAGACCGTCATGCAGGCGGAGCGCACGGACACGTGCGTGAAGGAGCTTGCGGACGCCACCCAGCGCATCGGCGAGGTGATCAACCTGATCAACGCGATCGCCAGCCAGACCAATCTTCTGGCGCTCAACGCCACCATCGAGGCTGCCCGCGCCGGCGAGGCCGGCAGGGGTTTTGCGGTGGTCGCCTCCGAGGTCAAGTCGCTGGCGGGGCAGACGGCGAAAGCGACGGACGAGATCGCCGCGACGATCGGCACGATCCAGTCGCTGACCGGCGATGCGGTGCAGACCATCCGTGATATCGGCAGCGCCATCACGCGCCTGTCGGAGGTCTCGACGGCCGTCGCGGCGGCGATCGAGGAGCAGGGCGTCGTCACGCAGGAGATCGCGCGTAGCGCCCAGAATGCGGCGCACGGCACCATGCAGGTCGCCACCAATATCGGCGAAGTGGACCGTGAGGCGAACGAGACCGGCAGCGCCTCGGGCCAGGTGCTTTCGGCGGCCGAGACGCTCGCCGACAGAGGCAATCAGCTGCGCGCCGAGGTTGACCGTTTCGTCCAGCGCGTGCGGGCGGCGTAATCTCTCTCCCTCATGTGCGGGGTCACATGAGCCTACATCATGGCAACGGCCACGTTCCTCAGCATGAGGAACGAAGAGCCTTCAGTCGGGATGTGCGTTCACGTTAGTCCGTTCGAGAGGCGGAGAGCGGCTACAGCAGGAAATCGCTCGCCCTCAGGTCCGCCTTCTCGACGTATCTCAGGCTGATGCTGTCAGTCGGTGAGAGACTGATGACCAACAGCGGGATATCGCTGTCGCACATGTCAGAGGTCGTGGTGTCGGTCATGCGCGCCTGCACCGCTGCGAAATTCGCGAAGTCCCATGCCCTGAGATCGATCTTGTCTTGGCCAGGCCTGAAATCCTGCCCCTCGCACATGAAATCAAAACCGACGAAGTGTTCGATTCGATCATGGCCGCAGCCGCGATCGAAGACGAAGACATCGGCCCCGGCATTGCCGCCGAGCGAGTCGTTGCCGGTGCCGCCGTTGAGAATATCCCGGCCGCCGCCGCCGAACAGAAAATCGCGTCCGCTGTTGCCAAAGAGGCGATCATTGCCGCCTACGGCCGTCCGCGACGAACCGTCCTCGAAGGAGTCGCCGTAGATGAAATCGTTCCCGGCGCCGCCGCTGAGCGTATCGTTGCCGCCCCTGGCGAAGTCCAACAACCGGTAGCCGTCGCCATGCAGCAAATCGTCACCGGCGCCGCCGCTCAGAACGTCATTGCCGCCACGGCTCCTCTCGAGCAGCCGATGCGCATCGCCGTTCAAGACGTCTCTGCCGTCGCCGCCGTAAAGTACGTCGTTGCCGCCGACGGCGGTGTCGACAAGCGTCTTGGCGTCGCCGTACAAGAAATCATTGCCGGCCTCGCCGAGCAGCCGGTCGGCGCCGCCGCGTGATGTTCCGCGCATCACGAAAGCGTCGCCGAACAGGTTGTCGTTGCCGGTGCCGCCGAACAGTCGATCGATGCCGCCGACGGCGCCGCTCAGCATGGTTCTGGCGTCGCCGAAGAGAAAATCGTTGCCGCCACGACCGAACAGCTGATCGTTGCCGACGTTGGCGTTACTGAGATTGCCGCTGACATCGCCGAACAGATTGTCGGACGCGCTCGTGCCGTTGATGATGTTGTTGCCGCGAGTGCCCACCCTGGTCGCCATGCAACTCCCCCGCCGTTCCGGGCTGGTTCTTACGCGGCGCCGAGCTTAGCCGATTGTGCGCCGGCGTCCAGCCGAGGGCCGCCCCCGGCCTTCGCGACCGGCGTTCAGCCGTCGCGACGGTTAGCGCCTTCCGGCGTGCGCCTGTCGGGCTCCGCGCCGCTCTTCCCCTCGGTTGGTGCGCCTGCCGCCTTCGCCTCCCGACGGCGCTCGTGCAGGATCCATTCGGTGTAGCCGTTGGGCTGCGCGCGTCCCTTGAAGATCAGGTCGCACGCCGCCTGGAAGGCCGGGCCGTTGTAGTTGTCCGTCATCGGCACGTAGAGCGGATCGCCCGCGTTCTGGCGGTCGACGACCGCGGCCATGCGCCTGAGCGTCGCCATGACCTGGTCCTTGCCGACGATGCCGTGATGCAGCCAGTTGGCGACATGCTGGCTCGAGATGCGCAAGGTGGCGCGGTCCTCCATCAGGCCGACGTCGTGGATGTCCGGGACCTTGGAGCAGCCGACGCCCTGGTCGATCCAGCGCACGACATAGCCGAGAATACCCTGGCAGTTGTTGTCGAGTTCCTGCTGCACGGCATCAGGCGGCCAGTTCGACTGGGCCGCCGGGATCGTCAGGATGTCGGCAAGCCTGGCGCGCGGGCGCGCGGCCAGCTCCCGCTGCCGCGCGAACACGTCGACCTTGTGATAATGCAGGGCGTGCAGCGTTGCCGCGGTCGGCGAAGGCACCCAGGCGGTGTTGGCGCCGGCCATCGGATGCGCGACCTTCTGCGCCAGCATGTCGGCCATCCGGTCGGGCATGGCCCACATGCCTTTGCCGATCTGCGCCTTGCCCGGCAGGCCGCAGGCGAGGCCGATATCGACGTTCCAGTCCTCGTAGGCCTTGATCCACGGCGTGTTCTTCATGTCGTTCTTGCGGATCATCGGGCCGGCTTGCATCGACGTGTGGATCTCGTCGCCGGTGCGATCGAGGAAGCCGGTATTGATGAAGACGATGCGGTCGGCGGCGGCGTGGATGCAGGCCTTGAGATTGACCGTCGTGCGCCGCTCCTCGTCCATGATGCCCATCTTGAGCGTATGCCGCGGCAGCGCGAGCATGTTCTCGACGCGGGTGAACAACGCATCGGTGAAGGCGACCTCGTCGGGCCCGTGCATCTTGGGCTTGACGATGTAGATGGATCCGGTGCGGCTGGCGATCAGCGGACCGTTGCCGTCGCCGGCTTTGAGCCCGTGCATCGCGATGAGGCTGGTGAACAGCGCGTCCTGGATGCCCTCGGGAACCTCGTTGCCCTCGGCGTCGACGATCGCGTCGTTGGTCATCA
>DATBIR010000237.1:0-25354 GCA_036556825.1 Beijerinckiaceae bacterium
GCGGCCGAAAGGGGTGATGCTGAGCTACGACAATGTCGTCAAAGCCGCCGAAATCGGCTGCGCCTTCGACCGGCTCGGCGAAGAAGACGAGATCATCGCCTATCTGCCGATCGCCTGGGTCGGCGACCACATCTTCTCCTATGCGCAGGCGATCGTGGCGGGGCTGTGCGTCAACTGCCCGGAGAATCCCGAAACCGTGATCGAGGACCGGCGCGAGATCGGCACCACCTACGCCTTCGCGCCGCCGCGCGTGTTCGAGACGATGCTGACGCTCACCATGGTGCGCATGGAGGATGCCAGCGCGATCAAGCGGCGCATGTTCCGCTTCTTCATCGCTCACGCCAACGAGGTCGGCGAGCGCATCCTCAACGGCGAGCGCGTCGGCGCCTGGAACCGGCTGCTCTACCGGCTGGGTGACATGCTGGTCTACGCGCCGCTGCGCAATCGCTTCGGCCTCACCAACATCAAGGTGGGCTACACGGCCGGGGAGGCGATCGGCCCCGAGATCTTCAGGTTCTACCGGGCCATCGGCGTCAACCTGAAGCAGCTTTACGGGCAGACGGAAGCGGCGGTCTACATCACGATGCAGCCGGACGGCGAAATCCGCGCCGATACGGTCGGCCGGCCGGCGCCGCAGGTCGAGATCAGGATCGACGACAACGGCGAGGTGCTCTACCGCTCGCCGGGCGTTTTTCTCGGCTATTACAAGGAGCCGGAGAAGACGGCCGAGACCAAGCTGCCCGACGGTTTCGTGCGCTCTGGCGACGCCGGCTTCTTCGACGCGACCGGCCATCTCAAGATCATCGATCGCGCCAAGGACGTGGGGCGTATGCGGGACGGCTCCCTGTTCCCGCCCAAATACGTCGAGAACAAGCTGAAATTCTATCCCAACATCAAGGAGGCGGTGGCGTTCGGCGCGAGCCGCGACTTCGTCGCCTGCTTCATCAACATCGATCTTGTCGCGGTCGGCAGCTGGGCCGAGCGCAACAAGGTGACCTACGGTTCGTATCAGGAGTTGGCGGCGCATCCGGCGGTCTATGAAATGATCGCGCAGCACGTCGACGAGGTGAACCGGTCCCTGGCCGCCGAACCGGGCATGGGCGGTGCGCAGGTCCGACGCTTTCTGATCCTGCACAAGGAACTCGACGCCGACGACGGCGAGCTGACGCGCACGCAAAAGGTGCGGCGCGGCTTCATCGCCGAGCGCTATGCGCCGCTCATCCAGGCGCTCTACGACGGCTCCCGGGCGGCCGATATCGCCACGGAGGTGACCTTCGAGGACGGCCGCAAGGGCGTGATCGCGGCGCGGGTCGCAATCCGCGACGTGCCGACATCCCCGGTCAACGCGCCGAAGCTGGAGAAAGCGGCGTGAGGGCGCCGGACGGGCCGCTCGTCGTCAAGGGCGACACGCTCCTCGAGGTGGAGAACGTGTCGCTGCGCTTCGGCGGTCTCAAGGCCCTGTCCGAGGTCTCCTTCGACATCAGGAAAGGCGAGATCCGCGCCATCATCGGCCCGAACGGCGCGGGCAAGACGTCGATGCTCAATTGCATCAACGGCTTTTATCACCCGAGCGACGGCTGCATCACCTTCAAGGGCGTGCGCCGGCCGAGGATGCGGCCGTCACGCGCTGCGCGCGGCGGCATCGCGCGCACATTCCAGAACGTCGCCCTGTTCCGCGGCATGACCACCCTCGACAACATCATGGCCGGTCGCAGCCTGAAGATGCGGCGCGGCCTTTTCTGGCAGTTGCTGCGTCACGGCCCGGCGCTGCGCGAAGAGATCGCGCACCGGCACGCCGTCGAGGAGATCATCGATTTCCTGGAGATCCAGCACATCCGCAAGGTGCCGGTCGGGAAGCTGCCCTACGGCCTGCAGAAGCGAGTCGAGCTCGGGCGCGCGCTGGCGATGGAACCGGAGCTGCTGCTCCTCGACGAGCCGATGGCTGGCATGAACCTGGAGGAGAAAGAGGATATGTGCCGCTTCGTTCTCGACGTGAACCGGGAATACGGCACGACCATCGCCTTGATCGAGCACGACATGGGGGTCGTCATGGACCTGTCGGACCGGGTCGTCGTCCTCGACTACGGACGCAAGATCGCCGACGGGGCGCCGGACGAGGTGAGGCGTGACGAGCGCGTGATCGGCGCCTATCTCGGCGTTGCGCAGTGAGGCCCCCTTGCTCGACCTTCTCTACAAGGTCCTGATCGACCCCTTCGTGCTGATGGGGCAGGCGCCCGACCTGTTGCTGCAGACGTTGTGGGAGGGATTCGTCTCCGGTGTCCTCTATGCGCTGATCGCGCTCGGCTTCGTGTTGATCTTCAAGGCGTCCGGCGTGTTCAACTTTGCGCAAGGGATCATGGTCGTGTTCGCCGCTCTGACCCTCGTCGGGCTCTATGAAAAAGGCATCCCGGCGCTCCTGGCGCTGGCGCTGACCATCGCCGTCATGCTCGTGCTCGCGGTGGCCGTCGAGCGGCTGGTGCTGCGGCCACTCGTCAACCAGCCCGACATCATCCTGTTCATGGCGACCTTCGGCCTCACCTATCTGCTGATCGGCCTCGGCGAATTGATCTTCGGGGGCAACCCGAAGCAGATGATCGCCCGCGAGCTGTATCTGCCGCAGGGCGCCACGGACGTGATGATGTTCGGCGGGCCGGTCCGTTTCCAGCATATCGACATCGCCGCTGCCGTGATCGCTTCCCTGATGATCGCGACGCTTGCCGTGTTCTTCTCCAGGACTCGGATCGGCCGGGCCTTGCGTGCGGTCGCCGACAGCCACAAGGCGGCGCTTTCGGTCGGCATCTCGCTCGACCAGATCTGGACGATCGTCTGGTTCACCGCGGGCATCGTGGCGCTCGTCACCGGCATCATGTGGGGCGCGCGCTCCGACGTGTCCTTCGCCTTGCAGATTATCGCCCTGAAGGCCTTGCCGGTCCTGATCCTCGGCGGCTTCACGTCGATCCCGGGCGCCATCGTCGGCGGCCTCATCATCGGCCTCGGCGAGAAGATCGGCGAGTTCTACTGGGGGCCGCTCCTCGGCGGCGGCATCGAGACCTGGCTCGCCTACGTGATCGCGCTGCTGTTCCTGCTGGTCAGGCCGGAAGGCCTGTTCGGCGAGAAGATCATCGAGCGGATCTGAGCATGCTCTACCGCGAAGCCGGGCAATACAAGACGAGCTACGCCGCCGACATGGCGGTGTTCCCGCTGCGCGAGGATCGCATCGGCCTCGGCGTCGTGATCGCGGTCGCCTACGCGCTGGCGGTCGTCGGCAACGATTTCCTGCTGCAGGCCGTGCTGATCCCCTTCCTGATCTTCGCGCTGGCGGCGATCGGCCTCAACCTCTTGACCGGCTATGCGGGGCTTCTTTCGCTCGGCACCGGCGCCTTCATGGGCGTCGGCGCCTATGCCTGCTACAAGCTGATGACCGCCTTTCCCGAGATCAACGTGATCACCTGGATCCTCGTGTCCGGCCTGTTCTCGGCCGGAGTCGGGGTGCTGTTCGGGCTGCCCAGCCTGCGCATCAAGGGCTTTTACCTGGCCGTGGCGACCCTGGCGGCACAGTTCTTCCTGCAATGGTGCTTCAACCGGGTGCCATGGCTGACGAACTACAGCGTTTCTGGCGCCATCGAGGCGCCCCTGCGCACGGTGTTCGGCATTCCCGTCACGGGCCCGACGGCGACCCCTCAGACCCGCTACCTGGTTGTCCTGACGCTGGTCATCCTGCTCACCTGGGTGGCCTCGAACCTCGTGCACGGGCGCATCGGCCGCATGTGGATGGCGATCCGCGACATGGACATCGCCGCCGAGCTGATCGGCATCAGGCTGCTTCCCTCCAAGCTTTTGGCCTTCGCGGTCTCGTCCTATTACTGCGGGGTCGCCGGAGCCCTCATGGTGTTCCTCTGGTACGGCGGCGCCGAATACAATGTTTTCGACATCAACCAGTCGTTCTTCATCCTGTTCATGGTCATCATCGGCGGGCTGGGCAGCCTGATCGGGTCGTTCTTCGGGGCGGCCCTGATCTTCATGATGCCGATCGCCCTCGGCACCGTGCTGCCGGCGCTGCTGCGGCCCTTCGGGCTTGGGGTGGGCGCCGACACCATCGAGCACTTGCGCTTCATGATCGTCGGCGCTCTGATCATCATATTCCTGATTGTCGAGCCGCACGGCCTGGCGCGGCTCTGGCAGATCGCGAAACAGAAGCTCCGGGTCTGGCCCTTTCCCTACTAGCCGCAAAGGAAGCCCTAGCGCATGATCCCGAAAAGTGGGCACCGCTTCTTGGAAAAGATCATGCCACATCAAAAAGCTAGAGCGGGATGACGACTCGAAGAGAAGTCATCCCGCGCGAAGGAGACGAAGACACCGACAGCATCTCCGGCCTTGAAGCCGGACAACATCGGGAGGGAACGAGAATGTCGTTTCGGAACTCAAGCTTCGGAGCCGCGGCCGTCGCGCTCCTTTTCGGCGCCGCCCTGCCGCCGGCGGCTGCGCAGGATTCGATCTACGTGCCGCTCCTCACCTACCGCACCGGCCCCTTTGCCGGGTCGGGCATCCCGATCGCCGACGGCATGCACGACTACCTACGCATGCTCAACGAGCGCGACGGCGGTATCGGCGGCGTCAGGCTCACCATCGAGGAATGCGAGACCGGCTACGACACCAAGAAGGGCGTCGAGTGCTACGAGACCGTCAAGGGCAAGAACCCGGTGATGGTGAACCCGTATTCCACCGGCATCACGCTGCAGCTGATCCCGAAGGCCGCGGTCGACAAGGTGCCCGTCCTGTCGATGGCCTACGGCCTGTCGCCGTCGGCCGAGGGCACGGTGTTCCCGTGGATCTTCAATCCGCCGGTGACCTACTGGGACGGCGCTTCGGTCTTCATCAAATACGTCGCCGAGAAGGAAGGCGGCCTCGACAAGCTCAAGGGCAAGAAAATCGGCCTTGTCCATCTCGACGCGCCTTACGGCAAGGAGCCGATCCCGATCCTCGAGGCGCTGGCGAAGGATTACGGCTTCCAGCTCCTGCTCTATCCGGTGGCCGCGCAGGACATGCAGAACCAGAGCTCGTTGTGGCTCAGCATCCGCCGCGACCGGCCCGACTGGCTCTACAACCAGGGCTGGGGCGCGATGAATCCGACGGCGGTCAAGGAGGCGGTGCGCACCGGCTTCCCGATGAACAAATTCGCCGGCGTGTGGTGGGCCGGCGGCGACGACGACGCCCGCGCCGGCGGTGACCAGGCCAAAGGCTACAAGACGCTGAGCTTCCATCAGGCCGGCGCCAACTTCCCGGTTATCGACGAGATCAGGAAGCACGTCGTCGACAAGGGACTGTCGAAATACCCGAAGGACAAGATCGGCGACAATCTCTACAACCGCGGCGTCTACAACTCGATGCTGATCGCCGAAGCGGTGCGCACGGCGCAGCAGATCACCGGCAAGAAGGTGGTCGTCGGCGAGGATGTGCGCAAAGGGCTCGAGGCGCTGAACATCACGGATGCGCGCCTGAAGGAGCTCGGCATGGAGGGTTTCGCCGCCCCCGTTAAGGTCAGCTGCGAGGACCATAACGGCCATCACAAGGTGTTCGTGATGGAATGGGACGGCGCCAAATGGACGAAGGCCTCGGACTGGATGGAGCCGATGAAGGACAAGGTGCGGCCGCTCATCGAAGCCGGCGCCAAGGACTATGCGGAGAAGAACACCGGGTGGCCGAAGCGCAGCGAGGCCTGCGCCAGGTCGTCATGACGGCCCTTCCCCTCCCGACGCATCTCGGCCTTGCCCGAGATGCGCATCAGAGTGCGCAAGTCGGGAACACCCAACTTGCGTGCGGGGAGGGCAGGGGTGGTGGTCGCCGTGTCAGATGTCCCCTCTTGTGATCAACACGGGACACTGATACCGGCGAGCCTCATCCGCTCACCTTGCGCTCTCCGCCCTCGACCCCCACCCGGCTCGGCCTGCGGCCGAGTCCGCCCTCCCCGCAAGGGGGAGGGAAGAGGTGCCCTCGATGACGCTTGTCACGCAGCCCCAGCCCGCGCCCGCACATGAGCCGGCGGCGCCGATCCTCAACGTCAACAACATCGAGGTCGTCTACGACCACGTCATCCTCGTCCTGAAGGGCGTGTCGCTCAGCGTGCCGCGGCGCGGCATCGTCGCCCTGCTCGGCGCCAACGGCGCCGGCAAGACGACGACGCTCAAGGCGATCTCGAACCTCTTGCGCGCCGAGCGCGGCGAGGTCACCAAGGGCTCGATCGCGTTCGAGGGCGAGCGCGTCGAGCGGCTGTCGCCGAACGAGCTCGTGCGGCGCGGCTGCATCCAGGTCCTCGAAGGCAGGCATTGCTTCGGCCATCTGACGATCGAGGAGAACCTCCTGACGGGCGCCTTCACGCGGCGCGACGGCAATGCCGCCATCCGCCAGGATCTCGCGCGCATCTACGCTTATTTCCCGCGCCTTGCGCAGCGCAGGAGCGCCCTGGCCGGCTACACGTCCGGCGGCGAACAGCAGATGTGCGCCATCGGCCGTGCGATGATGAGCCGGCCGAAAATGATCCTGCTTGACGAGCCGTCCATGGGCCTGGCGCCGCAGATCGTCGAGGAGATTTTCGAGATCGTGCGCAGGCTCAACGAGACGGAGGGCGTCTCCTTCCTGCTCGCCGAGCAGAACACCCACATGGCCCTCAAATACGCGATCTACGGCTACATTCTGGAAACCGGCCGCGTCGTGATGGACGGCCCGGCGGCGTCGCTGCGCCAGAACGAGGATGTCAAGGAGTTCTATCTCGGCATCGCACAGGGCGACCGCAGGTCGTTCCGAGACGTGAAGAGCTACAAACGCCGCAAGCGGTGGCTGTCGTGAGCCATGCCTGACCATTTCGACCAGCTCGAGACGCGCGATCCGGCGGAGCGGGAAGCCGATCTGTTCGCGCGGTTGCCGCGGGCGCTCGCGACCGCGCTCGAGGCGCCGGCCTGGCGGGACCGGCTCGGCGGCATCGATGCCGCGTCGATCGACGGCCGCGACGCGCTTGCCAGGCTTCCGGTGCTGCGCAAATCCGAGTTGCCGGCGCTGCAGAAGGCAGTGCCGCCTTTCGGCGGCCTAGTCGCCGCGCCGCTCTCCGCCTTCGGCCGCTTGTTTGCGTCGCCGGGCCCGATCGTCGAGCCGGAAGGGCGCGAGCCCGATCCGTGGCGCGGCGCCCGCGCGCTCCATGCCGCCGGCTTCCGCCGCGGCGACGTCGTGCTCAACACCTTCAGCTACCATCTGGTGCCGGGCGGCCTGATGATGGATTCTGCCGCGCGCGCGCTCGAATGTCCGGTAATTCCGTCAGGCCCCGGCAACACCGAGCAGCAGCTCGACATGATCACCGCCTTCAGGCCCGCTGCCTATTGCGGCACGCCCGATTTCCTGAAGATCCTGCTCGACGCGGCCGAAGCAAAGGGTGTGGCGCCCTCGCTCACGAAGGCACTCGTGTCCGGCGCCGCGTTTCCGAAATCGTTGCAGGAGGAGATCGCGGGCCGCGGCGTCGCCGCCTTTCAAGTCTACGCGACCGCCGATCTCGGCTTTATCGCCTACGAAAGCGAGGCCCGCGACGGGCTGGTCGTCAACGAGGACCTGATCGTCGAGATCGTGCGCCCCGGCACCGGCGATCCGCTCCCGGCCGGCGAGGTCGGCGAAATCGTCGTCACGTCGCTCGATCCGCTTCGCCCGCAAATCCGGCTCGCCCTCGGCGACCTCAGCGCGATCCTCCCCGGCGCCAGCCCGTGCGGGCGCACCAATCTGCGCATCCGTGGCTGGATGGGCCGCGCCGACCAGGCTGCCAAGGTCAAGGGCATGTTCGTGCGGCCCGAGCAGATCGCCGACGTCGCGGGCCGGCATCCGGAGCTCGGGCGCGTCCGGCTGGTGGTGACCCGCGAGGGCGAGCGCGATTCCATGACGCTCATGGCGGAGAGCGAGATGCGGGATGCGACTCTCGCCGGCGCCGTTGCGACCTCGCTGCAAGCAGTGACCAAGCTCAGGGGACAGGTGGAGCTCGTCGCGCCGGGTACGCTGCCGAACGACGGCAAGGTGATCGCCGACGAGCGGCCCCTGCACTGAGCTGGCCGTCGCTCGCGCCCTATGCGCGTTCACCGCCCCTCACGCCGGCCGCGGCGGCCCGCGGTGCGGCGCAGGCCGCAGATGCGTGTGTGTCGCCGGCGCGGCGCCGCCTTCGCGCGCCCCCAGGATCATCTCGGTCGCCCAGTTGACGAGAAGGGACGTGTAGGCCTGCTGCCACGGCTCTTTCGAGAGACCATGGTCGGCGCCCTCGATGACGCGGTAGGTCACCGAATGCGCTTTTTGGAAAGCCGCCATGTAGTTGGCGATCACCGGATGCGGGATGATGTCGTCGTGCTCGGATTCGACGATCAGCGCGTCCCCCTCGAACGCCGCGCATGCCGCCAGCGCTCGGTTTTCCTCCGGGCTCACGGATCCGCGGCGGTATTCGTCGAGGCCGTATTTCCTGAGCTCGCTCTTCGCCAAAGCCCAGTCGCTATCCTTGTAGAGCGCCGGGACGCGCAGGGCGAGCCAGCGCACGGGCCGGAGCGAGCTGACGATCGCCGCGAGATAGCCGCCATAGCTGCTGCCGACCACGGCAATGGCTGAAGGATCGACGCCGGGTTGCGTCACGAGCGTGTCGTAGCCGGCAACCACGTCGCGCAGGTTCTCCTCGCGCGTCACCGTCTCCTGCTGGTGCCGCGTCCTGCCGTGGCCGCGCAGATCGAGTGTGAGACAGGTCGCGCCCAAGGCGGCGATCTCGCGCGCCCGCGCCAGATATTGCTGCTGCCGGCCGCCCCAGCCGTGCACGAACAGCACGCCCGGAACCATGGTCGTCGGCCTGACCAGCGTGCCTGCAATCAGATGGTCGCCGACATTGATCTCGATCTCGTCGTCGCGGGTGCTCATCGCCCGAGCCGCGCATATTTGGTGAGGGCGCCAATGCGCTCATCGGTGCCGCGGAAGCAGATGATCGCCTCAGGGGGGGGCGCATCGCACGGGCCGTAGATTTCAAACGTGGATGCGCGCACGCTGGCCAGCGTCGGGTCCGCCTGGAACGCTTCCAGGGCGGCGATCTCGGCGCCGCTGGCGCCGCCGATGCGCCATGACTGCTCGAGGACGCCCGTGCGCCATCGCCCGGCCGCATCGCGGCCTCCGACGACGTCGTAGTTGCGCCGCGACGCGAACAATCCGGGAAAGCATTCCATGGCAGCGTGATCGTAGAGGCTGGCATGAGCGATGGCCACCCGCACGTCGTCCGCAATGTCGAGCCCGAGCAGCGTCTCGAAATTGCCGCGCACGATCGTCAGGTCGGACCCGCCGTAGACGGTCGCGCCGCTGTTGCTCGTCGTGAGGCGCTGCGTCCCGTGATAGGTCGCGAGCAGGCCGGCCACGCGCACCTGGCCGATGCTGAGCGTGATGACGTCGGCAAGGTTCTCCTCGAGAACCAGCCCGCCGTCGCCGACCTCCGCGGGATCCATCTTTTCGAGCGCCGCGTTCAGATCCTCGATGTCCGCCGCCACGATCTGTCCGCGCCCGCCTGTCTCGCGAACCGGCTTGATGCGCACCGCGCCCCGCTCGAGCACGCGCCGGCCGGCGCATCGCGCGTCCGCAAGCGTGAATGCGGAAAAGCCGTAAAGGACGGCGTCCTGCACGCGCTGCGCAAAGGCGTGCGACCACCCGGCTGGAGCGCGCGCGTCCGCGTCGACAAGCGGATGCGTAATCGCTTTCGTGGCGATGAATGCGTGAGCCGCGACGCCGCCGAACAGGTCGTGCTCGCTGGCGATGCCGAGCGCTCGCGCCTGCTCGGCGGGCACGGTGTCGCCCGGCACAAAATACAGCGGTGCGCCGTAGCCGGCCGAAGCCGAATATTCGCCGGCAAAGGCATAGCCCTTGAGGCCCGCCAGGCGCCTGGCGAGCGCGCCGCGTGTGGCCCTTTCGTGCGCATCAGCGTAGCCGTGCTCGTCAGGCGAATAAGTAACGACCACGCCTGTGCACGTCGTCACCAGGCGCGCCTCCCTTGAAAGCGGCCGCATGCCGCCGCCGGACGAATGTCACTGCCACAGATGATCACGCCGTCAGACCTCCGGGCTCAGCCAAAGCGCCCGGTGGCAAAAGGTTCCTGCGGAGCCAGGCGGCGACCCGCGATCACGAATGATGACCAGCCCGAAACACTTTGTGACGTGGGCCGCGTCCCATGCAATGCCCCTCGCCATTGACCGCCTCGGGCGGGCTGGGGCTTGCCCGGCAACACATTTTCGCGACCGGCCCGGCAATTCAAGTTAGCCGTCGGGAGAGGCGTCGGAAACCTTCCGATTATTGATGACAATTGGGCACATATCTGCCCTAATTCGGGGGTTATCAGAAGGCTCCAAGGTTTCGAGACCCTTGGTTCCTTGAACCCGGCTCCGCTTCGGCGGGCCGGGTTTTTTCGTGCGCATCATCGGGGGAAAGGCAGACCGCCGCGCAATCAGCGGATGCTGGCGGTCTCGCTGATGGTGGCGTCGGCTACCTGCTGCACATTGCGGTAGCGATCGAGGCGCAGGTCCATCATGGCCTTGAACTTGCGATGGACCTCCGCGACCGACAGGCTCTTCTGCTTGCGGCCGGATCGCGCGAAGAAGATCGGCTTGTTGGCGCGCGCCGGCTTCGGCAGCAGCTTCGCGGCGGCGGTCCCCGGCTCCTCGACGACCTTCTCCATGAAGCGCTCGGCGTCGTCCGGGCCGAGGAAGTGCGCGAGATAGGTTTCGCCGTGCGTGAGGTCGCGGCCGATGCGGCGAGCAATGCGCTCGCGGTCCCGCTTGAGCATCTCGGCGGCAAGAAGCGCGGAGATGTACGGCTCGCGGCGCAGCTCCAGGATGCGCGCCTTCTCGGCGCCATCGGCGACCACGAGTTCATCGTCCACCCAGGCGATCGCTTTCGCTTCCTTCCTGAGGCCGTGCTTGGCGCCGAAATCCTTGACAACCTTGAGCCACGTCTTCTCGATGAACTGGAACAGGCCGGTCGCCGACGACGTGCGCGCTTGCACGCCGGTGGAGAAGCTCGATTCCTTGTCGGCAATCGCCATCAAGAGGACGGGGTCGGCGTCGGTGACCTGCGCCGCCTTGAGAATGGTCTCGACGAGGTGCCGTCGGATGCGCATGGGGCCGAACTGAAGGATCTCGTCCGGATCGGTCGCAGCAGGCTTGGCGCGCGGCGCCACCATGTCGAGGATGACGTCCGGCAGAACCCGGTCGACGTGCCACCAGCCGCTTAGAAGCCCGCTGCGCTCGCTCCGGTCAGGGGCTGCGGCCGTCGTGCCGCCGAGCCGCGGCTTCGGCATCGGCAGCATGGTCGGCGTGGCCGCATAGGCCGACTTGATGCCGTCGACCCGTGTTCCTATGCCGATGATGCCGCCGGCAATGCCGGCCGCGAGAGCGGTGCAGACCAGGAGTGAACGCCCAGCGGCAAACGCAAAGCTGCCGCCTTCCGGCGCGCGCCCTGGCCTCAGGACCAGACGCTCGTCTGAAATCGCTGCATAGGAACAGCCGACTGAACCGCTGGCGCCGGCAAGCGCCATCGCGTTAGGTCGCATGCAGTGTTGTCTCCCCGCGGCGCCGCTGAATTTGCGGCCTGTCATTTAGTTAACCAATAGTTAACCGAACGCAGGAGATGTGTTGAAAAAAAGGCGGGGAGGGGGTCGAAACCGGATTATTCCGCCGACAGTGTCCCGGAGAACACACCTGCCGAGCCGCCGACTGCGCCGGCGGCCGCGCGCCAGGTCAGGAGGAGCGGGGAGAGAGCACTCCCCGACTTCTCACGCGCAAATGCTGCTTATTTCAGGTGCGCGGCGAGGTGCTTGTTCATCTCGAACATCGTCACCTTCTTCTTGCCGAACACGGCCTCAAGCTTGTCGTCAGCCAGGATCTCACGCTTGTTCTGCGGGTTCTGCAACTTGTGCTTCTTGATGTATTCCCAGACCTTGCTCACCACTTCCGGGCGGGGAAGGGGATCCGAGCCCACGATCGCCGCGAGCTGGCCGGACGGTTTCAGGGGCTTCATCAAAGCTGGATTGATCTTCTTGGCGCCTTTTCCTGAACTTCCTTTCGTAGCCATTCCTGTTCTCCGGGTCTTGGGCTCACCGGTCGGCGGCCCCTCATCGTAGGCGCCACACCATTGTTGCCCAACGGCAGCCGCGTCAAGGCACCGGACGAGGAAACCGGTTGTATAACCCGCTCGCGGCGGCGGGCCCGGCACGGATTCCAGTCGGGTTGACAAAGCTTGTCCCACACACGAGACCGCCCGCATGGGTCTTGCCACGTCCGCAGGCTGGGCTGCGTTTCAGTCCGCCGATTTCCGATTTTTTTGTGCAGCGCGCTTCCTGATTGGACTTGCCCGACAGGCGCAAAACGTCGCCGTCGGGCTGTTCGTCTATGACGTGACGCAAAGCGCGTGGGCCTTGGGCCTCATCGGATTGTTCACCTTCGCGCCGTCGATGGCGCTCGTGCTGTTCACCGGGCACGTGGCCGACGCCTACGACCGACGCGTCGTCGCCGTGGTCACGGATGCCGTATCCGGACTGGCGGCTGCGGGGCTGTTCGTGTGCGCCTGGTTCGACATTTCGCAGATGTGGCCGGTCTACGGCCTTGTCGCCGTTGCCGGCGCGGCGCGGGCGTTCGGCAATCCTGCCAGCCAGGCCATGGTCGCCAACCTCGTGCCGCGCGAACGCTTCGCCAACGCGATCGCCTGGGACCAGACGATCTCGCAAACGGCAACGATCTCGGGGCCGGCGGTCGGCGGCTTGCTGTATGCAGTCGATGCCAGTCTCGCCTTTGCGGCGGCGGGTCTGGCAGCGTTCGCGGCGACGCTTTTCACGGCGGCGATCCGCGTCCGCACCGTCAAGCCGGCGCGTGAGAAGGTCAGCTTGCGCACGTTGGCCGCCGGGTTGACCTTCATCCGCTCGCAGCCGGTGATCCTCGGTGCGATCACGCTGGACTTCGTCGCCGTGATGCTCGGCGGCGTTACCGCCCTGCTGCCGATCTTCGCGCAGGAGGTTTTGAACGTCGGGCCATGGGGTGTCGGGGTCCTGCGCAGCATGCAGGCGGTGGGCGCCTTGTGCATGGCCACGTTCCTTGCGCACTGGCCGCTGACCGATCGTCGCGCAGGGTTGCGGCTGCTCCAGGGGGTCGCGGTCTACGGGCTGGCGACCCTCGTCTTCGGCCTGTCCACAAATTTCCTCCTGTCCGCGGCATGCATGTTCGTCATCGGCGCTGCCGACATGATCAGCCTTGTCGTGCGCATGACGCTGGTCCAGATCGACACGCCCGATCTGATGCGCGGCCGCGTCGCGGCAGTGAATTCGTTTCTGACGGGCGCGTCGAACTCGCTCGGCGAGTTCGAATCGGGCGCCGTCGCGGCATTGATCGGCGCGGTTCCGACCGTGCTCATCGGCGGCGCTGCAGGCATCGTGCTCGCCGTGCTGTGGGCGCGCTTGTTTCCCCACCTGCGCGAGCGCGACCGCCTGATTCCGGAGGCGCGCGACCCGGAGCTGCGCGAAGCCGGGAAGCGCGAAGCCGCGCCGGCATCCTGACCGGCGGGAAACGCTCGCGCGATCCCACTGGAAGCTGCCCGGATGAGCCCTTCCGGCGAAGCGGATGCAACAAGCCTTATTCGGCGAAGCGGCATCTACTTCGCCGGATCATGCTGCAAAAAAAGAAAGCCGGCCCACGCAGGTGGAACCGGCTCTTTGCGCATGAAGGTGGCGCCGACAAACCGACGCCACTCGATTAATTGCAGGCGATCGCCTTGGCTTCGGCGCCGCTGCTCGGCGCATCGACCGAGCAGGTCATGCCGGTCTTGATGCCGTTGCGGTCGCTTTTCTGGCCGGCCACGGTGATCTCCGTGCGCGAGCCGGAGATCTCGGCCTCGAAGGTCTTGCCGTCGGCGAGCTTGAGGACGAGCTTGCGGTTGCCGTCCTTCAGCTCGGCGATCGTGCCCTTCATGGCAGGTGCGGCGGCCGCGGCCGGAGCATCCTTCTTCTCCATGGCAGCCTTGAGAACGGCGACGGTTTCCGGCGTCTGGCTGAGGGCCTCGCGCACGGCCTTCGCGACATCCTCGCCATAAGCGGGCTCGACCGGCCGTTCGAGCTTCTCGGCCTTGGCCTGCAGCTCCTTGTCTTCCATCGCCTTCTTGTAGGCGGCGCGCAGAGCTTCGAGCCGGTCGGCGGGAATGCCTGGCGGGCCAGCCGTGAGGCGCGCGATATCGCCCTGCGACTGGACGAGAGCGATCAGCTGCTTGCCGGTCGGGTCGGTGACCTGGGACGCCAGCTGCGGCACGTCCTTGTCGTCGCCGCCGATCTGGGCGATGAAGCGCCCATAACCGTTCTTGACGAATTGCTCGTAGGTGGACCGCGAGGCGATCGAGCCCGCGACCTCGCCGCGCCGCATGGCGAGCTGGTCCTCGTTGCCGTTGTAGCCGGTGAGGACCTTGACGGGCAGCTTCAGGGCATTGGTCAGCATCACCGTCTCGACATAGGACGCGCTGCCGATGCCGGCCGTGGCAAAGTTGACCTGACCCTTCTGGCTGCGCAGGTCCTCGAAAGTCTTAATCGGCGACTGCTGCGCGACGACCAGCACGCGCGGATCGGCGGCCGCCTTGCCGACCCACGACATCTTGGCGAGGTCGAACTTGACGCCCTCGAGCCCGATCACCTGGTTGTAGATCAGCCCGGTATTGAACGTGCCGATGGTGAGTCCGTCGGGCCGCGAGGCATAGATCGCATTGGCGCCGATCAGGTGCCCGGCGCCCGGCATGTTGCGCACCACGAAGGTCGAGCCGGGCAGATATTTCTGCATGTATTCGGCGACGAGCCGGCCATAGGCATCATAGCCGCCGCCCGGTGCGGTGGCGACGATGTAGGTGACCGTCTTGCCCTTGTAGAAATCCGCGCCCTGCTGGGCCAGCGCTGGCGACGCCGTCAGCGCGGCGCACGCCGCTCCCAGAGCAAGCAACGACATCCGTGATCTTGTGCTGTACATCTGTTCCTCCGATGCATGTTCATTGTGAAGGGCCGTGGATGACACGGCCCCATCTTTGTCGCGGCGGAATTTAGGGAGCCGCGACGTTGCGCGCAATCGACTTATCCCTGAAAATAATCCTGCAAGTAACTCGTGATGAATCCCGGGTGAACTTCCATGCGGAAAACCGTCGAGAATGTGAAGAACAGGAGAGCGGTCGCCCCGAGTGCGAGAGCAAGCGCCAAGCGCCAGCTCGACCGCGCCTGAAAGCGCAGGAACGAGACCAGGAAAATCGGGATGGTAACCCAGAAACCGAACAGCAGGATGCCGACGATGAGCCCGACGAACCAGCCCCACAAGGTCAGCTCACGCCGCACCGTCTCGCCCGGCGACTGTTCGGGTTCGGCCTCGGCCACCGGCATCGCTTCCCGCGCGATCTCGAAATTGACCTTGTGGCCGACCATCTCGGAGACGGTCTGCTCGGCCTTCTCGAACGTGCCACGGCTGTCGCCCGTTTCCGCCACCGGCCGGCGCGCGCGGGCATCGAGCACGAGCTGCAGCAGGCAGAGGCCGATCGCCGGGATGCCGACGACAAATGGCATGAACCGGGCGTTGGCGGGATAACCGCTTGCGACCCACACCATGGTGACGAAGATCACCAGCATGATGAAGGTCATGGCCGACCGGGACAGCCAGTTCATGCGGCACCTATGGGCTGGCGGCGGACCTTGCCAGGCCTGACATTCTGGTAGACCGCAAAGGCGATCGTCATCGTGATCAGCGCGATCAGCACGAGCGACAGCGGGCGCACGAAGAATTCCATGCCCCACAGCTGCAACGCCTTGTGCAACGACTCTTCCGCGATCTTTCCGAGCACCAGGCCGATCACGAACGGGGCGCGCGGCCAGTCGGCGCGCAGAAGCAGGTAGCCGATCACGCTCAGCATCAGCAGGATGACGAGGTTCTCCCAGCGCCCTTCGCTCACGAACGCACCGAGCGCCACCAGAACGATGATGAAGGGCACGAGATAGGCGCCGTTGACGAAGGTGAGCACCGCCACCCAGC
Source organism: Beijerinckiaceae bacterium (assembly GCA_036556825.1). Classification (GTDB taxonomy): domain Bacteria; phylum Pseudomonadota; class Alphaproteobacteria; order Rhizobiales; family Beijerinckiaceae; genus JAJKJG01. The sequence goes on from DATBIR010000237.1 coordinate 16,074, forward strand.
GCGTGATGAAGAGAAGGAAGGTGACGGCGATGATGTTGCCGACCACGAGCGCCCAGATCAGCGTCCACACGAGATCAAGATGCTTGGTGATCATGGCCGGGCCGGGCTGAATGCCCAGAATCAGAAAGGCGCCCATCATCACAGCCATGCCGGAGCTGCCGGGAATGCCGAAGAAAAGGGTCGGGAGCAGCGAGCCGCCTTCCTTGGCGTTGCTCGCAGTCTCCGGGGCGATCACGCCTTCCACGGCGCCGTGCCCGAAACGCTCCGGGTGCTTGGAGGTCTGCACGGCGTGGCCATAGCACATCCATGCGGCGGCGGAGCCGCCGAGGCCGGGGATCATGCCGATGATCGCGCCGATGACGGAGGTGCGGAGCGTCAGCCACCAATGCCGCGGCACCTCGAGCACGCCCTGGAAGAGCTGGCGATAGGAGAACCGGGCCGCTTCCATCGAAATGGAAGCGATCGATCCGCCTTTGACGCCGAGCGCAATCATCTCGGGAACGGCGAACAGCGCCAGCACCGCCGTGACGAGGCTGATGCCGTCCCACAGGAATAGATAGTCGCCGGCGAAACGGGCCGTGCCGGTCTGCGGGTCCATGCCGATGGTCGCCAGCATCATGCCGTACAGCCCGACGATGATGCCTTTGAAGATGTTGCCCTTGCCTGCCAGGAAAGCGATCAGCGTGATGCCGAACACGGCCAGCAGGAAGAACTCCGCGGGGCTGAAGGCGAGCACGACCGGCTCGAGGACCGGGATCATCACCGCGAACACGACGGCGCCGATGATTCCGCCGACGCCGGACGCGGTGATGCTGGCGCCGAGCGCGCGGCCCGCTTCGCCCTTCTTGGCCATCGGATAGCCGTCGATGGTGGTGGCGGCGTCGTCGCCGTCTCCGGGCACGCCGAACATGATGCTTGAGATCTGACCGCTCGTGCCGTTGACCGCATGCATGGTGAGCAGGAACACGGCCCCCGGGATCATCTCCATGCCGAAGATGAACGGGATCGCCAGCGCGATCGACAGACGGCCGCCGATGCCCGGCGTCGCGCCGACGATCAGCCCAAGAATCACGCCGATGAGCATCAGCCCCATCGTCTTGGGCGTGGTCAGCAGCGCCCATAGCGCGCTGAACATGATATCGATCATAAGCGTTGCGTTCCTACCCGACGCTCGCGTGTGCGGCGCGTTGGCCTAACATACTGGCGCCGCTGCGCAACAGGCACAAATCGTCCCTGAAGTCACAGGCAAAATCCCGCTTTCTGCATCCGAAGGATGTGCCACGGCGGGCTTTTTAGCAGCGATTGTGACGCCGCCTCCCCCGGAACCGTGCCTGCGCGTCTGGCGTTGAGTTCCGAGCGGACGTCGCTGCAATCAGGGACCCGCCACCGACCGCTCGCTGGGGCGGCGTCACGGGGCGGGCGTGTCATGCTGAGAGCTTTCATGATTTTGTGGACCGTCGGTGCTGCTTTGGCGGCCGGCGCGGTCCTTTACGTCGCCGATTGGCGGCCTGATCTCGCGCCCGACGGCAAGTCTGCGCAAAGTCAGGCAGCTGCAAAGCAGGCAGCAGTGCCCGGCTCCGCTCCGCCTTCCAGCGGCGAGGTTCGCGACCCGGTCGCCACCGGCAGCGTGGAGACGGCGCGCAGGCGCACCGTCGACACGAAGCCGGCCGAAGCCAAGCCGGTCGAGGCCAAGCCGGTCGAGGCCAGGTCACTCGAGTCCAAGCCGAGCGAAGCGCAACCCGCCCAAGCGAGGCCGCCTGAGACAATGCCGACGCCGATCGAGACCGGCGCCCGCGGGGAACGCGCGGTCGCCGAGGCACGGCAACCCCGCATCGTCGGCCCTGCGCCGGTGCTGCTTGCGCCGTCCGGCGAGGCTGGCGACAAGGGCGAGAAGCCGGGCATGTCCGGCCGGGACGCGGTTCCCGCCGAGACCGCTGCACCGAAAGCGGAGCCCGAGCAGCGCGCGGCGAAGCTCGCGAGCGCAGCCGCTCTTGAGGGCGCCCGCGACAAGAGAGCGGCGCCCGCCCCGAGCGCCACCCCGGAGATCCCGCCGATGGAGGATTTCGAGGCGGAACCTGCGGCAGCGGGCGCGGCGGCCGCGGCGAAGCCACGTGAGGCGACCGCGAGGGCGAGCGCAAGCCCGTCCCCATCCCCGATCAAGCCGGCCGAAAGAGACCCGGCTTCAGCGCTGGCGAGCCTGCATCCCGCCAAGCCGAAGCCGCTGGTCGAGGAGCCTGCTCCGGCTGCGCCCGCCGGCCGCAGCGCTGCTGCGGAAGCAGCCGAGGCCGAAGAAGAACCGGCGGCGCAGGCGCCGAGGAAACGGGAGCCGCGGCCGGCGGTGGCCGAACGTCCCAGCCGACACGCGCACGCCTCGCGGCGGGCGGTCAAGCGGGTTGCGGTCGATGCCGACGCAGCAGCTCCGACGGCCAGCCGGTCGACCCGCAAGCTGCGTCGGATGGCCCGTACGGGACGGCCCGCCCAGGTGGCGCGCAGGGGAGGCGGCCTCGACCGCGTGATGGATGATTTCTCGCGCAGCGGCGCCGATTACCTGCACGAGCGCACGTATCGCGTCAGCGGCGGCTATCTTGTCGAGCGAACGACCCGCTACGGCTCGCAATACGTTCTGGAGCGGTCGCTGAAGCCGGTGCCCTGGTAAGCGATCGGTCGAGAGTTCTGGCGCCGTCCCTGAGCCTCATATTATCGGTGCGGCCGCGCCTGCCGCGCACGCCCGCCCCGCTGGTCGGGAGCGGACGTCGCGGAGACCGCTTTATCGCTTCGGTTTGGCGGTCTTCGTCGCCTGCTCGGTCGCCGAGCGGGCGGCCTCCTGCGCCATCGATCCGAATTCCCGTGCCTGGCTCGCCGTCGTCTGCGCGGCCTGCTGCGCAACGCTTTGCGCGATCGAGCCGAATTCTTTCATCTGCGTCTGCATGGCGGCGAACTGGCTGCGCACGTACTCGGCCTGCAACTGCATGGCTTCCTGCACGTCCTTGGCACGGACGAGCTTCTGTGCGAGGTCGAAGGCCGCGCTGACGTTCTGCTCCGCATATTCGAAGGTTCTTTGAGTCAGGTCCTTGGTGTTGCTCTGGACGCTGGTCGCGGAACTCTCGAGCGTGTCGACGGTGCGCTGGGCGGCGCTCATAAAGCCATCAAACGCCTTGCGCGCCTGCTCGACGCTCTTCTCGGCGAAATCGCGCATTTCCGGTGGGACCTCATAAGAAGTGTTTTGTTGGGCCATGATGACCTCCTACTGGCGCCTGGATCACTGCTTCTGCTGCGTTGCACTTTATAATTGTGCGTTGCGGTATCAACCGCGGGCGCAGCATCCTGCTTGCGGCAGAGAGTGCCTCACGCCCCTTCTATGTCAAAGAAAAATTAACCATTAAGTTCCGGCAGGCTTTGGGGAGCACCATCGTGGACCGGCAGGGAGAGATTGAGGAGGCGATTGCCGCGCTCGGCGCGGATCCGGGCTTTGCCGCCTTTGCGCGCGGCGACGCCGCCCTCCTGGTCTGGAGCGTGGACGGAGACCGGCTGGTCTGGACCTCGCCGGCGGCCAGGCCCTTTCGCCAGGCGATCGCCGGCCAGGATGGAAAGGTGCGCGCCGGCTTTCCGGCGCGGTCGCGGTTGCGCGCCCTGGGCCAGGGCCTCGCGCCGGCCACGGGCGTGCGACTCGAGCGCCTGCGCTTCGATGCCGGCGGGCTCAGCGTCCCGGTCACCTGTGCGTGCCGGCGCCTCAGCCTGTCCTCAGGCGAGGAGGTCCTGCTGACCGCCATCGCCGGTGCCGTGCCCAAGGTCGGCGCCGCGATCCCACCCGTCGACATCGTCGATGTGAGCGGCGCAGCGCCGCCCGACGACGAAGAACGCGACCCGCTCGCGCGCCTACACGGGCGCGGCACCGTGCGCTTCCTCTGGCAGACCGATGCATCAGGTCGCTTCATCGCCCATTCGGAGTCCCTGGCCGAGGTGGTGGGCGAGGCCGGTGCGGCCGTGACCGGCCGCAGCTGGCCCGACATTGCCGGCGACCTGGTGCGCGATCCGACGGGGCGGATCGCGGATGCGTTCGCCCGGCGCGAGACGTGGAGCGGCGAGACGGTGCATTGGCGCATCGCCGGCACCGATCACGCCGTCGCCGTCGATCTGGCCGGCATGCCGGTTTTCGACCGCGCGCGCCATTTCACGGGCTTCCGCGGCTTCGGCCTGTGCCGCACGGACGTGCTCAGCGAATGGCTGTCATCGTCGCCCGCCGAACCATCCCCGCAGGAGCCGCCGGAGGCCGGCGTCGCGCCCACGCCGGCCGAAGCCGCTGGTTACGCAACTGCCGTGCCGCATGGCCTTGCGGCGCCGACCGAGCCGGTCGCCTCGAGCGCCGGTGCGCCGCACGGCCCTGTCGCACCGAGCCCGCCGCTATCCGACGAAACGGCTGCTTCGCCCCCGGTCGCGTCGAGCGCCGGCGCGCCGCACGGCCCCGTCGCACCAGGCCCGTCGGTATCCGAAGAAACGGCTGCTTCGCCGCCGGTCGCCTCGAGCGCCGGCGCGCTGCACGGCCCTGTCGCACCAAGCCCGTCGCTATCCGGCGAAACGGCTGCTTCGCCCCCGGCCGCAGCCGCTCCCGCCCGCATGCCGGTCTTGCTGCCGGAGCGCGCGGCCGCGAGCGACACCGCCTCGCAGACGGTGGGCGAGGCCGTCATGGGGGCTGCGACGGCGCGCAGCGTCGTCCCGATCACGGGATTGCGCACGCATGTGGCAGCTCACCTCGGCGCGGCGCCGGTTCCGCTGCGGCCGCGCGAGGAGGCCGGCGCCGCAAGGGCCGAAGCGGTCAGGCCGGCGAATGACGACGGCGAGCTGGGGGGATCGGTCCAGCCGGCCGAGCCGAAGCGGCTTCCGCTGCTGTCGAGCGAGGAGCGCAGCGCGTTTCGCGAGATCGCCCGCTCGCTCGGGGCGCGTTTCGACGACGAGGCCGCAGAGGCGCAGCTGCCCGCGTCCGAGATGTCGAACGACGCCCGCGTGCGCGAGCTCGCCGCGATTCTCGATACGGCCACGGACGGCGTGATCATTCTCAATGACGGCGGACGGATCGTTTCGCTGAACCGCTCGGCGGAGGCCCTGTTCGGCTACGAACAGAGCGACGTGGCCGGAGAGAGCCTCGCCGTGCTGCTCGCCCCCGAGAGCCAGGCGGTCACGGGCGGCTACCTCGAGGGTCTGCGCGAGAGCGGCGTCGCGATGCTGCTCAACGACGGCCGCGAAGTGCTCGGCCGAGTCCGTCAGGGCGGCGTCATTCCCCTGTTCATGACGATCGGCCGCCTGAGCGAGGAGCCGGGGCGCAAGTTCTGCGTCGTGCTGCGGGACATGACCGCCGTCAAGACAGCGGAGGCGGAGCTGCTCGCCGCCAAGCGCGTCGCCCAGGAAGCGAGCGCTTACAAGTCGGACTTTCTGACAAGGCTCGGGGACGAGGTGAAGAGCCCGCTCAACGCGATCATCGGCTTCGCCGAACTGATGCGCGAGGAACGCTTCGGGCCGCTCGGCAACGAACGCTACCGCGACGCGGTCAAGGACATCCACGCCTGCGCCCGGCATATCGGCAAGATCCTCGATGGACTGCTCGATCTCGCCAAGATCGAGGCCGGATGCATGGAGCTCTCCTTCACCGGCGTCAACCTCAACGACCTCGTCGCCAATTGCCTCGCCGAGATGCTGCAGCAGGCGGCGCGCGAGCGCATCGTCATCCGCACGAGCTTTGCACCCAAGATGCCCGCGGTCGTCGCCGACGAGCGCTCGTTGCGGCAGGTCGTGCTCAACATCGTCTCGAACGCGGTGAAGTTCACCAATGCCGGCGGCCAGGTCATCATCTCGACGGCGATGACGGATCGCGGCGAGGTCGCCCTGCGCGTGCGCGACACGGGTGTCGGCATGACCGACGACGAAATCAGGACGGCGCTCGAGCCGTTGCATCAGCCGGCCCAGGGCCACGGCGGCAGCGGGCTCGGCCTCGCGCTCGCCAAGGCCTTGATCGAAGCCAATCGCGGGGCCCTGCACATCACCAGCACGCCGCATGAGGGCACGCTCGTGGAGGTCCTGTTCCCGCCGACGCGCGTGCTGGCGGAATAGGCCAGGATCAAGGCGCGCCGTGTCGACCTACCGCCTCGACAAGCTGTTTGCGCCCCGGGCGATCGCGCTGGTCGGCGCCAGCCCGCGCGAAGGATCGGTCGGCCGCGCGGTGCTGCGCAATCTGCGCGCGGCGCGTTTTCCGGGACGCATCGACCTGGTCAATCCGCGCCATACGGAGATCGACGGCATTCCTTGCGTCGCGCGCATCGAGGAGCTTGCGTCGGTGCCCGACGTGGCCGTGATCACCTCGCCGCCGGCGAGCGTTCCCGACGTCGTGGCCGCGGCCGGGGCAAAGGGTGTGGCGGCCGCGATTATCTTCACGGCGGGGCTGGGCCACGGCCGCGGATCGCCGGCCGACGCCGTGCGGCTGGCGGCGCGGCGGTTCGGACTGAGACTGGTCGGGCCCAACTGCCTCGGGGTGCTGGCGCCGCATGCCGGGCTCAATGCCAGCTTCGCCGCGCGCATGGCTGCGCCCGGCGACCTGGCGCTGATCTCGCAATCGGGCGCGGTGGCCGCTGGCCTGCTGGAATGGGCGGCGGGCCGCAATATCGGGCTGTCGGCGATCGTGTCGCTGGGCGATCAGGTCGACGTCGATTTCGGCGACTGTCTCGACTACTTCGCGACCGACCGCGCCACGCGCGCCATCCTGCTCTACATCGAATCGATCTCCGACGTGCCCAAATTCATGTCCGCGGCGCGTGCCGCGGCGCGGACAAAGCCGGTCGTGGTGATCAAGTCGGGGCGCCACGCGCAAGGCGCGCGCGCCGCCGCGACGCATACGGGCGCGCTCGCCGGAGCGGACGCGGTCTACGATGCCGCCTTCCGGCGCGCCGGGCTGCTGCGCGTGCTCGATCTCGACGAGCTGTTCGCCGCGGCCGAGATGCTGGGCCGGCAGAAGCCCTTCGCGGGCGCGCGCCTCGCCGTGCTCACGAATGGCGGCGGCGTCGGCGTGCTGGCGGTCGACCGGCTGATGGATTTCGGCGGGCGCCTCGCCGGCCTCTCGCCCGCCACCTTCGCCGCGCTCGATCGCGTGCTGCCGCCGACCTGGTCGAAAGCCAATCCGGTCGACATCATCGGCGACGCCAATGCTGACCGTTATGCGCATGCGCTCGCCTCGCTGCTCGCCGATCCCGACAACGATGCCGTGCTCGTTCTCAACGTGCCGACGGCACTGGCGAGCGCCGGCGATGCCGCGGAAGCGGTCGTCGCCACCGTTGCCCGGCACAGGACCGAAGCCGGGTTCCACAAGCCCGTCTTCGCCGTGTGGCTCGGCGAGGAGCCGCGCTCCGCGCACGCCTTCGACAACGCGGCGATTCCGCATTTCGCGACGGAGGCGGAGGCCGTGCGCGGCTTCATGCATCTCGTGCGCTATCGGGAGGCGCAGGACGACCTGATGGAGACGCCGGACAGCATCCCGACCGAGTTCGCTCCGGATGTGGCCGGCGCCCAGGCGATCGTCGCGGAGGCGGTCGCCGGCGGCCAGACATGGCTCGATCCACTGCAGGTCAACGCCCTGCTGCGCGCCTACGACATTCCGGTCGCGCCGGTGACGCTCGCGCGCCACGCCGACGAGGCCGCGGCCGCGGCCCGCCCCATCCTGGCCGAGGGCGGCACCGTGGCCGTGAAAATCCTCTCGCCCGACATCGTCCACAAATCCGACGTCGGCGGCGTCAAGCTCGATCTCACCAGCGAGGAGGCCGTGCGCCGCGCCGCCGCCGACGTGCTGGCTCGCGCCCGGCAGCTCAAGCCCGGCGCGCGCATCACCGGCGTGACGGTGCAGGCGATGGTGCGGCGGGCGAAGGCGCGCGAGCTGATCGCCGGCCTCGCCGACGACCCGACCTTCGGTCCCGTCGTCGTATTCGGCAGGGGTGGAACGGCCGTCGAGGTGACCAACGACAAGGCGCTCGCCTTGCCGCCGCTCGATCTCAAGCTCGCGGACGATCTGATCGCGCGCACGCGCGTCTCACGCGTTCTCAAGGGCTACCGCGACGTTCCGCCGGCGGATCACGGTGCCGTGGCGCTGGTCCTCGTCAAGATCGCGCAGCTGGCGGCCGATCTCCCCGAGGTCAGGGAGCTCGACATCAACCCGATCCTCGCCGACGCCAGCGGCGTCATCGCCGTGGACGCGCGCGTCGCCGTTGCGCCGGTCGCGGCAGGGGACCGCAAGGGCAGGGGGCATCCGCGCTTCGCCATCCGGCCCTATCCGAAGGAATGGGAGCGCGAGGTGACGCTGGCGAGCGGCCGGGCGGTCTTCATGCGGCCGATGCGGCCGGAAGACGAGGGCCTCGTGCGCGCCTTCCTCGACCAGGTCACGCCGGAGGATCTGCGTCTGCGCTTCTTCGCCCCGATCCGCATCTTCAGCCACGCCTTCGTCGCCAAGCTGATCCAGCTCGATTACGCGCGCGCCATCGCCTTTGCCGCCATCGACGCGGCGACGCGGGCGATGGTCGGCGCCGTGCGGCTGCATGCCGACGCCAATCGCGAGACCGGCGAGTTCGGGATCCTGGTGCGCTCCGACCTCAAGGGTGTCGGCATCGGCTGGGAGCTGATGCGCATGATCATCGAATGGGGGCGCGTCGAGGGCCTGCGCGTGATCGAGGGACAGGTCCTGCGCGAGAACGCAACCATGCTCGACATGTGCCGGCGGCTCGGCTTCGCGATCCGCTCCGACCCGCACGACCCGGACGTCAAGATCGTGACGCTGGCGATCGCCGGCGCAGGACAGGCCTCGACGTAAAGCCGGTCACGCCGGGCTTGTCAGTCCCGACCGATGACAAGTGGCGCGTCAGTGGTCGTCCAGCTTGCCGATATGCTTCTGGGCATAGAGTTGCACGCCGACCTGCTTGATCAGTTCGAGCTGCGTCTCGAGGAAGTCGATGTGGTGCTCCTCGTCGCTCAAGAGATCCTCGAACAGGTTCTTCGACACGCGGTCGCCGACCGACTCGCAATGCTTGGCGGCTTCGATATAGAGCGCCCGCGCGTCGTGCTCCGCGGCGAGGTCACATTCGAGAAGCTCCTGCATGCTCTGGCCGATGCGCAGCGGGTCGAGCACCTGCAGGTTGGCAAAGCCTTCGAGGAACAGGATGCGCTCGACGAAGCGGTCGGCGTGGCGCATCTCCTCGATCGATTCCTCGCGCCACTGCTTGGCCAGCTCCTTGAAGCCCCAGTTGTCGAGGATG
>DATBIR010000238.1:0-32880 GCA_036556825.1 Beijerinckiaceae bacterium
TCGATCATGCTGCTGCTGATGCTGATCTTCTACGTCTTCTCGGTGATGGCGGCCAAACTGTTCGGCGAAGCCAAGCCGGAGCAGTTCGGCAATCTCGGCGCCGCCGCCTACACGCTGTTCCAGGTGATGACCTTCGACGACTGGTCCGCCGGGATCGTCAAGCCGCTGCTGGACGAGCACCCCTACGCGGCGGCGTTCTTCATCGTCTTCATCCTGCTCTCGACCTTCATGGTGCTGAACCTGTTCATCGGCGTGGTGGTGAGCGCGCTCGACGAGGAAACCGCCGCCGACGCGCCCAAGCTCACCCATCCGGCCGGACTCGAGCAGCGGCTGCTCGAGGAGCTCACGGCCCTGCGCGCCGAGGTAAGGGAACTGCGCGAGCTCAGCCGCGAAAGGGGCTGAGGCGCGATTGCGTGCTTCTCCCGACCGCCTGATGCTGAGATGCGAGCGCGAGCGAGCCTCGAAGCACGCACTGCTCCGGGTGCGTGCTTCGAGGCTCGTCGCCAAAGCTCCTCGCCCTCAGCATGAGGCGGGGGGGATGGTCGCTCACCCCTCCATAAGAAAATGTTTGGAGAGCTTGAGCTCCTGGCCTTGGTAGTTCGAGGTGCCGATCTGGCCGTAAAGGGAATCCGGCGCGCCGGCCATCTTCTCGAAAGCCAGGCGGCAGACCATCTGGCCGTCGTCGAGGATGAACGGCACCTCGTGGCTGCGCACCTCGAGCACGGCGCGGCTGCCGGGACCTTCCGGCGTGAAGCCGAAGCCCGGGTCGAAGAAGCCGGCGTAATGCACGCGGAACTCGCCCATGGTCGGATCGATCGGCACCATCTCGGCGGCAAGATGCGGCGGGATGTGCAGCCGCTCCTTCGAGGCGAGGATATAGAACTCATTGGGATCGAGGATCAGGCGCTTGTCGTCGCGCGCCGGCACCGTCTCCCAGAAATCGCCGAAACGGTATTCGGCGATGCGGTCGACGTCGATCAGGTCGGTGTGGCGCTGGGCGCGGTAGCCGACGAGCCGCTCGGGACCGATGCCGCCGAGCTCGATGCGCAGCACGAGGCCATTGCGCACCTGGACCTCGCCGTCGACGAGGCGGCTCTGCTCGTGCAGCTCGCGCAGGTCGCGGTCGGACAGGCGGAATTCGGTGAGCTGGTCCTGCTGCGAGTTGCGCCGCCGGAAGCGGATCTGGTTGAGACGCGAGCCCTTGCGCACCTTGATGCTGAAGCTGCGCGGCGAAATCTCGGCGTAAAGCCGGCCCTCATAACCGCCGGCGACGCTGTCGAAGACCTCGCTGCGGTCGGCGATCAGGCGCGTGAACACGTCGAGGCGGCCGGTCGAGCTTTTCGGGTTGGCGAGCGCGGCGATGCTCTCGGGCAGGCGCAGATGCTCGAGCAGCTCGACGACGTAGACGCAGCCCTTTTCGAGAACCGCCCCGGCCGTCAGGTCGATCACATCGTATTTGAGCTCGGCCAGCTTTTCCTCGATGGTGCGGTTCGGACCCGGCAGGAAGCTGGCGCGCACGCGGTAGGCGCGCGCGCCGAGCCGCAGGTCGAGGCTGGCCGGCTGAAATTGCGCCTCCTCGAGTTCCTGCGTGGCGCGCAGCATCTTGCGGTGCACGAGGTTGCGGATTTCCTGGCGCGGCAGGAGGCCGCTCGGGCCGGCAAGCTGCGCCGAGCGCTGCCGGCGCGCCCCGGCAAGGTCCGCCTCGTTGCTCTCCAAGGGATCGGCGCGGTCTGCGGCCATCGCGGCAAGGTCATCCATTGCCCTTGAATAGCCCGTCAGTGACCGCGTCCACAATCGCGCGCCGGGAGATTATCGCCACAATCCACGACTTCCCGGGCCCTGGGGATAAGGTCCCGCCACGAGTCGCCAGCGCGCGCAATTGACGCTTGACTCAGCGGGGCTTACCAGAATGCGTCCCTCAGCGCCGCGCATCCAAGGAGCCCTCTTCAGCATGTACAAGGCCGTGACCCGAGGCATTCGCGTCACCGTCACGCCGCGCTTCGTGGAAGAGGAATCCTCGCCCGACGAGGGGCGCTATTTCTTCGCCTACACGGTCGAGATCACCAACATGACCACCGAGCGCGTGCAGCTGCGCTCGCGCTACTGGCGCATCATCGACGGACACGGCAAGCTGCAGGAGGTGCGCGGCGCCGGCGTGGTCGGCAAGCAGCCGGTGCTCGGGCCGGGCGAGACGTTCAACTATACGAGCGGCTGTCCGCTCACCACGCCCGACGGGACCATGCAGGGCTCCTACACGATGGTGACCGCCGGCGGCGAGACCTTCCAGGCGGAAATTCCGGCCTTTTCGCTCGACAGTCCGCATATCAAGCGCGTCGTGCATTGAGGCACCGCGATGGCTGAGGGTCCGCGCTTCACGCCTCTCGACCTGCTGGCCCGGCTCGTCGCCTTCGACACCGAAAGCTCGAAAAGCAACCTGCCGCTGATCGCTTTCGTCGAGGATTATCTGAAGGCCTGGAACGTGTTCACGCTGCGCGTGCCGAACGCGGACGGCAACAAGGCGGCGCTGTTCGCGACCATCGGTCCGCAGGAGCGGGGTGGCGTCGTGCTGTCGGGCCATACCGACGTCGTCCCCGTGACCGGCCAGGCCTGGAGCTCGGATCCGTTCGAGTTGCGGGTCGAAGACGGGCGCGCCTATGCGCGCGGCGCCGTCGACATGAAGGGTTTTTGCGCGCTCGCCCTGGCGCTGGTGCCGGATTTCGTCGCCGCCAACCTCGCCACGCCGATCCATCTCCTCTTGTCCTATGACGAGGAGACGACCTGCCTCGGACCGGTCGACATCATCGCCCGCTTCGGCAAGGACCTGCCGATGCCGACCGCCGTGATCGTCGGCGAGCCAACCGACCTCCAGGTCGCCGACGCCCACAAGAGCGTCGTCACCTTCACCACGACGGTGCACGGATCGGCTGCGCATTCGGCCAAGCCTGCCCTCGGCGCCAACGCCGTCATGGCCGCGGCGGAGCTCGTCTGCGAACTCAACCGCATCGGCGACGAGATGATCGACCGCGGCGATCCGAGCGGACGCTTCGATCCGCCCTACACCACCGTTCAGGTCGGCACGATGGCAGGCGGCACGGCCCGAAACATCCTGCCCAAGGAATGCCGGATCCATTGGGAATTCCGCGGCATTCCCGGCCTCGACCCCCAGGCCATCCCGCGGCGGTTCGCGCGCTTCGCCGAGGAGGTCGCGCTCAGGCGCCTCAATCGCTACGGCCCGTTCGGCCGGATCGAGACGGTGCTGGAGGTGTCAGTGCCTGGCCTCGTGCCGGAGCCAGGCTCCGCGGCCGAGCAGCTCGGCCTGCGTCTCGCCGGGAGCAACCGCACCATCTCGGTCCCGTTCGCGACCGAGGGCGGCCGCTTCCAGGCCGCCGGCATCCCGACCATCGTGTGCGGCCCGGGCTCGATCGACCGCGCCCACCAGCCCGACGAATACATCACCCTCGACGAGCTCGCCGCCGGCGAGGCCTTCATGCGCCGGCTGGCGGCGCATTGCGCGGGGTGAGCCCACACGCGTCATTCCAGGGCCGGGCTTGCGCCTGCGGCGCGCACCGGAATGACAATCCCTGAGGGTTGGAGTCACCGCGCCTCGGCAACGGCAGCTTCGACCTCGGCCGGATCGAGGTCGTATTTGCGCGAGCAGAACTCGCAGGTGACCTCGATGCGCCCGTTCTCGCCGACCATGTCGCGGCGATCCTTCTCGTTGAAGCGGCGCATCATGCCCATGATGCGCTGGCGCGAGCAGCGGCACGCCTCGCGCATGGTCTGGCCGCCGAACACGCGCACGCCGCGTTCGTGAAACAGGCGATAGAGCAGCCGTTCGCTCGACACCTCGGGATCGACCAGCTCGTGGTCCTCGATGGTGTCGACGAGCGCCTTGGCCTCGACCCAGGCGTCGTCCTCGGCGACGGGCTTGCTGTCCTGCGCCGGATGGCCCTCGGGAATGTCGCCGGGATGCAGGTCGGCCTGACGGGCGCGCTCCGGCGAGCTCGGCAGGAACTGCGCCAGCAGCCCGCCGGCGCGGTAGGCCCGGCGCCCGCCCTTGAACTGCTCGGCAACGGCGAGGCGCACCCGCGTCGGGATCTGCTCCGACTGGCGGAAATACTGGTGCGCGGCCTCCTCCAAACCCTGTCCCTCGAGCGCGACGACGCCTTGGTAGCGGCTGGTTTCGGGTCCCTGGTCGATGGTCATGGCCAGGATGCCGTTGCCGAGGAGCTCGGCCGAGCGCGGCGCAGAGCCGAGCGCCGCGAGGCGCTCGCGGTCGAAACGGGCGCACGCCCGGATGCGGTCGGGCGCGTCGAAGTCGACGATCAGCATCTCGATGGGGCCGTCGGATTTGGTCTGCAGCTGGAAGCTGCCCGAGAACTTCAGCGAGGAACCGAGCAGAACGGTCAAGGCCGCCGCCTCGCCGACAACGCGGGCGACCGGGTCCGGATAATCGTGCCGCCCGAGGATGGTGTCGATGGCAGGCCCCAGCCGGACGACCCTGCCGCGGGCATCGAGGGCATCGACCGCGAAGGGCAGGACCAGATCGTCCGTCCCGTCGACGCCGGCAGCCGTCATGGTTCAACGGCTCCCAGGCACCACGCCAAAATGCCTTTCTGCGCGTGGAGACGGTTCTCGGCTTCGTCAAAGACCACGGAATGCGGGCCGTCGATCACCTCGTCGGTGACTTCCTCCCCGCGGTGCGCCGGCAAGCAATGCATGAAGATGGCATCGCCCCTGGCTGCGGCCATCAGGCCCGCATTGACCTGATACGGCTTCAGAAGATTGTGGCGGCGGCCTTCGTCCTCATCGCCCATCGAGACCCAGCAATCGGTCACGACCGCGTCGGCGCCGGCGGCGGCTTCGAACGGATCCCGCGTCAGCATGATCTCGGCCCCCTCTCGCTTCGCCCATGTCAAAAGCTCGGGACGGGGCGGGAGTTCCGGGGGCGTGGCGATATGGAGCCTGAAGTCGAGGCGGGCCGCGGCCTGGATCCACGACGCCAGGACGTTGTTGGCGTCGCCCGACCACGCGATCGTGCGCCCGCGGATCGGGCCGCGATGCTCCTCGAAGGTGAGCACGTCGGCCATGATCTGGCACGGATGCGACAGCTTGGTCAGGCCGTTGATGACCGGCACGGTGGCGTGGCCGGCAAGCTCGAGCATCATGTCGTGGTCAAGGATGCGGATCATGATGGCGTCGACGTAGCGTGACAGCACGCGCGCCGTGTCGCCGATGGTCTCGCCGCGGCCGAGCTGCATTTCGTGGCCGGTGAGCATGATCGCCTCGCCGCCGAGCTCGCGCATGGCGACGTCGAACGACACGCGCGTGCGCGTCGACGGCTTGTCGAACACCATGGCCAGGATCTTGCCAGCAAGCGGGCGCTCACCCGACGGTTCGCCCTTGCGACGGCGCGCCTTCAACGCCGCGCTCGCGTCGAGCACGCGGCGCAGCTCGGCGCCCGAAAAATCGCGCAGGTCGAGAAAATCGCGGCTCGCGTCTTTCATTCGGCGGCTCCCCGCTGAGCGATGGCCCGCATCTCCTTCTCGATCGCCGCGCAGGCGCGATCAAGACGCTCGACCGCCTCCGTAATCTCCGCGTCGCCGGCGATCAGCGGCGGCAGGAGGCGCACGACGTTGTCTCCGGCCCCGATGGTCAGAAGTTTTTGCGCGAGCGCCGCATTGACGAGGTCGGCCGGAGGCACGTTGAGGCGCAGGCCAAGCAACAGGCCCTGGCCGCGGATCTCGGCAATAACAGCCGGATGCCGGTCCTTCAGCTCCGCCAGCCTCTGCTTGAGCAGCAGCGACACGCGCTCGACATGTTCGAGAAAGCCCGGCTCCAGAACCACGTCGAGGACGGCATTGCCCACGGCCATGGCGAGCGGATTGCCGCCGAAGGTCGTGCCGTGCACGCCAACGGTCATGCCGCTGGCCGCCTCGGCGGTGGCGAGGCACGCGCCCATCGGAAAGCCGCCGCCAATGCCTTTGGCGATGGCCATGATGTCCGGCGAAATGCCGCTCCATTCGTGGGCGAAAAGCCTGCCGGTGCGCCCGATCCCCGTCTGAACCTCGTCCAGGATCAGGAGCAGGCCGTGGTCGTCGCATAGCTGACGCAGCGCCCGAAGCCGCTGGTTGCCGACGACGCGGACGCCACCCTCCCCCTGGATCGGTTCGATCAGGATGCCGGCCGTCTCGGGCCCGATCGCCGCTCGCAACGCCTTGTCGTCATCGAAGGGGACCTGGTCGAAGCCCTCGACCTTGGGCCCGAAACCCTCCAGGTATTTCGGCTGCCCGCCGGCGGCGATGGTCGCCAGGGTGCGGCCGTGGAAGGCCCCCTCGAAGGTGACGATGCGGAAGCGCTCCGGCCGGCCTTTGCTGTAATGGTAGCGGCGCGCCATCTTGATCGAGGCTTCGAGGGCCTCGGCGCCGGAATTGCAGAAAAACACCTTCTCCGCGAAGGTGTTGTCGATCAGCCGCCGGGCCAGGCGCTCGCCGCCGGAAATGCGGTAGAGATTGGAAGTGTGCCAGACCTTGCGGGCCTGTTCGGTCAGCGCCTCGACCAGGTGCGGGTGGGCATGGCCGAGCGCATTGACGGCCACCCCGGCCCCGAAATCGAGGTAACGCTCGCCCTCTTGCGTCACAAGCCAGACGCCCTCGCCTCTCTCGAAGGCGACGTCGGCGCGCGCATAAATGGGCAGCAACGGCGAGTTCACGGCTGGTCTCCACAGCCAACGGGCGAGCCCGGGCCGAAAAATGAAAGCGCCGCCCGGACGAGGGCGGCATCGGGCCAAGATTCTATTCGAGTGTAGGCCCCTGTCAATTCAGGATAATTGCAATTCGCCGCGGCACAGAAGCTTGGCCTGGCGGGGCATCTCCTGGGGACAACAATTAAGATCCCATGGGGAAAACAATCGAGATCACACGCCGACTCTTGCGCCCGAGTCCCAGCATTAGTAGGTTCCCCCTCGTCGAACACCCCATTCGTGGCGGCGACCTCACCACAAGGAGCGTTTTTCAGTAACGCGGTCGGAGTACCCCTCTGGTCCGCGCGGCTGCAAGGATTCTCTCGGGTGGAGAGGTTCATGGATGTGGTGCTTCAACGAGGAGGCACACATGACAGATGCGGGCGGAACCTGGAGCGATGACCGGGTCGAATTATTGAAAAAGCTCTGGAGCGAAGGCTTGAGCGCAAGCCAGATCGCTGCGGAAATGGGCGGCGTCACCAGGAACGCCGTGATCGGCAAGGTCCATCGCCTGGGATTATCGGGGCGCGGCAAGGCGAGCACGCCGGGCGCCCAGCGCCCGCGCAAGCCGCGTATTGCAACCCCGCCGGCGGCGCCGCGCGTCAATGTGGCACTGGCACCGCGGCCGGCGCAGCCCCGGCCCATCGCCGTGGCCCTGCCCGAACTCCTCGAGGAAGAGGTTGTGGTGCCGCTGTCCGAACGCGTCACCATCATGGAGTTGCGGGAATCCATGTGCCGCTGGCCGCTCGGCGATCCGACCACGCCGGATTTCCGCTTCTGCGGCGCGAGGTCGATCACCGGCCTGCCGTATTGCACTTACCACGCGCGCGTCGCCTATCAGCCGGCAGCCGAGCGCAAGCGCATCCGCGCGTAGCTCACCTACCATCCTCATCGTCATGGCCGGGCTTGTCCCGGCCGTCTCGATTGGAGGCGTATCTCGCGGTCGCGATCACCGGCACAAGGCCGGTGATGACGGAGTGAGATGCACATCCCGCCTATTTCGAGCGCGGGTCGAGGGCGTCACGCAAGCCGTCGCCGAGCAGGTTGAACGACAGCACGGTCACGAAGATCGCAAGGCCCGGCCATACCGCCATCCACGGCGCGTTGATCAGGAAGCGCTGGGCCGCATTCAGCATCGATCCCCATGACGGCGCCGGCGGCTGCTGGCCAAGGCCGAGGAACGACAGGCTGGCCTCGGCAATGATCGCGGTGGCAATCGTCAGTGTCGCCTGGACGAGGAGCTGCGGCAGCACGTTGGGCAGGATATGGCGCAAGGCGATGCGCCAATGCGGGTTGCCGACGGCGCGCGCCGCCTCGACGTAATCCTCGGCCTTGACCGAGAGCACCTGCCCGCGCGTGAGGCGCACGAACAACGGCGTTGCAGTGATGCCGATGGCGATCATCGCATTGGTGAGGCTCGGCCCGAGGAAGGCGGCGAGCGCGATCGCCAGGATCAGGAATGGGCAGGCGAGCATGGCGTCGGTCATGCGGCTGATCAGCCCGTCGATCACCCCGCCGACGTAACCAGCGAGCAATCCGAGCGGCACGCCGACGCAAATCGCGATGGCGACAGAGATCACCCCGGCCGCAAGCGAGGCACGGGCGCCGAAGATGATGCGCGCGAGAAGATCGCGACCGACCTCGTCGGTACCAAGCCAATGCGCCGCGGATGGCGGCTTGCGCACTGCCGTCCAGCTCTGCTGCGTCGGATCGTAGGGCGCAATCAGCGGCGCGAAGGTCGCGACCGCGATCACGAGAAGGATGACGGCAAGGCCGACCATTGCGCCTCTGCGGCGGACGAGCCGGCGCCATGCGCGCCGGCCGGGGCTCTCGACCAGCACGGTCTCGGCCGTATCGTTCCTGTCGGCGGGCGCGGGCGCACCGGTGCGCACCGCCGGTTCGACGGGCCCGTGCCGGATCAGGGGCGCGGCGCCCGTCACGACCGCAGCCTCGGATTGACCAGGATGTAGCCGAGATCGGCGAGGAGGTTGAGCATGATGTAGGTGGTCGCCGTCACAAGCACGACACCCTGCACCACGGCGTAGTCGCGGTTGAACACGGCGTCGACGATCAGCTTGCCGAAGCCGGGAATGGTGAAGATCTGCTCGGTCAGCACGGCGCCGGAAAGCAGCGTACCGAATTCGAGCGCCCCAAGCGTGATCACCGGCGTGAGCGCATTGCGCATCGCATGCTTGAGCACGACGGTGCGCTCACTGAGCCCCTTGGCGCGCGCCGTGCGCACGTAGTCGCTCTGCAGGGCCTGCAACATGGCGCTGCGCGTGTGGCGCATGATCACCCCGGCGATGGCGTTGCCGAGGACGAAGGCGGGCATGATGGTGGTCGCCAGGCTTTGCCGCCAGTCCTCCCACGGGCTCACGTAGCCGGACGCCGGCAGCCAGCCGAGGGTCACGGCAAACAGGAAGATCAGCATGATCCCGAGCCAGAAATTTGGCGTCGAGATGCCCCACAGCGAGAGCACGTTGACGGCGTAGTCCCAGAAACTGTCCTTCTTGACGGCCGAGATGACGCCGGCGCTGACGCCGATCACGAGCGCGATGATCATCGCCATCGTCGCAAGCTGCAGTGTCACCGGGAGCTTCTGAAGGATGAGGTCGAGGACTGGCGCCTTGAGGCGCATGGACTCGCCGAGGTCGCCGGTGAAGACGCCGGCGATCCAATAAAGGTATTGGACCGGAAGCGGCTGATCGAGCCGGTATTGCCGGCGGATCTGCTCGATCACCTCCGGGTCCTTCTCCTCCCCCGCCATGACAAGGGCCGGATCGCCCGGCAACAGCTGCTGCAGCGAGAAGATCAGCACCGACACAAGGAACAGCGTCGGGACGAGCTGCACGAGGCGCCGGCCGATGACGGTGATCATTTCACCTCTCCCCTGGTGGGAGAGGTGAATTGCGCCGTCCGCGATGACGCATAGCGGCAATCACTTGAACTTCAATCCCACCACGCGCACGAGGCCGTCGGGCAGGAGCTTGAGGCCGTCGAGCCTGGCAGTGTGCGCGATCAGCCACTTGCGGTGATAGAGATAGATGATCGGCCGGCTGCTCAGCAGCTTTTCGGCAACCTTCTCGTAGATCGTCTTGCGCTCGCCCGCGTCGCTGCGCGTGCGGGCGTCGTCCATCATGGCGTCGACTTCGGGGTCCGACGAACCGCTGTAGTTCTGCGGACCGCGGGTCCTGTGGAAGATGTAGAGGTTGCCGTCCGGATCGGGGCGTCCCGACCAGTTCAGCATGTAGACCTGGTAGCGGCCGTCCTCCGCCTCCTTGAGCGAGGTCGCGAACTCGGTGACGCGAATGCGCATGTCGAAGCCGGCTTCCGCGGCCATGGCCTGGATCACCTCGCCGGCCTGTCGTGTCTCGGGGTTGTTCGGGATCATGTAGTCGACGACGACGGGCGTCTTGACGCCGGCCGCCTGCAGGAGCTGCTTGGCCTTGGCCACGTTGCGCTTCGGAACCGGGAATTTCTTCTGATAAAACGGATGCTCGGGGCTGAGCCACTGGTTCCCGGGCAGGTATTCGCCGTTGTAGACGACCTGGTTGATGGCGTCGCGGTCGATGCTGAGCTCGAGCGCCTCGCGGACGCGCGGATCGGAACCCAGCGGCCCCTTGGCCGGCTCGCCCTTGCCGATATTGATCGTCATGCCCTGATAGCCGAGCTCCACGGTCGACACGAGCCTGAGCCGCGAGTCGGAGCGCACGTCCTTGATGTCGGTCGCCAGCATGCGCTCGATGACGTCGAGTTGGCCGGCCTTGAGATTGGCCAGCCGCACTGTCGAGTCGGTGATCGGCACATAGGTGATGCGATCGATGTGGACATTGTCCTTGTTCCAGTAGTCGGCGAAGCGCTCGACGACGATGCGGTCCTGCTGCACCCGCTCGACGAATTTGTAGGGGCCGGCGCAGACCGGCTTCTGGCCGAACTTGTCGCCCGCTTCCTTGGCGGCTTTCGGCGACATCATCATGCCGGCGCGGTCGGTGAGCTGCGACAGCAGCGGCGCGAACGGCTTCTTGAGATTGAGGCGGATGGTGAGCGGATCGACCACCTGGACGTTGTCGACTTCCGCGAGCTCGGGCCGGCGGAACGAGCCCTGCATGGTGAGGTGACGCTCGATCGAGTATTTCGCGGCTTCGGCGTCGAGCGGCTCGCCGTCGTGGAACTTGACGTTGGGACGCAGCTTGATGACCACCGCCTTGCCGTCGTCGAGGGTCTCGTGCGAAAGCGCGAGCTGCGGCACGATGTTGAGCTTCTCGTCGATGTCGAACAGCTTATCGCACAAGGAGGCGAAGACGATGCGGCCGACATAGGTGCGCGCCAGGGTCGGATCGAGCACGTCCGGGTCTTCGGCGAGACCGAAACGCAAGTGGGTCGGCGACTGGGCGCCGGCGGCCAGCCCCGAGGCCGCGACGGCCGCAGCAGCGATGAGTCCTGTGAGAAAACTGCGCTTCATTGTTCGATCTCCCTCTCGATCCGGCGGCCGCCTTGCCTAACGTGCGGCACGACCTTGTTTTTGGGTGCAAGTCATAAGCCAGCTTGCTCCCCGGCAAAAGCGCCAAACAGGCGCTCGAGCAGCGGGTCCGGATGTCCTTCGCTGGGGACGATGGCGGCCGGGTCCGGCAGCGTGGCCCAGAAATGACACGCCGAACGGTGATTGCCGCCGGCCTCGTAAAGGGGCGGCGGGTCGACGCGGCAGATGTCGGCCGCGAACGGGCAGCGCGTGTGCAGATGACAGCCCGGGGGCGGGGCGATCGGGCTCGGCACGTCGCCTTGCAGGATGCGCCGCTCGCGGCGCGCTTCCGGGGAGGCCACGGGGATCGCGGACAGCAGCGCGCGGGTGTAGGGATGGCGCGGATTGGCGAAGACTTCGTCGGCGTCGCCGATTTCGACGATGCGCCCGAGATACATCACCGCGATGCGGTCTGAGATGTGCTTCACGACGCCGAGATCGTGCGAGATGAAAATATAGGCGAGCCCGAGCCGGCCCTGGATTTCCTTGAGCAGGTTGAGGATCTGTGCGCGAATCGAGACGTCGAGCGCCGAGACCGGCTCGTCGCAGATGATCACCTTCGGCTCGACAGCCAGCGCACGGGCGATGACGATGCGCTGGCGCTGGCCGCCCGAAAATTCATGCGGGTAACGGGCCGCGTGATACGGCTGCAGTCCGACCACGGCGAGGAGCTCGGCGACGCGCTCGCGGCGCTGCGCCCGTGGCACGATCCTGTGCAGCATCAAAGGCTCGGCGAGGATTTCTCCCACTGTCATGCGCGGGTTGAGCGACGCATAAGGGTCCTGAAAGATCAGCTGCATGCGACGCCGGAAGGCGCGCACGTCGCGCTCGGGGATGGTGGCGATGTCGGCGCCGTCGACGAGGATGCGCCCGTCCGTGGGCGAGATCAGGCGCATGACGAGGCGGCCGACGGTCGACTTGCCGCAGCCTGATTCACCGACCAGCGCCAGCGTCTCGCCTTCGTCCAGGGTGAAGGAGACGCCGTCCACCGCCTTGATCGTTGCCAGCGGCCTGCCCAGGGCCGAGCGCCTGAGCACGAAGTGCTTGGCCAGATGCTCGACGTCGAGCACGCGCGCGGTCATGACGCTACTCCGCCCCTCATGCCGCAAGCCTTTGCAGCGGCGCGCGCCAGCAGCGCGTGAGATGGCCCGGCTCGACCGGTTCGAGCGGCGGCATCTCGGCGCATTTGGCAATCGCGAACGGGCAACGCGCCGCGAAACGGCAGCCTTGCGGGGGTGCCATCATGTTCGGCACGGTACCTTCGATGGCGGCAAGCCGCGGCCGGCGGCGGTCGAGGCGCGGCAGCGCCCCGAGCAGCCCGACCGTGTAGGGGTGCTGCGGAAAGCGGAACAGCTCGCGTACAGGCGCGCGCTCGACGATCTGGCCGGCATACATGACAACGACCTCGTCGCACACCTCCGCCACCACCCCGAGATCATGCGTGATCAGGATGATCGCAGCGCCGCTCTCCTGGCGCAGCCTGCGCATCAGGTCGAGGATCTGCGCCTGGATGGTGACGTCGAGCGCCGTGGTCGGCTCGTCCGCGATCAGAAGCTGCGGATCGCAGGCCAGCGCCATGGCGATCATGACGCGCTGCCGCATGCCGCCGGACAGACGATGCGGGTAATCGTGAAAGCGCGCTTCGGGGTTGGGGATGCGCACCCGGCGCAGCATCTCGACCGCGCGCGCCGCCGCTTCCTTCCTGGAGACGTCGCGATGGCGCACGATCGACTCCATGATCTGGTCGCCGACGGTGTAGGACGGATTGAGCGAGGTCATCGGCTCCTGAAAGATCATGGCGAGGCGGTTGCCGCGCAGATCGCGCATCACGCGGCCGGGCTGCTGCAAAAGATCCAGCCCGTCGAAACGGACCTGGCCCGAGACGTCAGCGCTGCCCTTCGGCAGGAGGCCCATGACGGCGAGCGAGGTCACGCTCTTGCCGCAGCCCGATTCCCCGACGATACCGAGAGTCTGGCCCCGCCCGACCGCAAGACTGACGCCATCGACCGCGAACGTCCGGCGCCCGTCGGTTCCCGAAAAGACGACGTGCAGGTCGCGGACTTCCAGGAGCGGCGCGTCGCTCATCGCAAGTCGCTCTCCTGCGCCACCGCCTTGTCGATCTCGGCATTGATGAGGTCGCGGTCGGTGATCCCCACCGGATCGCCGCGCTTCGGCAGGAACCTGCGGAAATGCACCCAGCGCTCGCGGCTCACCTTTTCCAGCCGCTCGAGCTCGGCCAGCGGATCGGGGTGATCGTCGACACGCAGGTCGAGATCCGCATATTCCTCGGTGGAATAGGTCAAGAGCGCGGCCGACTGCTTGCCGCGCTTGTCACCGCCCCCCGCCTCGCCCGCCTTGAGGGCGGCGATCAGGCGCCGCGCGAACGGAAGCCCGTCATTGCCGGCATAGGCCTGTGCCGTCGCCTCGATCACCTGCGGCCCGGCGAGCATGTTGCCGGCGACCGAGAACTTGTCGCCGATCAGGTGCCCGCACCAGTCGACGCAGCCGCTGCCGGTATGGGCCGCGAAGCCGCCGGCGACATCCATGATGTGAAGCTGGCGGTGCTCCCTTCCGGCATCGGCCTCGACCAGGTGGCGCAACACCTCGGGCGCGGGCATGCCCTGACGCAGCAGGGCGAGCCCGGCGCGCCCGTACAGCGGGTTCATCAAAGCTTGCGTGGCGAGCGCGCCGGCGCCGACCTCGATGAAAGGCACCCGCGCGCCGACGGCAAAGAATTTTGTCGCGACGGCAATGCCGATCTCGCCCGTGATGTCGTCGCGCGCGATGATCGACCAGGTCATCGCCTAGCGCCCGGCCGCATAGCCCTGCATGCCGCGCGGATTGGCCGCCGCCTTGCGGCGCGCCCCGTCACGGGATGCAGCC
Organism: Beijerinckiaceae bacterium; assembly: GCA_036556825.1. GTDB lineage: Bacteria > Pseudomonadota > Alphaproteobacteria > Rhizobiales > Beijerinckiaceae > JAJKJG01. The sequence continues at coordinate 14,145 of DATBIR010000238.1, forward strand.
GTGAGACGGCCTTCCGACCAGTCCTCGCCAACTTCGACGATGTGGCCGCGGCGGCGCAGCTCCTCGACCGTCGCGTCCGGCACCCTGCCCTCGACCACGACGACGCCGGGACGCGCCGTGCGCGGCCAGAAGGACGACGGGAAATGCTCGGTGTGCCAGGCCGGCGCATCGATCGCCTGCTGCAGGTTATGCCCGGCATGGACGTGGCGCAGGAAGAACTGCGTCACCCATTGGTCCTGCTGGTCGCCGCCGGGCGAGCCCCAGGCGAGATAGGGCTCGCCGTCGCGCAGCGCCATCGTCGGCGTGAGCGTCGAGCGCGGGCGCTTGCCGGGCATCAGGGCCGCCGGGTGGTCCTCGTCGAGCCAGAACATCTGGGCGCGCGTGCCGAGACAGAAGCCGAGTTCCGGGATGACGGGCGATGATTGTAGCCAGCCGCCGGACGGCGTCGCCGAGACCATGTTGCCGGCGCGGTCAATGATGTCGAAATGGACGGTATCACCGCGCACGCCTCCCCGGCGCCCGACGGTCGGCTCGCCGGCGCCGACGAGCCCCGGATCATTGTCGGCATCATCGTCATGGGTCCACGGCACGCGTCCGACCGTCGGTTCGCCGACGCCTGTGCGTCCTACCGCCGTGCGCGGGCCTTCCGCCACCCGCACGGCGACCTGCTTGCCGAAACCTGCGATCGAGCCTGGCCGCAGCTCGAGCGAGGCGCGATCGCCGACCAGCATGCGCCGGGCATCGTTGTAGGAATCGGACAGCAGCGTGGCCACCGGCACGTCGACGAAATCGGGGTCGCCATAAAAGGTGTCCCGATCGGCGAAGGCGAGCTTGGCGCATTCGACCTGCAGGTGGATGAAGTCAGGCCCGGCAGGATCGAGCCCATCGAGGTCGAAGCCCTTGAGCAGCGCGAGCTGCTGGAGCGTTGCCAGCCCCTGTGTCCACGGACCGGCCTTGAGCACGGTATAGCGGCCGTAATCATAGGTGATCGGCGCCTCGACGCTCGCCTGCCACCGTGCCATGTCGGCGCCGGTGAGCACGCCGCGGTGCGGCTCGCCGGACACGTCCATCACATCCTGCGTGCGGCAAAATCGGTCGATCGCCGCGGCCACGAACCCTTCCGACCAGACCTTGCGGGCGCGCTCGATCTGCGCCTCGCGGCTGCCGTTGGCGGCGCCGGCCTCGTGCAGCAGGCGCTCGTACATGTCGGCGAGCGCCAGGTTGGTGAATATCGTGCCCGGTTTCGGCACCTGCCCGCCGGGGAGATAGACCGCGGCCGATGTCGGCCAATGCTCGAGAAACAGGTCCTTGACCGTCTCGATCGTCGCGCAGATGCGCTCGACCAGCGGGTAGCCATGGCGCGCGTAACCGATGGCAGGAGTCAGCACGTCGCCAAGCCGCATGGTGCCGTAGTCGCGCAAGAGCAGCATGTAGGCGTCGAACGTGCCCGGAATGCACGCGGCCAGAAGACCGGTGCCGGGCACGAGGTCAAGCCCGAGCGAGCGGTAATAGGCGATGGTGGCGCCGGCGGGCGCCGGCCCCTGCCCGCAGACGACCTCGGGCTTGCCGCGCTTCACGTCGTAGACGATCAGCGGCACGTCGCCGCCGGGGCCATTGAGATGCGGTTCCACCACCTGGAGCGTGAACGCCGTCGCGACCGCCGCGTCGAAGGCGTTGCCGCCGCGCTCGAGAATGCCCATTCCGACCGCCGTCGCGATCCAGTGGGTCGAGGCGACGACCCCGAAGGTGCCCTCGATCTCGGGGCGGGTCGTGAACGGATTCGGCGTGATGAAGCTCATGTCGACTCGGCTGCTGAGAGGTCGCGGACGCGCCTCGATGCGGTCATCGTGACGAGGAACCGCGCGCGGATCAAGCGTGGCAACGTCAGGCCGCGGCGACCGGCTCGGGACGAGGCGCGCTCTCCTCGGCTGCCGCCACACTGGCCTCGAGAACGCGCGCGACATGCAGCGCCGAGCGGCCGCAGCCGTCGCGGATCTGATGGCGGCACGAGGTGCCGTCGGCGACGATCAGGGTCGCCGGGTCGGCGGCGCGGACCGCCGGCAGCAGCGACAACTCGGCCATGGCCAACGAGACGTCGATCGTGTCGGCGGCGTAGCCGAACGATCCGGCCATGCCGCAGCAGCTCGACTCCACCGTCTCGACCTCGAGGTTCGGCACGAGCTTGAGCACGGCCTCCACGGCGCCGGTCGCGCCAAAGGATTTCTGGTGGCAGTGGCCGTGCAGAAGGACTTTCTCGGCAATTGGCGCCAGCGCGAGCGCCAGGCGCTTGTCCTTGGCTTCGCGCGCCAGAAATTCCTCGAACAGAACCGCATGTGCGCTCAGACGCCGCACCGCGTCGCCCTTCAGCATCGCCGGCGCTTCATCGCGGAACGTGTAAAGGCAGCTCGGTTCCAGCCCGATCACCGGCACGCCGCGCGCGACGAAGGGCTCAAGGGTGGCAATCACCCGCTCGATCTCGCGGCGGGCTTCGTCGACCCGGCCCACCGCCAGGAAGGTGCGCCCGCAGCACAGCGGCCGGGCGGCGCCTTCGGCGGGCTTCGGAACGTGAACGCGATAGCCGGCTGCGGTCAGCACGCTGAGGGCGGCGTCGAGATTCTCGCGTTCGAAATAGCGGTTGAAGGTATCGGCCAGCAGCACGACCTCGCGCCCGTTTGCGGGACCGGCCGGCACGTCTCGGTCGCGGAACACGTCGCGCCGCCAGTGCGGCAGGCTGCGCCGGGCGCTGAAGCCGGCGAGGGCTTCGGAGAGCCTCGCAAAGGCAGGCACGGCATTGCGCAGGTTGACGAGCCACGGCGCCCGGGCGGCGAGCGGCGCGTAGCGCGGCAGCCAGCCGATCAGGCGCTGGTGCAGGGTGTGGCCGTGGCGCTGCGCGCGCGCCGCCAGCACCTCGATCTTCATGCGGGCGATGTCGACGCCGGTGGGGCATTCGCGCCGGCACGCCTTGCACGACACGCATAGTTTCAGGGTTTCAGCCAGGCCGTCAGACGTGAGGGCATCGGGGCCGAGTTGCCCCGACAGGGCGAGGCGCAGGGTGTTGGCGCGCCCGCGCGTGACGTCGCGCTCGTCGCGCGTGACACGATAGGATGGACACATGGCGCCGCCGGCGAGCTTGCGGCAGGCGCCGTTGTTGTTGCACATCTCGGCGGCGCCCTGCAGGCCGCCGGCCTTGCCGGGATACTCGGACCAGTCGAGCACGATCGCCCGATCCTGCGGCTGGTAATGCGGCCCATAGCGAAGAAGGCCGCGCTCGTCGAATTTCGGCGCGCGCACGATCTTGCCGGGATTGAGCACGCCGTCGGGGTCGAAGCGGTCCTTCACCTCCTCGAAGGCGCGCACCAGGCGGGTGCCGAACATGGCCTCGTGGAATTCGGAGCGCAGGATGCCGTCGCCGTGCTCGCCGGAATGCGAGCCCTTGTAGGCGCGCACCAGCGCGAAGGCTTCCTCGGCAATGCCCCGCATTGCCTTTATGTCCTTGTCGAGCTTGAGGTTCAGGATCGGGCGCACATGCAGGCAGCCGACCGAGGCATGCGCATACCAGGTCCCGCGCGTGCCGTGCTTCTCGAAGATCTCGGTGAGTCGCGCCGTGTAATCCGCCAGATGCTCGAGCGGCACCGCGCAGTCCTCGACGAAGGAGACGGGTTTTCCCTCGTCCTTCATCGACATCATGATGTTGAGCCCGGAGGTGCGCACGTCGGCGACCGCCGCCTGCAAGTCGGCATCGACGATCTCGACGACGCCGCCCCAGTGAGCGCCGCTCTTGTCCCAGCCGAAGCCGAGATCACCCATGAGCTCGCGCAGCTGCGCGAGCCGGCGCCCGTTCTCCGCCTCGTCCTCGGCGAACTCGACGAGCAGGACCGCATCCGGCTCGCCGCGCACGAACTGCTCGAGCGTCGGGCGGAACATGGCGATGTCGCGGGCGAGTTCGATCATGGTGCGGTCGACGAGCTCGACCGCGATCGGCCCGAGCCTGACGATATGCTGGGCCGCGCCCATGGCTTCGTAGAAGCGGCCGAAATGGCATGCGCCGACGACCCGCTTGCCGAGCACGGGCCACAGCTTCAGCTCGACCCTGGTCGAGAAGGCGAGCGTGCCCTCCGACCCGACCAGGACATGGGCGAGATTGATGTCGTTGCGGCCGGGCGTGAGCGCATCGAGATTGTAGCCGCCGACGCGGCGTTGCACCTTCGGGAAGCGCGCCTCGATCTCGTCGGCCTCGCGGGCGCCGATGGCGAGCAGATCGCGCGCCAGCGGCCGCAGGCGCGACTCTACGGGCAGGTCCGAGAGGTCGTTGGCGACGCGGCCAAAATGCATCGGCGTTCCGTCGGCCAGCACCGCGTCGATCGACAGCACGTTGTCGCGCATCGTGCCGTAGCGCAGGGAACGGCCGCCGCACGAGTTGTTGCCGGCCATGCCGCCGATGGTGGCGCGCGAGGCGGTCGAGACGTCGATCGGAAACCACAGGCCGTGCGGCTTGAGCTGCCGGTTCAGCTCGTCGAGCACGATTCCGGGCTCGACGACGCAGCGCCGGCCCGCGACATCGAGGTTGAGAATGCGCGTCAGATATTTGGAGCAGTCGACGACCAGCGATTCGTTGATGGTCTGGCCGCATTGCGAGGTGCCGCCGCCGCGCGGCGTCACGCGCGCGCCCTCCGCGCGGGCGAGCGCGATGGCGCGCTCGGCCTCGGCCACGCTGCGCGGCGTCACCACGCCGAGCGGCATGATCTGATAGGCGGAGGCGTCGGTCGCATAGCGCCCGCGGCTGAAGCGGTCGAACATCACCTCGCCGCTGACCTCGGCCTTGAGCCGCCGCTCCAGTCCGGGCATTAACCGTTCCGCCATCGTTTTTCCCTCGTGAGGCCGGATGTCGGCCTTGACGGTTCGCCTGTTCACCCTCCATCAAGCCCAGCATCGCGCCGGAAGCAACCCGCGTCGCGTGTGCCCTGAACAAGGAGCCAACTCATGGCCGCGAACGTCTCCCGCACCGCGGGCCGCCATTTCCTGCAGATCCCCGGCCCGACGCCGGTCCCGGACCGTATCCTGCGGGCCATGGACAAGCCGACCATCGACCACCGCGGTCCGGAATTCCAGGCACTCGGCAAGCGCGTGCTCGAGGGCGTCAAGACGATCTTCAAGACCAGCGGGCCGGTGATCATCTACCCCGCCTCCGGCACGGGCGCCTGGGAAGCGGCCCTGATCAACACGCTGTCTCCGGGCGACCGGGTCCTGATGGTGGAGACCGGCCACTTCGCCACCTTGTGGAAGAACATGGCGATCAAGCTCGGGCTCGAGCCCGAATTCATCGCCACCGACTGGCGCATCGGCGCGGACGCCGCCGCCATCGAGGCGCGGCTGAAGGAGGATGCTCAGCACGCCATCCGGGCTGTCTGCGTCGTGCATAACGAGACCTCGACCGGCTGCACGTCGCGCATCGACGAGGTGCGCCGCGCCATCGACGCAGCGCGTCACCCGGCGCTCCTGATGGTCGACACCATCTCGTCCCTCGGCTCGATCGATTACCGGCACGACGAATGGGGCGTCGACATCACGGTCGCCGGGTCGCAGAAAGGGCTGATGCTGCCGCCGGGGCTGTCGTTCAACGCGGTGAGCGACAAGGCCCTCAAGGCCGCCAAGCAATCGAAGCTGCCAAAACTGTTCTGGTCGTGGGAGGAGATGCTGCCGCACAACCAGAACGGCTTCTTCCCCTACACGCCCGCTACCAACCTTCTCTACGGCCTCGCCGAGGCCATCGACATGCTGCACGAGGAAGGCCTCGAGATGGTGTTCGCACGCCACGACCGCCACGCCGAGGCGACGCGCCGCGCCGTGCGCGCCTGGGGTCTCGAGGTCCTGTGCCGCGAGCCGAAATACTATTCGTCCGCGCTGACGGCCGTGCTGATGCCGGACGGCCATAACGCCGACGCCTTCCGGCAGGTCGTGCTCGAGCGCTTCGATATGTCGCTCGGCACCGGCCTCTCAAAACTCGCCGGAAAGGTGTTTCGCATCGGCCATCTCGGCGACACCAACGACCTCACCATCCTCGGCGCCCTGGCGGGCGTCGAGATGGGCCTCGGTCTCGCCGGGGTGCCGCACCGCAAGGGCGGCGTTCAGGCGGCGATGGACTACCTCGCCGATCCGCGAGCGGGGGCGCGCGTCGCGGCAGAATAACATCCTTTCGAGTCGCATGATCCCGGATCGAGTCCGGCACACAAGCCCTGGTCGGCGAAGTGGTATCCACCCCCGGATCAAGTCCGGGGGCAGGCTTTCGCCGGATCATGCTCTACCGCAATGTCAGCAGATACGCGGCGACGTGGCGCGCCTCGGCTTCGGAGATGCCCGTGCGCGGCATGGCGGTTCTTGAGCTCAGCGCGCGCGGATTGACGATCCAGCGCACGAGATTGTCGGGCCGGTTGGGGAGCACGCCGCCGATATAGACGCGCCCGGCGAATTTTTGCAGGGGCGGGCCGACGAGTCCGTTGGCGCCGCGCAGGCCCGGGATGGTGTGGCAGCCGCCACAACCGTACCGGCTGATCAGTTGCGGGGCCTGATCCGGATCGCCGCCGGTCAAAGCTGCGGCTTCCGATTTGACCCTCTCCTGGCGCTTGTATTCGTAGGCGCCGTAAGCCGCTCCGGCGCCCGCGACCAGAACGACCGCCAAGCCCGCGAGGGCGATCCGCTTAGCCGACCAGGGCATGCGCTCCTCCGCGCCTCGCGGCCGTGCCCGATCGCGCGATCCACAACCCGGCCAGAGCCAGCGCCGCAGCCGCGTAGACGAGGCCCGCCGGAACCCACATGATCAGGCCGGCCAGCTGCTGGTCCTCGAGCGGGGTGAGGCCCCATTGAAACGCGGCTCCCGTCTGCGCCGGATACAGCGGCTGCCGCGCCAGCGCGAGCAGGATGCCGAGGAATCCGCTGTGCAGCGACGTCGCGAACAGGTAGATGACCGCCGCGCCGTAGCCGCGCTCGCGTGCGCGGCCGCGCAGCAGCGACCACCAGAACAGCAGCGCCGTCGCGAAGAAGCTCACATGCTGCAGCCAGTGCAGCCGCCCCGACGCGAGCGCCGCCTCGTAAAGCACCGGGATATGCCACATCCACAAGGCGACACCATGAAGAATGGTGGCGACCAGCGGGTCGGTGAGCCAGCGCCAGACGGCGGCCAGCGGACGGCGCTGCGCGGCGGCGCCCGATGCGCGCCGCCACGTCGTCGGCAGCGCCCACAAGATTGCGCCGATCGGGCGAGCGACGACGAGCAGTGGCGCCGCAAGCACCATCAGGATCTCGTGCTCGACCATGTGCGCCGTGAACAGCCGCTCGCCGAGCCAATGCAGCGGCGCCACGAGGGCGGCGACGAGCAAAAGCCACGCCGCAGCAAAACAGGCGGCTTGCCAGAGCCGCACGCCGCGGCCGATGCCCGCCCGACGCCAGAGACGCGTGATGCCGACGGCATAGAGCGCGACCGAGGCCGCCAGCGGCACCACGATCCAGGCGTCCCAGGTCCAGGTCGACGCGAATTCGAACCAATGAACTTCACCCGTATGCGCGAGCGCCTCGCGGGCGGCGAGACAGACGATGATAACGAGCAGCGGCCTCATCGCTCGCACCCGGTGAAGACGATGCCCGCCGCCCCTTGCACGATGATGACCAGGGCGAAGAGCAGGCTCATCATGATGCCGATGCTGGCAGTGAATCGATGCGGACGACCTCCCCCCGTCTGGTCGGACGGAGCCGCCGGCGTGCTCGCCAAAGCGCGCCAGGAGAGAAAGGCGCCGTAGAGGCTCACTGCCACCATGGCGGCGGCGAGGGCCGGAACCGCTGGCTGCTTGTGCGCACAGACCCACGGCGACAGCGCGTAATTGCCGGCCGTGCTGATGAACCAGGCGGCCGGTCCGGCGAAAACGCCGGCGGACGGCAGTCCTGCGCGTGCTGGTCGTGTCGCTTCGGCCATCACTCTCACACTCGCGATGCCCAATAGATCAGGCCATAAAGCGGCAGCCACGACACGACAACGAAGTCCCAGTAGACCGAATTGTCCTCGACGTCGCTGAAGCGCTTGCCGTGCCCGTGGCGCGTGAACATGAGCGCGGTCAGCACGAAGGTGTCGACCGCGTCCGTCAGGATATGCGCCGTGTGCAGCCCCAGCAGAACCCACAGGATGGATCCGTAGGCGTTCTGGTCCCAGCGCACGTTCAGCGTCGTGAACTCGAATGCGCGAAGCGCCAGAACGACGAGCGCAACCAGAGACATGATCACAAGGTCGCGTCGCACGCCTGCCAGATTCTCATTACGGGCGTTGCGTTTGGCGACCTGGTTGGGCCACAGGCTCACGAGCAGCGCCAGCGTCAGCAGGCTGGACCAGAGAAGGTCCGGAGGCTTGTCGGCGAGCGGCCACAGCGGATTGAGCCAGGCGAGATAAAGATAGGCGCCGGCTGCCAGGGCGAAGCCCGTGCCTTCCAGCGTCATGAAGCCAAGCGTGCCCCACGCCATCGTCATGCGCGGCCCGAAGGCGTGGTCGGGCAGCGTCGAGACGTCCTGGACCGGGCGATGCCTCATTCCTCGTCCTCCCTGGTCTTGGGCCAGAACCAGCCGATCAGCGTGATGCCGACCGGCAGGCTGCCCCACACCACGGCCCACGGCGTGAAGATGGAGCCGAGGAAGGTGACGGCAACGGCGATCGCCGCGAGCAGCGGCCAGATGCTGGGATCGGGCGAGGTTTCGCGAACGTCGGCGCGGGCCTCGCTCACCGTGCTGACGACCACCTCTCGGTAATCGACCGCAAGACCCGTGACGACGGGGAAGCTCTCGCGCTCCGCCCAGACCGGCGCGCGGCTCGTGACGAACGGAATGCGTTCGAAATTATACGGCGGCGGCGGCGACGTCGTCGCCCATTCGAGCGTGTCGGCATCCCATGGATTGCTGCCCGCGGCCAGGCCGCGGCGGGCGCTCGACAGCGCGTTCCAGAGGAACAGCGCGAAGCTGAGCAGCATCAGTACGGCGCCGGCGGTGGCGAGCAGGTTGAGGCCGCCCCAGCCCATCTCCGGCTGGTAGGTGTAGACGCGCCGCGGCATGCCCTGCAGGCCGAGGATGTGCATCGGGAAGAACGCCACGTTGAAGCCGATGAAGAACAGCCAGAAGTTCCACTTGCCGAGCCGCTCGCTCATGAGCCGGCCCGTGACCTTCGGGAACCAGTAATAGACCGCGCCGAGCAGCGGGAAGACCGCGCCGCCGATCAGCACGTAGTGGAAATGCGCGACGATGAAATAGGTGTCGTGCACCTGCGTGTCGATCGGCACCGACGCCAGCATGATGCCGGTCAGCCCGCCGATGACGAAGGTGAAGATGAAGCCCAGCACGAACAGCAGCGGCGTCTTGAATACCGGCCGTCCGTCCCACAGGGTCGCCAGCCAGCAGAAGATCTGGATGCCGTTTGGGATGGCGATCAGCATGCTCGAGGCGGTGAAGAAGCTCGCCCCGAGCTGCGGCACCCCGGCCGTGAACATGTGGTGCACCCACAGGCCGAAGGAGAGGAAGCCGACCGAGATCGCGGAGAGCACGAGCGGCAGGTAGCCGAAGACCGGCCGGCGCGCGAAGGCGGGAAGAATCGCCGATACCATGCCGGCCGCCGGCAGGAAGATGATGTAGACCTCCGGGTGCCCGAAGAACCAGAACAGGTGCTGCCACAGAAGCGCGTCGCCGCCCTCGGCGGGGTTGAAGAACTGCGTGCCGATCAGGCGATCCATGATCAGCATCGACGAGGCGACCATGACGGCCGGCATGGCGAAGATGATCAGGAACGAGGTGACCAGCATCGTCCACACGAACAGCGGAATCCGGTCGAGCGTCATGCCCGGGGCACGGAGCTTGAGCGTGGTCACCACGATCTCGACCGCGACGGCGAGCGCCGATACCTCCGTGAAGGTGATCATCTGCGCCCACACGTCGGCGCGCTTGCCCGGCCCGTATTCCGGACCGGACAGCGGCACGTAGCCGAACCAGCCGATATCCGGGCCGATGTTCAGCATGAACGAGATCCACAGGAACAGCCCGCCGAACAGGTAGACCCAGTAGCTGAAAGCGTTGAGGCGCGGAAAGGCGATGTTGCGCGTGCCGACCATCAGCGGCACCAGAAAGACCGCGAAGGCTTCCATGACGGGCACGGCGAACAGGAACATCATGCTCGTGCCGTGCACGGTGAAAAGCTGGTTGTAGAGATCAGGCCCGATCAGCCGGCTTTCCGGCTGCGCCAGCTGGATGCGCATCGCCGCCGCGGCGACGCCGCCGAGGAACAGGAAGACGAAGGCCGTGATGATGTAGCGGCGCCCGATGATCTTGTGGTCGACGGTCGCCAGACACCCGATGATGCTCGACGCGGTGCCCCAGGTCCGGGCCAGTCGAGCGCGCAGCTCCGCGTCGTCGAGCATGTTGTCGCGCAGCTCGTCGCGGTCGCCGTCCGCAACCGCGCCGCTCATTTCAGCCCCTCGAGATAGCTGACGAGCGGATCGATCTCGTCGGGCTCGAGCTTCGTCAGCGGCATGTTCACGCCGGGCTTGATGCTTTGCGGGTCGACGATCCAGGCGGCGAGATTGCCGCGGCTCATGGGCAGCATGGCGGCCGCCAGAGTCTGACGGCTGCCGACATGCGTGAGATCGGGAGCGACCCGGCCGCCGGCCGGTGTGCCGCGGACCGAATGGCACATGACGCAGGGCTTGGAGAGAAACACTTGCAAGCCCTTCTGGCGCTCGGGATCAGCCGGCGGATCGGCCGGCCTGATCTGCTGCTCGCGCCAGCGCTCGAACGCCTCCTTCGGCCTGGCGACGACCAGAAGCCCCATATGCGCGTGCTGCCAGCCGCAGAACTCGGCGCACTGGCCGCGATAGGTTCCTTCGCGCTCGGCGGTGAAGCGGATCGCATTCTCGCGGCCCGGGATCAGATCCTGCTTGCCGAACAGGCTCGGCACCCAGAACGAGTGGATCACGTCGGAGGCATTGAGCTTCACCGTGACCGGCTCGCCGACGGGAATGTGAATCTCGTTGGCGGTGGTGAAGGTCTTGTAGGGTTCCGCATCCTCGTACGTGACCTCCCACCAGAACTGGTGGCCGTTGACGCGGATCGTGAGCCCTTCGCCTTTGCCGGAATAGAGATCTCTCTGGCTCGCATAGCTGAGCCCGGTCAGCACCAGAACGGTCAGCCCCGTCAGCCCGACGGCGGTGCTGACGATGGCGGTCATGCGCCGCTCGGTGACCGGATCGGTGGCGAGCGGATCTCGCGGCGGCGCGCGCCGCCGCAGCAGCGCGGCCAGCAGCACGAGCATGGTGAGCAGCCACACGACGCCGGTCACGGCCGTGAAGATCCAGAACAGGTCGGCGAGCTGCCGTGCTTCCGGACCGCGCGGATGCAGCGCCGATTGCCACTCCTGGCAGGCGGTCAGACAGGCGATAGGCGCGACGAGCGAGACCTGGCGCAGACGCATCATCGGCGCCTCATGGCGGCGGGGTCCCGCCCTGCACCGGCGGGCTCGTCGGGCGCCGGTTTTCCGCGGGCCCGGGATGCATGTCGTCGTTGCGCGCCGGCGCCGCATCCGATGGCACGTTGCCGCTCATCGAACGGATATAGCCGGCGATCTGCCAGATCTGATCGTCCGGGATCTTGCTGCGGAAGGACGGCATGCCGTTGGGCCGGCCTTCGCGGATGGTGGCGACGATGTTCTCGATGCCGCCGCCGTAGATCCAGATGTCGTCCATCAGCGGCGGTCCGGAACCGCCGCCGCCATTGCCATGGCAGCCGACGCAGTTGAACCAGGAATACAGCTTCTTGCCCTGGCTCAGATGATAGGCGTTGCCCTCGTATTCCCTGCCCTTGCCGCTCCGCGCCTCGACCGGGCCGCCGCCGCCCGGCGACAGCGGTACGAGCGCGATCTTCTCGTCGCTCTCGCTCGCGACATTGTCGGGCCGCACCGCGCGCTCTTCGCGCTCGCAGGCCGAAACGACGAGGCCCGCACAACACAAGAGCGCGAAGGCGGCGGATCTCATGGCGCCGCGTCCGTGCGCGGTAAAGCGCGCTCGACGCGCGGCACCCCATAACCGGCGAGGATGGCATCGACATCGGCGCGCCGGCGTCCGAGCGCTGCATCGATCTCCTGCTGCAGCGCCGCGTCGTGCGGGCGCACGGCCATGGCGATGTCCCACGCCATCGGCAGCTTTGCATCCGCTTGCGGCTGCACAGGCGTGATCTGCAGGGGCGTCTTCTGGCGGGTGGCGAAATAACCGGCGAGCGGCCCCCAGGCGACGGCTGCGTCGACCTCACGCTCGGCGACGGCGGCGATGATGCGCGCCGGCGGGTTGGGCTCGCGGTAGTCGCCGTAGAGGCTGTAGCCGCGCACGTTGTCGATCACGCCGCGCCGCGACAGCGCGTGTGCCGGCGGCGTGTTCCAGCCGTCGTCGCCGACCAGCTGCACGCCGATCGTGAGATCGCGCAGCACGGGATCGTCGAACGACGTCACGCGCGGTCCGTCGCTGCGCGTGACGAAGACATAGGTCGAGCGGTAATAGGGCGCGGTGGTGCGCACGCCCTCGAGCTCTTTCGGCAGGCCGGGCACCAGATCGCACAGCCCGGCCTTGAGCGTGTTGCGCAGGAAGCCGCGCCGCTGCGCCCACCATGTGTATTCGACGCTCGCGCCGAGCTCCTCGCCGAGCAGCGCGACGATCCTGTTCTCGAATCCTTCGCCGCGCTCGTTGGAGAAGGGCAGGTTGTTGGGATCGGCGCAGACGCGCAGCGTGCGCGCGGATGCCGGTGTGGCGCTGACGAGCGCGCAGATTGCTAAGGCGGCGATGGTGCGCCTTCTCCCCTTCCGCTTGTGGGGAGGGGCACGGGTCGAGACGGCACGCGACGGGTCGAGATTGCATCTGGGCACGATCGAGCGCTGCTCACACCGCGCAGACATCTTCTCGCGCTCGCCAGGCGCAGGCGGTGTTCCCGACTTGCGCATTTTGCAGCGGATCCCGGGCAGGCCCGGGATCCGTGGGGCGGGGATCAGGTCGGCGTCAGGGAAGGCGGAACACATAGAGCGTTCCTCCTTTGGTGGTGACGTCCTTGAGATCGCGCATCGCGTTGACGAAGCCGAGCGCCGCGGTGCCGTCGCGCACGTCGAGGTCGCCCGACACGACGGCGCCGGCCCAGCCGCCGACGCCCGACAGGATGGCCACGTATTGGCGCCCGTCGGGCCCCTTGTACGTCGTCGGCTGGCCGATGATGCCGGACGCGGTCTTGAACTGCCATAGGAGCTCGCCGGTGCGGGCGTGCAGCGCTTTGAACCAGCCTTCCATATTGCCGTAGAAGACGACGTCGCCGGCGGTGGCCAGCGCGCCGCTCCAGACAGGAAAGCTCTCTTTGACCGTCCACACCTCGCGGCCTTCGCGGATGTCCCAGGCCGAGAACTCGCCGCGATGGCCGCCCGGCCCCGGCTTGAAGCGCGCCTCGGCGCCGAGATAAGGCGTGCCCGAGATGTAGTTCGCCTCCATGTGCTGCAGGTCCATGCACAGGTTGGCGTGCGGCAGATAGAGGAGCCCGGTCTTGTGCGAGAAGGCGGACGGGTTCCAGTCCTTGGCGCCCGACGCCGTCGGGCAGATGTCGCGCACGACGCGGTTGGTGATCGGCTGCTTGTCGGAATTGAATTGCAGCCGGCCCGTCTTGAGGTCGACGCCGCTCGAGGTGGTGATGGCGTGGAACGGCTTTGCCGACAGCACCTCGCCGGTGGTGCGGTCGAGCACGTAGACATAGCCGTTGCGCTCCGGGCGCACGAGCAACTTCCGCTGCTGTCCGTTCCACTCCATGTCGAGCAGGATCTGCTCGTTGATGCCGTCCCAGTCATAGAGGTCGTGCGGGCTCCACTGGTAGAACCAGCGCGCCTCGCCGGTGTCGGCGTCGCGCGCGAAAATGCCCGAGGTCCACTTGTTGTCGCCGGGGCGCTGCTCGGAATTCCACGGCCCCGGATTGCCGGTGCCGTAATAGACAAGGTTGAGGTCGGGATCGTAGGAGATCCAGCCCCATACCGTGCCGCCGCCCTGCTCCCAGGCTTGCGGCGGCCACGTCTTGACGCCGAGATCCTGGCCCTTGTCGCCGTCGTAGAATGGCTTGAAATTCGCGCCGATCAGCACATCCTTGTCGGGGCCGGTGCTGTAGGCCTTCCATACCGACTTGCCGCTGTTGGCGTCGAGCGCCTGGATCCAGCCGCGCACGCCGTATTCGCCGCCCGAGATGCCGACCAGCACTTTGTCCTTCACCACCAGCGGCGCCATCGTCATGGTCTCGCCGCTGTTGATCTCGCCGAGCTTCGTCTTCCAGGCCTCCTTGCCGCTCTCGGCATCGACCGCGACGGTGTGCGCATCGAGGGTGTTGAAGTAGATCTTGCCGTGCGCGAATACCGGCCCGCGATTGACGACGTCGCAGCACGCGACGCCTTGCGACGCCGCCGCGGGCTTCGGATTGTACTGCCATTTCGGCGGCGCGCCGGGCTTGGCGAGGTCGAGCGCGTAGAGGATGTTCGGATAAGGCGTCAGCACGTACATCGTGGTGCCGACCACGAGCGGCGCCGCTTCCTGCCCCTTGTTCACGCCGGTCGAGAAGGTGAAGGCGACCTGCAGGTTCTTGACGTTGTCGATGGTGATCTCGTCGAGGCCGCTGTAGCGCGTGCTGGCGAAATTCTTGGCCGGCATGGTCCACTGCCCATCCTCGGCCGGGGCGGCGGACGCAGGCGGTGCGATGCCGGAACTGACAGGCGGGGGCGGCTGCTGCGCGAAGGCGGGCACGCAGACAAGAGCGGACAAACACAACAGGCGCGCGGCGCCCTGCACCATGCGTCTCCCCCCGAGCTTGGTATGGAACGGCGGTTTGTTCAACTCGGCGGCCAATCCAGAGTTCCTTGGTAGCTTGGAATCTTGTCCTCGCGCCGCAGGTCGGCGTGGTTATACCGGCGCGTGCAGCGCGCGGATTTAACCTACGATAAGAAACGCGCGGCGGCTGCGGGAGCGCGCGGACGCGGCAGCCCGCGTCATGCACGTCGGTGCGGCACGCGTTGTCGCGACACTGTTACGATGCAAGAACCTTTGGCGCCTGCATCGTGCAAGCCGGTGATCGCAGCGGAGTGCGCGCGTGAACGCGTGTTGCGGGGACAGCGCGTGCCTCGCGCAAGCGCGCAGACGCAACGCACACTGTTGCACAATCGTCATCTTGACACGCGCGCCGAAGAGGACCACGTAACAAGTCTCAAGCAAGCTGGAGGCTACAAAAATGACTCCACCGGGCTGTCGCCGATGACCGACCTTGGCTGTCAACGTTCATAACAGCTCATGGAGGTGGTCAAACTAAGCTTGACAATCTATCGAGTCTTCGCCGGAGCAATCCGGATTTAACGTCATTGACGTGCGACCTTCGAGGTCGCTGCGGGCCGCGCCACAGATGCGTCGGCCCGCATTTATTTTTGCCCTCTCCCGGACGGGAGAGGGCCGACTCGCGGCAGCGAGCGGGGTGAGGGATAGGCGCCGGTCTGTTCCGCGCGACCCCGGCGCTGCATTTTCCAGCATCGCCATTGCCTATTGAGACTCGCTGAACTTGGTGCGGCGCCTACAAGTTAATCGTCGGCACGCACGCGCCCTCTCGTCATTCAAGAGCATGCAACGGACGTTCGAGCATACGTCCGCGAAATTGGTCCTGCCCAGCGAGAATAATGCGACCTCTATCAAAGCGAGAGCCGATTCCACGTGTCTGGAATCGGCTCTCGATAGGCGCGTTTGCACGGGTGCGCACGTTCGGCACCGTCGATCCCTCACCCCGGTCCGCTGCCGCGGACTCGGCCCTCTCCCGGACGGGAGAGGGCTAGGTGAGCTTGACGTTCTTGAGCGGCAGGCTGCGCACCGGCTTGCCGGTGGCCGCGTGGATGGCGTTGAGCACCGCCGGCGTCACCACGCAGATGGTCGGCTCGCCGACCCCGCCCCAGAAGTCGCCGCTCGGCACCAGCACCGTCTCGACCTTCGGGAATTCGGCGAGGCGCATGATCTCGTTGGTGTCGAAGTTGAGGCTGGTCATGCGGCCCTTGTCGACCGGGCACTCGCCATACAGGGCTGCCGTCAGCCCGTAGGCGACCGAGCCCTCGACCTGCGCCGCGACCTGGCCGGGATTGACCACGTGGCCGCAGTCGAGGGCGAGCACCATGCGGTGCACCTTGAGCTTGCCCTCCGGGCTCACCGACACCTCGGCGACCGCCGCCGAGTAGCTGCCGTAGCCCATGAACTGGGCGATGCCGCGATGCACGCCCGCCGGCAGCGGCTTGCCCCAGTCGCCCTTCTCGGCGGCGGCGTTGAGCACGCCGAGATGCTTGGGATGGTTCTGCATCAGAGCGCGGCGGAACTCGAGCGGGTCCTTGCCGGCCGCCTTCGCCACCTCGTCCATGAAGCATTCCATGTAGACGCCGTTCTGGTTGGTGTTGACGCCGCGCCACGGGCCGACCGGCACATGCGTGTTGCGCATGGCGTATTCGACCAGGAGGTTCGGCACCGTGTAGCCGAGCTGGGCGTCGCCGGCGGCCTCCCAGAAGCCTTGCAGCTGGCGCTGGTCCTTGCCCTCCTTGATGGCGGCCGGGTTGGCGTAGGCGTTGATCGACTGGCCGGAGACGCGCACATGCAGCCCGACCAGGTTGCCGCTGCCGTCGAGGCCGGCCGACAGCTTGCATTGCGAGATCGGCCGGAAGATGTCGTGCGCCATGTCCTCCTCGCGGCTCCAGATCAGCTTGACCGGAGTGTCGGGGAAGTGTTTGGCGACGGCCACCGCCTTGCGCACGAAATCCTGGGCGCCGCCGCGCCGCCCGAAGCCGCCGCCGAGGTCGTGCGCGTGCACTTCGCACTTGTTGAGCGGCAGGCCGGTCGCTTCCGAGAGCGCCGCCAGCGACGACTCGGCATTCTGCGTCGGCACCCACACCTCGGCCTTGTCGGCCGAGAGTTTCACGGTGGCGTTCATCGTCTCCATGCAGGCATGGGCGAGGAACGGCGTCGCATAGACCGCCTCGACCTTCTTCGCCGCCTCGGTGATCGCCTTGGCGGCGTCGCCGTTCTGGCGCTCGCCGTTGGTCTCTTTGGCGGTGAGGCCTTCCTTGAGATGCTCGGCGATGGTGGCGCTCGACACCGACGCGTTCGGCCCCTCGTCCCACACGATCGGCAGGGCGTCGAGCGCCGACTTGGCCCGCCACCAGGTGTCGGCGACCACCGCAACGGCGGTGTCGGAGACTTTTACGACGCGCGGCGCGCCGGGACGGCCGGCGATCGCCGCCTCGTCGTAGCTCTTCAGCGTGCCGCCGTAGACCGGGCAGTCCTTGATGGCGGCGTTGAGCATGCCGGGCAGCTTGACGTCGATGGCGTAGACCTTGCTGCCGTTGAGCTTCGGCGCGGTGTCGACGCGCTTCATCGGCTTGCCGGCGATGGTCCAGTCCTTCGGATCCTTGAGCTTGATGGTCTTGGGGTCGGGCGGCGTCAGCCGCGCCGCGGCAGCGGCGACCTTGCCGTAGGTGGTCGAGCGGTTCGAGCCGGCATGGGTGATGACGCCGTTCTCGGCCTTGAGCTCGCCGACCGGCACCTTCCACTCGTCGGCGGCCGCCTGCAGCAGCATCATGCGCGCCGCGGCGCCGCCCTGGCGCACATAATCCTGCGAGCCGCGGATGCCGCGGCTGCCGCCGGTCGACATGTCGCGCCAGACGCGCTTGCGCGCCAGGTTGCCATGCGCGGTGACCTGCTCGATGGCGATCTTGTTCCAGTCGCATTGCAGCTCTTCGGCGACGAGCTGCGCGAGGCCGGTATGCGTCCCCTGCCCCATCTCGTGGCGGGCGATGCGGATGACGCAGGTGTCGTCCGGCCTGATCATCACCCAGGCATTGACCTCGGCCGGCGCGCCTTGCGCCTGCGCCTGAGCGGCGCCGAAATCGAACCCGAGGGCGAGGCCGCCGCCGGCGGCGGCGGAGCCGACGATGAAGCTGCGGCGCGACAGCTGCGCGGCGTGTCCACTGAACGATTTTGTCACGGCGGGCCTCCCTCTCACAGCTTGGTGGTGCCGTCGGCCTGGCCGAAGGTCTGGTTGGCCGCCATGTGCACGGCGGCGCGGATGCGCTGGTAGGTGCCGCAGCGGCAGATGTTGGTCATCGCCTCGTCGATGTCGGCGTCGCTCGGGCGCGGATTCTTCTTGATGAGCGCGGCGGCGGCCATGATCTGGCCCGACTGGCAGTAGCCGCATTGCGGCACGTCGAGCGCCGCCCAGGCTTTCTGCACCGGATGCGAGGTATCGGGCGACAGGCCCTCGATGGTGACGATGCGGTCGCCCGGCTTGACGTCGCCGACGCGCAGCGAGCAGGAGCGCTGCACCTCGTCGTTGATGTGCACCGAGCAGGCGCCGCACTGGGCGACGCCGCAGCCGTATTTGGTGCCGGTGAGGCCGACCTGCTCGCGGATCACCCACAGGAGCGGCGTATCGGGCTCGACCTCGACGTTACGAGTCGTGCCATTGATGTTGAGCGTTGCCATTGAAGCGTCCCTCACCCTGCCTTGCGGCGCTTGTTGTCGTTGGAAGCGTCGGCCGCGGGGCAGCGAACCCGACCCTTGCTGCCCGGCCGTTGCGCGCGAGCCTAGCCCATCGCGCAACCGCTTGCCCAGAGCGCGGCCATGACATTTTCGAGAGTGGAGCGCGC
>DATBIR010000239.1:0-2316 GCA_036556825.1 Beijerinckiaceae bacterium
CTCGACCATCGGCGTCCACACCTGCCCGGGGGCAATGCCGTTCACGCGGATGCCCTTGGGACCGAGCTGCACCGCAAGGCTCGTGACCAGGCCGATCACGCCGGCCTTGGCCGCGGCGTAGGCGGTGCGGCCGTGGCCGACGATGGCCGCGATCGACGAGACGCAGGTGATCGCGCCGCGGCCGCGCTTCTCCATCGCCGGCACCGCGGCCTGCGTGGCGAGGAACATCGTCTTGAGATCCACTGCCATGATGCGGTCCCATTCGTGCTCGGTGGTCTCCATGAGATCGAGCCGCGACTCGATGCCGACGTTGTTGTGCAGGATGTCGAGCCCGCCCCAGCGCGACACCGCCTCCTCCACCATGGACGCGCACGCGGACGCGCGCGTGACGTCGGCGGCGAAGGCATGGCCGATGTTGCCTTCATCAGTAATTGTCTTGACGGTTTCTTCCGCACGTGCGACGTCGTTGTCGACGCAAAGAACTTTGGCCCCCTCGCGGGCGAAGAGAATCGCCGTCGCCTTGCCGTTGCCGAGCCCCGGCCCGCGCGAGCCGGCCCCGGTGACGATCGCGACCTTGTTCTTTAGGCGCTCACCCATGCGACTGGACTTCCGATTTTAAGGCGCAGCTGCCGGGCGGCGCTGCCGCGTGGCGCGGCGATCTCCACAAGTCCCATGCTGTTCTCATACCAGAACGGGCCCCGAGCAGCCTCGAAGGTGCGCGCATGCTGCAGCGCCCTCCCGCCCGCGCGCAGGCGCCATTGCGTCCTGAACTTTCTCAGGCCGGTGACCGCATTGCCGTAGTGGTCGATGTAGATGACGCGGGAAAGTTCTTCATTCCTTAGGAGGACGTCGGGCGCCTTCTTGCGTGCAAGCCAGCCCCGCGGCATCCGGGTCGCGAGTGCTGCAGCAACGGGCGCGAAGAGGTCGCGGCCGTGGAAGGACGAGGCCAAGCGCGTCGGGCGCCAGGCGATCCGAGAGCACTTGCGCCGACGGGCCCGCTGCCACACCAAGGAGAAAAGTCCGTTATCCGGGCCGACGAAGCCCCGGCCGTCGGCTTGCACCACGATGGCGTCGCGCCTGCCGCCGACGCCGGGGTCCACGACGGCCAGAAACACGCTGCCAGCGGGATATTCCGAAGCTAATGCAAAAAGCAGGTGAGCCGCCGGCTCGATGCCGAAGTCGGGGGCATCGTGCAGCGCGTCGATGACCGGCACGCGCGGCGCACGCGTTGCCAGGACTGCCTTGAGTTGACCTACGTAGAGGTCGCGGGACCCGAAATCCGTAAAAAGGACAATCAGGCGGCCGAACGATCAGGCGGCTTTGGCCGCTTTGGTCTCGTCGCTCTTCGGCTCGCCTTTCTTCTTCTTTTCCTCGGGCTTGGGCTCGGGCGATTCCTCGGGCCGGTCCATCAGCATGACGAGCGCCATGGGGGCGTTGTCGCCGTTGCGGAAGCCGATCTTCAGGATGCGCAGGTAGCCGCCGTTCCTCTTGGCGTAGCGCGGCCCGAGGTCGTCGAACAGCTTCTCGACGATGCCGCGGTCGCGCAGGCGGTCGAAGGCGAGGCGGCGGTTGGCGAGCGAGGGCCTCTTGCCCAGCGTGATCATCGGCTCGACCACCCGGCGCAGCACCTTCGCCTTGGGCAGCGTGGTGCGGATCTCCTCGTGCCGCAGCAGGGACACGGTCATGTTCCGCAGCATCGCGAGCCGATGGCTCGAGGTGCGGTTGAGCTTTCTGAGGCCGTGGCCGTGGCGCATGCGAATTTTCCTTAGGAGCGATGCTCCAGGCCGGCGGGAGGCCAGTTCTCGAGCTTCATGCCGAGGGTCAGCCCGCGGGAAGCCAGCACTTCCTTGA
The DNA here is from genome assembly GCA_036556825.1 of Beijerinckiaceae bacterium. Classification (GTDB taxonomy): domain Bacteria; phylum Pseudomonadota; class Alphaproteobacteria; order Rhizobiales; family Beijerinckiaceae; genus JAJKJG01. The sequence goes on from DATBIR010000239.1 coordinate 1,852, forward strand.
TCTCGTTGAGCGACTTGCGGCCGAGGTTGGGGGTCTTCAGGAGCTCGGTCTCGGTGCGCTGGATCAGGTCGCCGATGTAGTAGATGTTCTCGGCCTTGAGGCAGTTTGCCGAGCGCACCGTGAGCTCGAGGTCGTCCACCGGCCGCAGCAGGATCGGATCGACCGAGGGCGACTTCGGCTGCTCGGCGGGGAGCGCCGTGCCTTCGAGCTGCGCAAACACCGAGAGCTGGTCGACGAGCACGCGCGCCGCGTAGCGGATCGCTTCCTCGGGCTCGATCGCGCCGTTGGTCTCGATGTCCATGATCAGCTTGTCGAGGTCGGTGCGCTGCTCGACGCGCGCGGACTCGACGGCGTACGACACGCGGCGCACCGGGCTGAACGAGGCGTCGACCAGCAGGCGACCGATCGGGCGCGAGCCTTCCTCGCCGGCCTGGGCGCGCTGCGTGGCCGGCACGTAGCCGCGGC
>DATBIR010000240.1:0-3872 GCA_036556825.1 Beijerinckiaceae bacterium
CGTGATGCCGCGCGCCTTCTCCTCCGGCGCCTTGTCAATCTGGTCATACGCCGTGAACTGCGCCTTGCCCTGCTCCGCAAGCACCTTCGTGATCGCCGCCGTCAGCGACGTCTTGCCATGGTCCACGTGACCAATCGTTCCGATGTTGCAGTGCGGCTTCGTCCGCGCGAATTTTTCCTTGGCCATCTGTTCACCTTGGCATCTGGGGGGCGCTACGCTGGGCGCGTCCGATACGGCGCTTCCGCTGGTTCCGCAAGAGCGGCGCATCAAATATTTGAGGCTGGCAAAGGCGTCCCGCCCGTGCCTGCCCTGCTCCCGCTCCTGTCCCGTCGCGAGGCGCTGGCGAGCCCGGCCGCGTTACCGACCGCGACGCAGGACGAAGACCCCCTCGAAACTGCGATCGCCCTCAGGTAATCAAGACCTCAGGACAGTATTGGCGGGCATCTTGAAGACCAATCCGCGCCGCGGTTCGGGAGGAGTGCCATGGCTTATCTGATGCTTCTGTACGACCGCCCGACCGACGTCAAAAACTGGGCGGCCTACAACGACCGGGTCAAGGGCTGGATCGCCCGCCTCCTGACCCTGCCGGGCGCGGTATCCCTGATGGCCTATCGCACGGTTGACGGGGCAAGCCCGAACATCATCGGCATGCTCGAATTCCGCAGCATGGAAGACGCGCGCACCGCCGCCGCCTCGGCCCAGACGAAAACCATCCTCGACGAGCTGCGCTCGGTCGGCGCCTATGCCACCGTCCTGACCCTCGAGCGCTCGCCCTACACGCCGACCCCGCTCCGCTCGCAGGCCTCGCCTCCTTGAGGACCCGCGGTCGGCGCCGCCCTTTCACCCCCGGTTCAGGCGCCTGTGACAAACCTGCCTAAACCGAAGATCGCGCTTTGCTTTCCGTGCATGCTGCTTCAGGATGGCGCCCGGAAACGCCAAGACGCCCGGAGAGGCGAGATCAATGCTAACTGACGAAGGCGCGCGCCAGGACGTGGTTTCGGCGGGCGCGACTGAGACCGGCGTTGGTCTGCCGGCCACGGACATCGGCAATCCGGACTACTTCCACAAGGTCGTCGATTGCCAGTGGGCCTGCCCGGCCCACACCCCTGTTCCGGAATACATCCGGCTGATCGCGGCGGGGCGTTACACCGACGCCTACATGGTCAACTGGGTCTCCAACGTCTTCCCGGGAATCCTCGGACGCACCTGCGACCGGCCGTGCGAACCGGCGTGCCGGCGCGGCCGGGTCGAGACCGACCCCGTCGCCATCTGCCGCTTGAAGCGCGTTGCTGCCGACAACAAGAGCGACGTGCGCCACCTGCTGCCGACCGCGCCCGCCGGCGGCAACGGCAAGCGCGTCGCGCTGATCGGCGCCGGCCCGGCCTCCCTGACGGTGGCGCGCGACCTCGCGCCGCTCGGCTACCACATCACCCTGTTCGATTCCGAGGATCGCGGTGGCGGCATGATCCGCAGCCAGATCCCGCGCTTCCGCCTGCCGGAAACGGTGATCGACGAGGAGGTCGGCTACATCGTCGGAATCGGCGGCATCGAGACCCGCTTCGGCACCCGCGTCGACAGCCTCGGCTCCCTGCTTGCGCAGAGTTTCGACGCGGTCTTCGTCGGCACCGGCGCGCCGCGCGGCCGCGATCTCGACATCCCGGGGCGGGGCGAGGCGGCCGCCAACATCCACATCGGCATCGACTGGCTCGCCAATGTCTCGTTCGGCCATGTCGACCGCATCGGCCGCCGCGTCGTCGTGCTCGGCGGCGGCAACACGGCCATGGATTGCTGCCGCACCGCCCGCCGCCTCGGCGGCGACGAGGTCACGGTTGTCGTGCGCTCGGGCTTCGAGGAGATGAAGGCCTCGCCGTGGGAGAAGGAGGATGCCATGAAGGAGGGCATCCCGATCCTCAACTACCGCGTGCCCAAAGCCTTCGTGCACGAGACGGGCCGGTTGATCGGCGTGCTGTTCGAGAAGGTGGCGCCGTCGCGCGACGCGGAAGGCCGACGGCAGCTGCTGCCGACCGGGGAGCCCGACGAGCTCATCGCCTGTGACGACGTCCTCGTCGCCATCGGCCAGGAAAACGCCTTCCCATGGATCGAGCGTGACCTCGGCATCGAGTTCGACCGCTGGGGTCTGCCGAAGGTCGATGCGGCCACCATGCAGTCGACCTTGGCGAAGGTTTTCTTCGGCGGCGATTCGGCCTTCGGTCCGAAGAACATCATCTGGGCCGTGGCGCACGGGCACGAGGCGGCGATCTCGATCGACAAATTCTGCCGCGGCGAGCCGGTGCGCGAGCGGCCGCCGCCGCATGTCAACCTATCCAGCCAGAAGATGGGCATCCACGAGTGGAGCTATGACAACGACGTCTCGCTCGAGGCCCGCCAGGTCGTGCCGCACGAGAATCACGCGATCTCGCTCAAGGACATCAAGGTCGAGGTCGAGCTCGGTTTCGACCGGGCGCTTGCCTATGCCGAGACGCAGCGCTGCCTCAACTGCGACGTCCAGACGGTCTTCGCGACCAGCCTGTGCATCGAATGCGATGCCTGCATGGACATCTGCCCGATGGACTGCATCACCTTCACGGTGAACGGCCCGGAGGATGATCTGCGCGGGCGGCTCAAGGCGCCGGCGCCGAACACCGAACAGGCGCTCTATGTATCGACTCCTCTCAGGACCGAGCGCGTCATGGTCAAGGACGAAGACGTCTGCCTGCGTTGCGGCCTGTGCGCCGAGCGCTGTCCGACCGGCGCCTGGGACATGCAGAAGTTCCTGCTCAACGTCGCCCACGCATCGGGGAGGAAAGCTTGCGCGAGAGCCTGAGCGAGCCGGCCGACTCGCCCCGCCCGGAATCCGGCCGGGAGCGCGTGCAGCCCAAGAGCAGCGGCGGCTGGCGCATCGTTGCCACCAACGATTTCGTGGTGCAGTTCGCCAACGTCAACGGGTCGGGCTCGGCGAGCGCCAATCGCCTTTTCGCGCGCTCGATCATCCGCATGGGCGTGCCGGTCGCCTCGCGCAACATCTTCCCGTCGAACATCCAGGGGCTGCCGACCTGGTACGAGGTGCGCGTCTCCGGTGAAGGCCATCGCGGCCGGCGCGGCGGCGTCGACCTCATGGTCGCCATGAACCCGCAGACCTGGGACAAGGACGTCGGCGTCATCGAGCCCGGCGGCTATCTGTTCTATGATTCGACGCGGCCAATGCCGCCGTCGAAATTCCGCGACGACATCAACGTCGTCGGCATGCCGCTGACGCAGCTGACCAACGCGCGCTACAAGGACCCGCGCCAGCGCCAGCTGTTCAAGAACGTGATCTATGTGGGCGCCCTCGGGCAGCTCCTCGGCATCGAGACCGAGGTGCTGCAGGCGCTGATCGCCGAGCAGTTCAAGGGCAAGGACAAGCTGATCCCGCCGAACTACGAGGCGCTCGAGATCGGCCGCGACTATGCCGCGCGGCACCTGCCCGAGATCGATCTGAAGATTCGCCGCTCGACGGCGGTCGGGGACCGCATCTTCATCGATGGCAACGACGCCGCCGCGCTCGGCTGCGTCTATGGCGGCGCCACGGTCGCGGCCTGGTATCCGATCACGCCCTCGACCTCGATGGCGGAAGCCTTCGCCAAGCATTGCGGCCGCCTGCGCGTCGACCCGGCGTCCGGCGAGAACCGCTTCGCCATCGTCCAGGCCGAGGACGAGCTCGCCGCCATCGGCATGGTGATCGGCGCGGCATGGAACGGCGCGCGCGCCTTCACCGCCACGGCAGGCCCCGGCATCTCGCTGATGCAAGAGTTCCTCGGCCTTGCCTATTTTGCCGAGATCCCGGCGGTGATCTTCGACGTCCAGCGCGGCGGACCGTCGACCGGCATGCCGAC
>DATBIR010000241.1:0-19044 GCA_036556825.1 Beijerinckiaceae bacterium
TGTCTGGGAGCAGTATCTCGTCTGGATCGGCGTCTGGCCCGGACCGAACGGTTTTTCAGGACTCCTGCAGGGCGACTGGGGCTGGTCCTTCGAGTTCGACAAGCCGGTCCACGAGGTCGTCGGCGATGCACTCTGGCTGACCCTCCTCGTCAATCTCGCGGTCGTCGTCTTCGTGCACCTCGTGTCGATCCCGATCGCCATCTATTCGGCGACGCGGCAATATTCCGTCGGCGACTATTTCGCCACCTTCCTCGGCTATCTCGGTCTCGCCACCCCGAATTTCCTCCTGGCGCTGATCCTGCTCTATTACATGAACCGCTGGTTCGGCGTGTCGATCGGCGGGCTTTACGACACGCAATATGCGGGGCAGCCATGGACCTGGGGCAAGCTCCAGTCGCTGCTCTCGCACCTGATCGTGCCGACGCTGGTGATCGGCCTTGGCGGCACCGCGGCGATGATCCGGCGCATGCGCGCCAACCTGCTCGACGAGCTCGGCAAGCAATACTACGTCACCGCCAAGGCGAAAGGTCTGCCGCCGACCAGGGCCTTGCTGAAATATCCGTTCCGGATGTCGCTGAACCCGTTCATCGCCGATATCGGTAACCTGCTGCCGCATCTCGTTTCGGGCTCGGTGCTCGTCTCCCTCGTGCTGAGCCTGCCGACCGTCGGCCCGATCCTGCTCGCCGCTCTGAAGAGCCAGGACCAGTTCCTCGCCGGCTTCATCCTGATGTTCGTCGCCGTGCTGACCGTGATCGGCATGCTGATCTCCGACCTCCTGCTCGCATGGCTCGATCCGCGCATCAGACTGGGAGGACGCTAGCGCCATGAATGTCGAGGCCGCGCCGCGTCCCCGTCACTACGTCGACACGGCCCCGTTCGATCCGGGCGCCAGCGAGCCTATCGGCGCCGACAACGAGCAGTTCTACCGCGCCTCGTCGTGGCGGCTGATGTGGTGGAAATTCCGGCGCCACAAGGTCGCGGTCGCGTCGGCGATGATCCTGCTGGCCTTCTACCTGATGGTGCCCTTCGTCGAGGTGATCGCACCCTATAACCAGACCAGGCGCCATGGCGATTTCCTCTACGCGCCGCCGCAGCCGATCCACGTCTTCCACGACGGCAGCCTTGTCGGGCCCTTCGTCTATCCCTACCGCTTCACCTTCAACCTGGAGACCTTCCAGCGCGACTACATCGTCGACCGCTCGACGCCGCAGCCGGTCCGGTTCTTCTGCCGCGGCGAGGATTACGACATGTGGGGGCTCTGGCGGACGAACTTCCATCTGGTATGCCCGCCGGAAGACGGCACCATGTTCATCGCCGGCACCGATCGGCTGGGCCGCGACCTGTTCTCGCGCATCATTTACGGCGCCCGCATCTCGCTGACCATCGGGCTCGTCGGCATCGCGGTGTCGTTCACGCTCGGGCTCTTCTTCGGCGGGCTGGCCGGCTATCTCGGCGGCTGGATCGACCACGTCATCCAGCGCATGATCGAGATCCTGCGCTCCCTGCCCGAGCTGCCGCTGTGGCTGGCGCTGTCGGCGGCGCTGCCGCCGAACTGGAGCCCGATTCTCGTCTTCTTCGGCATCACCATCATCCTCGGGCTGCTTGACTGGCCCGGCCTCGCCCGCGCCGTGCGTTCCAAGCTGCTGGCGCTGCGCGAGGAGGATTTCGTGCGCGCCGCGGAACTGATGGGGGCCTCGAAGCAGCGCATCATCGCCCGTCACCTGATTCCGAATTTCATGAGCCACCTGATCGCCTCGGCGACCCTGTCGATCCCGTCGATGATTCTCGGCGAAACGGCGCTGTCGTTCCTCGGCCTCGGGCTGCGGCCGCCGGTCACCAGCTGGGGCGTGCTGCTCAACGAGGCCCAGAACCTCGCCGCCGTGCAGCTTCACCCGTGGCTTCTGTTCCCGATCGTGCCGGTGGTGCTGGTCGTGCTCGCCTTCAATTTCATGGGCGACGGCCTGCGCGACGCGGCCGATCCATATCATTAGCAGCTTCCCTCCCTGCTTGCGGGAGAGGTCCTTGCGCGGCAGCGGACCGGGTGAGGGCAGCGCCTCTTCGATAATGGTCTAGGTCACGCCAGCCGTCGTGAGCGGTCCTGGCGCGGCTGCGGCTCCGACTCGGGCCGTTGCCGGTATTCGGCGACGAGCGCGCGCAACGCCTCCAGGACGGCGCGCGGCTCGCGCGCCGCGATGCCTGTCTCGAGAGCTGCGAACTGCGCCTCGATGACCGCCATGTCGCTGGCCTTGGCGTCGGTCGCGCGCACGCCGTGGATCGCGGTCTGGCGCAGCTCCTCGTCGTGGTATTCGAGCGCCTCGCTGAGGCGCTCGCCCGGCCGCAGGCCGGTGAACAGGATGTCGACGTCACGGTCGGGCTCGAGGCCCGACAGGCGGATCATGCGCCGCGCCAGCTCGAGGATTTTGATCGGCTGGCCCATGTCGAGCACGTAGGTGGGCGAGATCTCGGCCGTCTTGACGCCGAGGGCGGAGGCCATCAGCACCAGCGTCACGGCTTCGCTGATCGTCATGAAGTAGCGTTCGACATCGGGATGCGTGACCGTGAGCGGTCCGCCTCGCTCCAGCTGTTCGCGGAACAGCGGGATCACCGATCCGCTCGAGCCGAGGACGTTGCCGAACCGCACCGTCAGGAAACGCGTCGGCTTGCCGGCCTCGCGGCATCTGCGGTCGTTGGCCGCCCAGTAGAGCTCGCCGGCGCGCTTGGTCGCGCCGAGGACCGAGACCGGGTTCACGGCCTTGTCGGTCGAGATGAAGACGGCGCAGCTCGCATCGACCGCGAGCGCCGCGTCCGCGACGTGCCGGGTGCCGACGGCGTTGGTGTTGGCCGCCGCGACCGCGTGGCTCTCGACGATGTCGACGTGCTTGAGCGCCGCCGCGTGGAACACGAGGTCGGGCTGGAAGCGCCGAAACGTCTCGAAAATCTCGTCGCGGTCGGTGACGCTGCCGAGGCGCTGCTCGACGGCCAGCGCGGGATGCTGCCGAACTTCCTTGGCGATCGTGTAGAGCGCGAGCTCCGAATGATCGAACAGCAGCAGCCTGTCCGGCTGCATGGCGGCGATCTGGCGGCACAGCTCGGAGCCGATCGACCCGCCAGCTCCCGTCACGAGCACCTTGCGGCCGGTGATCAGCTCGCGCAGCGGGGAGACGTCGATGTCGCGCGTCGAGCGCCCGAGAAGGTCCTCGATCGAGACGGGCGCCAGCTGCACCGTCCCGGTCGGGCGCTCGACATTGGTCAGGGCGTCGGAGGCCCGCACGGTCGTGAGCCCGAGGCGGCGCGCCGCTCCGAGCAGATCGTCGATGCGGCCCTCGAGCCTCAGGCTCTCGCGCGTGACGATCAGCCGGCGCGGCTTGATCTGCCTGGCCTGAAGCTGCTCGAGCACGGGCTCGAGTTCGGAGAAAAGTCCGAGGACCCGGATGTCGAGAAAGCGCTCGCCGACATGGGCGGGCTTGTGGGTGAGCAGGCCGACCGCTTCCATCGGATCGACGGTGTCGCGCTGCAGGCGCCGAATCAGCTGGTCGGTCTCGTCGCCGGTCCCGGCGATCAGCACGGGCGTGCGATACACCCCCTGGAAGGCGCGCCGCTCCTGTCGGTGCGTGCGATAGGCGCGATACAGCATGCGCGGGCCGGCCAGGAAGAAGATCTGCACGAACCAGTAGATCAGCGGCACCGTGCGCGGCACCACCAGCGCTCCCTGCGTCATGAACGCGAGGAGCACGAGCAGGCCGGTGAGCACCGAGACCGCCGCGGCGATATTCATCAGGTTGGAGATGGAGACGAAGCGCCACGGGTGGCGGTCGAGCCGGGCCGCCCAGTAGACCGGGGCCGCCGTCAGGACCATGATCACCGCGACGAAGGCAATGGTATCGAGCTGGTTCCAGAAGCCGGTGAGGCCCCAGCGCAACAAGAAGCTCAAGAAGACCGCCAGCGCAGTTGCCACGAGGTCGTGGACGATGCTGACGAGACGGCGCGAGGTCACCTGCAAATCCCGTAAATCGCGTTCCGGTTCTAGACCATGCCTTTGGCGTGATGACAATCATCAAGTCCCCCGGGCCATGGACCTTCCACCCAATGATTCCAGCCAGTCGGGCTTGCGCTCTCCCATCGCTGCCCCCCGGCCGCCAGCCGGCTCCGCAGGTGCGGGAATGCCCCTATTCGCGATGCGGTGCCGCGGCTAAGCTTGGCCGTGATGACATGACGCGGCGCCCCCGTTCTGTGACCTTGTCGTCCTTCCTCCGGGCGCCGGCCGGTTCCCGCCCGGGGGTGATCTGGGCGTGGAGCGCCTGCTACGGCATGGTCATCGCCGCGAAACTGGCTAGGGCGGCGGTCGTGCTGATCTGCCGCGCTTACGGCGTGGCTTACGGCGTGACGCGCATGCGGCGCGCGACCAAGGCTCTTCATCTCGGAAGGGAGCGACATGGCGGACTATGTCGGGGCGATCGACCAGGGCACCACCAGCACGCGTTTCATGGTGTTCGACCGGGCTGGCGCGATCGTCGCGATGGCGCAGCGCGAACACGAGCAGATCTACCCCAGGCCGGGCTGGGTCGAGCATGATCCGGTCGAGATCTGGCGCAATACCAAGGCGGTGATCGCGGCGGCGCTCGACCAGCGCGGCCTCGGCGCCGAAGATCTCGTCGCGATCGGCGTCACCAACCAGCGCGAGACCACGCTGCTGTGGGATCGGCGCAGCGGCGCGCCGCTGCACAATGCGCTCGTCTGGCAGGACACGCGCGTCGACGATCTCGTGGCGCGTTTTGCGGAAGCCGGCGGCAAGGATCGTCTGCGCGCCAGGACGGGGCTGCCGCTCGCCAGCTATTTTTCCGGGCTGAAGCTGCGCTGGCTGCTCGATCACGTCCCCGATGCGCGCGACAAGGCGCAGAACGGAGACGCCGCCTTCGGCACCATCGACAGCTGGCTTGTCTGGAATCTCACGGGCGGCGCCCATGGCGGACAGCACATCACCGACGTCACCAATGCCAGCCGCACCCAGCTCATGAATCTCGGGACCCTGGACTGGGACGACGAGATCCTGAACCTGTTCGATATCCCGCGCGCCTGCCTTCCGAAGATCTCGTCATCGAGCGAGGTTTACGGGCACACGACGGATGCGCTGCCCGGCGTGGCGCTCGCCGGCATCCTGGGGGACCAGCAGGCGGCGCTCGTCGGGCAAGTCTGCTTCGAGCCCGGCCAGGTGAAGAACACTTACGGCACCGGCTGCTTCATGCTGATGAATATCGGCGGGCAGCCCTCGCCATCGACCTGCGGGCTTCTGACCACCCTCGCCTACCGCTTCGGCCAGCAAAAGCCGGTCTATGCCCTGGAGGGCTCGATCGCCATCAGCGGGGCGCTGGTGCAGTGGCTGCGCGACAGCCTCGGCATCATCCGCACCAGCGCCGAAGTCGAGGTCCTGGCGCGCACCGTCGCCGACAATGGCGGCGTCGTGATCGTCCCGGCCTTCTCCGGCCTCTATGCGCCGCACTGGAATGAGGGCGCGCGCGGCCTCATCGGCGGCCTGACCCGCTTCGCCACCAAAGGCCATCTCGCGCGCGCCGCGCTCGAAGCGACCGCCTACCAGACGCGCGAGGTGCTCGACGCCATGACCAAGGACACCGGCATCGCCGTGAGTGAGCTGCGCAGCGACGGCGGCATGGTCGTGAATGACCTCCTGATGCAGTTCCAGGCCGACATCCTGGACGTGCCGGTGGTGCGCCCGAAAATTTCCGAGACCACCGCCCTCGGAGCTGCCTATGCGGCCGGCCTCGCTGTCGGGTTCTGGTCCGGGACCGACGAGCTCGTGCAGAACTGGGCGGCGGATCGGCGCTGGCACCCGCAGATGGCCGCCGCCGAACGCGAGCGGCTGCTGGCCGGCTGGAGGCTCGCCATCAGCCGTTCGCTCGACTGGACCGGCTGAGCCGCATGTGAACGGCCGCATGTCACGCGGCGAGCCCTGAGGCCCCGGCGCAGCGCCGTGCATGCGCGACAGCCGTTGCCAGGACCACCATCGCCAGCAGCTGGTGCGCGAGCCCTGCCCACAATGGCACGACCAGCACGAGAGTCGCGATGCCGAGGGCCATCTGGGCTGCGCAGAGCGCGGCGAGCGTCCCGGCGCGCCGCGCGGCGCCGGAATTTGGCGCAATGCGCCACGCCGAGACGGCATGCCAGAGCGCGAGCGCAACGATCACGTAGGCGACGAGGCGGTGGTTGAACTGCACCAGCGCGAGGTTGTCGACGAAGTTCTCGATCCACGGCGTGCCGGAGAACAGGGTTGCCGCAGGCGGCAAGATCCGCCCGTCCATCAGCGGCCAGGTATTGTAGGTGAGACCTGCCCTCGAGCCGGCCACCAGCCCGCCAAGCGTGATCTGGACGAAAACCAACCCGGTGAGCAGGTAGGCGCCGGCGCGAAGGCCGCGGCCATCGTCCGGCTCGACTATCGGAGCAGGGCGTCCATCGAGCCCCGCCGCGATCCAAACGAGCGCCGCGAGGATCAGGCTGGCGATCGTCAGGTGCAGCGCAAGCTTGACGGGCGCGACCGCGGTCATGCCCGGCTGCAGACCCGATGCCACCATGATCCAGCCGACGGCCCCTTGCAGGGCGCCGAGGCAGCCGACGGCGAGAAGCGCGGCTGCAAGCTTGCCGCGCACCCGGCCCTTCAGCCAGAACCACACCAGCGGCACGAAGAAGACGAGGCCGATCAGCCGTCCCAGCTGGCGGTGACTCCATTCCCACCAGTAGATGAACTTGAACTCGGCAAGCGTCAGACCGTAGTTCAGCAGCTCGTATTGCGGGATCTGCCGGTATTTGGCGAACTCTTCCAGCCATGCCTTGTCGGTGATGGGCGGGATCGCGCCCGTGACCGGCCGCCACTCCGTAATGGAAAGCCCCGAGCCGGTGAGCCGGGTGGCCCCGCCGACCGCCACCATCAGCACGACGAGAAGGGCGAGCGCGACCAGCCACGCTCGCACGAGCACCACGTCGCGCGGTCGCACGAAAAGCTCCGCCTCGCCGGCCACCTGTGCCGAAGCCGCTGTCATCAATGCATTTTCCCGCACGGCAGCCCTTGAACCGCCTGATTTGCGGACCCATAGTCCGCCCGGCGGTGCGCCACAACAAGCCTGTCGCCGCACCTGGTCCGGCGCGGGATGGCTTCGGCCGAAGATCGTTCCGCGCTGTATCTTTTTGATCGCAAGAGGTTATTGCGAGGCCGCTGCCCCGGACTCGTCCGGGCAGGCTTTCGCCAGATCATGCTTCAGGCTGACAGGAAATCATGCCCCGCCGCACCCGCAAGCTCATCGGAACCATCGCCATCCTTATGTTCGTGCTGGTCTATGGCCCGGTGGCGATGGCGCTCGCCGAGAGCCGCATCATGGAAGCTCCGAAGCTCATCCAGACGATCGCCTATGTCGTGCTCGGCCTCGCCTGGATCGTGCCCATCCTGCCGCTGATCCGCTGGATGGAGCGCCCCGACGCCGACAACCTGTCATAGCTCCCCGCCCGCCGCCCACCAGAACCGAGCTAGCCCCCCCGATGAGAAATCTGATCAGTTCGTTGCTAGTGCTCTGTCCGCTCGCGGCCTTTGCGCAATCGCCAGGTTCCGCCAAGTCCGTCGACGATTGCGAGGGCATCAAGAACGACATGGTCTACAATCAGTGCCTCGCCTCGTTCGGGCCGAAGCAGGGCGAGCGTCGCGCCATGGGCGGCGATGATGGCGACGGCCCGCCGCGCCGCGGCAGATCCGCCCGAGGCGGCCGTCAGGCCGCGACCTTCGATGTGCTGAGCGGGCGCTCGTCACGGAAGGCGCGCGCAGAGCCGCATGTCAGCCGCAAGCGCCGCTAGAGCACGATCCGGCAAAAGCATGCCCCGGACTTGATCAGGGGTGGGCACCGCTTGCCGAAAAAGGCATGTTCCGGACTTGATTCGGGATCATGCGACACAAGGAGAAGGAGAGCAGGATCGGCCGTGTGCACTTGCGTGCCGTCGGCTCTCATATTTTGAGCACGCATTTTCGGCGAACCGCACCGACTTGCCGGAAAATGCTTCAGGCGACGTTGATCCTGCGGCCGCGATTGAACATCAGGAACGGCACCCCTGAGAGCAGGCTTGTCAGGGCGGCCTCGCTCTGGAACAGCCCGTTGACCGACACGCGCGGCAAGGCATGGAGATGGGCGGCATGGCCCGCAAAGACATGGCCGGGCCGCGTTGTCACCGCCGTCGCGAAACCCGCCTCGCGCGCCAGGCGGAACTCCCGCGCCCCCGCCGAGGTCGGATCGCCGACCGGATAGGCAAAATGGCGCACGGGCCGGCCGAGCCGTTCCTCGATCAGCGACCTGCTCATCGCGATCTCGCGCCTTGCGGCAACCTCGTCGTGCTTGGCGAGCATCGGATGGGTCAGCGTATGCGCTCCGAAGGTGACCTTCGGGTCGTCGGCGAGCGCCCGCAGTTCCTCCCAGCCGAGGCAAAGGCCCCGGGCCAGCGCACTGAAGTCGAGTCCCGCCATCTCGCCGAGCCCGGCAATCACCGATCGCAGGCGCTCCTCCGGCCCGGCGCGCAGGCGCCAGTAGACCGTCTCGAACGCGGCGCCCTTCTCGGCCGCCGTGCGGCAGGGAAGATCGATCGTGTCGCCGTCGAGCTCGACGCGAAGCCTGTCGAGACGATCGACGGCTTGCTCGAGCTCGAGCCACCACAGGCGGCCTTTGCCGTCGGCGAAGTCGGTCGTGACGAACAGGGTCCAGGGCGCCCCGCGGCGCCGCAGCACCGGCAGGGCGTACTCGACATTGTCGCGGTAGCCGTCGTCGAAGGTCAGCGCCGCAAACGGCCGCGCGTCGCGTCCGCCCTCGAGCCGCGCCGGCAGCTCGTCGAGGGAAACCAGGTCGAAGCCGCTCCTCTCCAGCATGTCCAAGATGGTGTCGAGGAACGCCGGCGCGATCTCGAGCAGCCGGTTCGGCGCGAAATCCCGGGGCTGCGCGGGGCGCACATGATGAAACATGAGGATGACGCCGCTTCCGCGCGCGACTGACCGTAGCCAGCGGTCGGCGCCGGTGGCGGCGATGACCTGGAACGCGGCTGCGAAGAGTTGATGGCGGAGACCCAACATCATAACATCGTCTTAGCAGCACCTTAACAAAGCGTGGTCTACGTCCACGGCCGCGATTCCTGGGACGGGTCGTGACAAGGTAACCGATTTATGACCGGCTTCGGGTTCGCCGACGGGGCGCGTATCTCCCCGGCTTCGTCGTCTGCGCCGGCCCATGAAGCCCCGCAGCCCGGCTTCGAAGTCGTCGAGGACCCGGCCGCCATCGAGGGGCTGTGGCGCACTTTCGAAATCGAGGGCGTCTGCTCGCCCTATCAGCGTTTCGACTGGGTCTACGCGTTTGTGACGGCGCTGGCGCCTCGTAGCCGGCTTCGCGCCCGCGTCCTTCTGCTGCGGGACGAGTCCGGTCGCCCTCTCCTGCTGCTGCCGCTGATCCTGCGCCGCGGGCGCGGGGTGAGGATCGCCACATTCGCTGGCGGCAAGCAGGCGAATTTCAACCTGCCCATCGTCGCGCGAGGCTTTGCGTCACGCGTGGCCGCGCCGGACCTCAAGACCCTTCTGCTGGACGCCGGACGTGCCCTCGGGGCCGACGTCTTCGTGTTCGTCAACCAGCCGCGCGCATGGCGCGGCGAAGAGAATCCACTCGGCTTCCTCGACAACGTTGCGAGCCCGAGCCAGGGCTTCAAGCTGACGCTCGGTCCGAACGCGGATCAGACGCTGGCCCGCGCATTCAGCAGCGAAACGCGCAAGAAGATGCGCAAGAAGGTCAGGCTGCTGTCCGAGTTGGGCGAGCAGCGGTTCCTGCAGGGGCGCGCGCCCGAGGACGTCGAGACCATTCTGGCCGCGTTCTTCGAACAGAAGGACGCCCGGTTCCGCGAGGCCGGGATTCAGAACCCCTTCGAGGGTGAGGCGCAGGATTTCATCCGGCGCGCCTGCCTGGCGGGGCTCGATCGCGGCGAGCCGGCCATCGAGCTTTACGCGCTCGCCATCGGCGAGCGGATCGTTGCGACATTCGGCGGAGCCGCAGACCGCTGGCGGTTGTGCGGCATGTTCAACTCGTTCGACAACAACGCGGACGTGAACCGCCACAGTCCCGGCGAGCTCCTGCTCGCGCATATCATCCGCGTGCAATGCGAGCGGGGACGCGAAGTGTTCGACCTCGGCGTCGGTGAGGCCCGCTACAAGAGCTCGCTCTGCGACGATGTGGAAGAGCTCGTCGACACGTTCCTGCCGGTCACGGTCCGCGGCAAGGCCTATGCGACCACGATCAGGCAGCTGGTCGCATGCAAGCGCTTCGTCAAGCAGACCGCCTGGACCTGGCGCGCGGTCAATCTCCTGCGCGCCTTGAAGGCCGCCCTGCGTAGATCCTAGAGCATTTTCCGGCGAAGTGGGTCCGCTTCGCCGAATAGATCATGCGGATCGAGAAGAAACAGCGCCCGAGCGAGTCGATCTGAATTGATCCCGCTCCCGCATCCGGCGATGTGGCTGCCACTTCGTGAAGAAGCCTCGCCGGACTTTGATCCGGGAGCATGCGGTTCAGGACGCATGATCGTTGCGCTGCGGCAGCCTCACGCCGGGTCCGCCGACGAGCGGGCCGGCGCCTGCTCGCGCGCCACGACCACATCCTGGGCGCCAGCATTCTTGGCCTTCTCGTAGAGATCGACCAACGCACCGCTCGCCGGGTCTGCGTTCGAAGCGATGACAACGGCGTCGACCCGCGGCGCGAAAAGCGGCAGCAAGGTATCGTCGCGGCTGTTGCACAGGACGCAGAGAACCCAGCCATAGGTCTGGTCGAATGCCGATAATGCCAGATCGAGGCCTGGCTGGTCCGTCTGCAGCACGTCGGCGCCGCGCCTTCCGAGCGGCACGAAATGGAGACGCAATCCGGCGCCTGGTCCGATGACCTCGCTGAAGGAGGCCGCGCCGGCGACCAGGTCGGTCAGGCCGGGCCCGCCTGTCGGCGACGCAGCATCCGCATCGATGGCAACGACGATGGCCCGGTCCTTCTCGGCGAGCATGCGCCCGAGACCCTTGGCCATGTCGACCGCGTCGTGGCTCTTGTCGACGCTGGTGACGAGGATGCGCCGGCCGCGGTCCTGCGGCTTGGCCTTGGACAGGCGCGCCACCAGCGCCTCGAAATTGTAGCGATCCGCCGCGCTCTCCTCTTCGGCCGCCTGAGCGCTCGCGGCTGCCGTGAACGGGCTTCGCGTGTCCGACGGCAGGTCCGGCCTTGCCGAAGGCTGCGGCAAGGGCTGCGGCCCGGGCGCGGGTGCCTCAGGCGGCATCGGTCCTTGACGGACCGGTGCCGGGATCCAATCCGCACGCGCGTCGCTCCCGGCCCCGAGAAGCTCGCGCGCCACGATCGCGCCGACGGCCAGCAGCAAGGTCGCGATCGTCACGAGCACGACGGTCGGCGCTTTCTTCGGGAACGACGGCGCCAGCGGCACCACCGCGCGTGAGACGATGCGCGCGTCGGGCGGCGCCGCATTCTCGACGTCACGGGCCAGTGCTTCGCGATACCGCGCGAGGAACGATTCGAGCTGCTCGCGCTCGGCGCGGGCTTCGCGTTCCAAGGCCCGCAGCTGCACCTCGCTCTCGTTGGCCTGCATGACGATTTTCTTCTGGGCATCGATGGCGCCTTGCAGGGTCTCGACACGAGAGCCGGCGATGCGTGCGTCGTTCTCGAGCGTGCGCACCGTGCGTTCCGTGGCGCCGCGGATCTGGCTTTCGAGATCGGCGAGCTGCGCATTGAGCTCCTTGATGCGCGGATGCTCGGACAACAGGGTGCGCGATTCCAGGGCCAGCTGTGCGCGAAGGGTGACGCGCTGCTCGATCAGCCGGCGGATCAGCTCGTTGTTGGCGACGTCCGGGATCTCGAATGTCTGACCGCTGCGGACGAGGTCGCGGATGAGACGGGCTTTCGCCTGTGCGTCGGCGTGAGCCGATCGCGCCTGCGCAAGCTGCGTGTTGAGGTCCGACAGGTGCTGAGCGGTGATCGTGGCGTTGTTGCCGCCGACCAGCAAACCGGTGCGGGCGCGAAATTCCTCGACCTTCGCCTCGGCCTGCGAGACACGTGAGCGCAGCGAGTCGATCGCGGGCCCGAGCCAGTTCGACGCGGCGCGGGCGGTCTCCTTTTTCGATGATTCCAGCCAGTCGAGATAAAGCTCGGCGACCGTATTGGCTCCCTCCGCGCTCAGCTCGGGAGCCTTGGAACGAAACTCGATCGTGAGCACCCGCGAGCGGCCCGTCGGATACACCAGGAGGTGATCGTAATAGGCGTCAAGGACGCGCTCCTCCGGAGCGCGCTCATACGGGTCGCCGCCGAGCCCGAACAGCATCATGAAACGTCGGACCGGACCGACGCCCCTGACGAGCGGATCGAATTCGGGATTGCCGACGAGGCCGAGGCGCTTGACTGCGGCGCGTGCGACATCGCGCGACAGCACGACCTGCACCTGGCTTGCAACTGCCTGCTCGTCGATTTGCGCGGGCTGGCCGTCGCGTTCCTGTCCGGGGCGCGTATAAAAGCTCTCCCGGCTTTCGAGCAGCACCTTGGATTCGCCCGTATAGCGTGGCGGGACGATGTTGACGAAGATCAGCGCACCGAGAAATGCCACGAGCGTCGCAAGCACGAGCCACCGTGCGCGCGTGATCAGCGCCCGCCAGATCTGCGCCAGATTGACCGACTCCCCTCCTGGATCCGCAAATGCGCCGGACCCGGGGGACGCCGCGAATGGCTGGTTCATCCCTTTGCCCTCGGAGCACACCTCACGGTCTGCTCGCTTAGATTCATTTCAATCTCATTAAGGTTAGTGGCGAGTTAAAGACCTGCCCAAAGATGAACCATCTGGCAGAGCACAGGTAATCAACTTTTATTAACCATAATCGGGGTAGGCCTGCACGTCGCTACTAATCAGCGAGTCTTCAGCCTGCGATGAACCGGCGCTCCGCTCTTTTTGCTCTTGGTTGCTCGGTCGCCTTCGCCGGCGGCTGCGCGCCACGGCTCTATACGGGTCCATTGGACAGCCGCCCCGAGACAACCTACGTGCTCGCAAGCGGCGACCGTCTGCGGGTGATCGTGTTCGGCCAGGATAATCTTGCCAACATTTACGCCGTGGACGGCGAAGGCCGCATCACCATGCCGCTCATCGGCCCCGTGCGCATCGCCGGCGGCAGCACCCAGGACGCGGCGCGCATCATCGAGGCACGCCTGCGCAACGGCTTCATCCGGGAGCCCAAGGTTTCCGTCGAGATCGACACCTACCGTCCCTTCTTCATCCTCGGCGAGGTGCTCAATCCCGGCCAGTTCCCTTACGTCAGCGGCATGTCGGTCCAGACGGCGGCGGCCATCGCCGGCGGTTTTACACCCCGGGCCGCGCAGAGCTATGCGCAGCTGACCCGCCCGCTGCCCGAAGGTCTCATCACGGCCAACGTTCCCGTCACGTATCCGGTCCGCCCCGGCGACACGATCGTGATCAAGGAGCGGTGGTTTTGAACCTGCACGAACGCTTCGTGCCGGGCCATGTTGCGGTCACTGGCCAGGAGCGAGATCAAGTGACCGCGCGCAACCTCCGCATCCTTCACGTGTTCCGCGCGCCTGTCGGCGGGCTTTTCCGACACGTGCTCGACGTGACGCGCGGACAGATCGAGCGCGGCCACCAGGTCGGCCTGCTCTGCGATGCCTCGAGCGGCGGCGAGCGGGCGGAGCGCGCCATGGAGGAACTGCGCCCCAAGCTGGCGCTTGGCGTGACGCGGGTCGCGATGCGTCGCGATCTCCATCCCAGCGACCTCGCCGCCCTCGCAGCCCTTGGTCGCGCTTGCGCCAGCTTGCGGCCAGACGTGCTGCACGGGCATGGCTCGAAGGGCGGCGCCTACGCGCGCCTCCTGTCGCCCCGGTCCCTGCCCGAGGGCACGATCCGCATCTACACGCCCCACGGCGGCAGCTTCCATTATCCGCCGGGCACGCTTCGGCATGCGGTCTATATGGCCGCGGAAAAGTTTTTGACGCGGCGGACGGACGCCTTCATTTTCGAGAGCCAGTACATCGCCGGCCGCTTCCGCGCCTATGTCGGCGACACCGATCGCCTCGTCCGGGTGGTTTACAACGGTCTCGCGGCGGCCGAATTCGAGCCGATCGCGACCCGGGCCGATCCCTTCGATCTCATGTGCGTCGGCGAGCTGCGGCCGGGCAAAGGGGTCGAGACGCTGATCGATGCCGTCGCCCTGCTGCGGCGCCAGCGCCAGCTGCGGCTCACGCTGCTGCTGGTGGGCTCGGGCGCGAGCCAGGGGGCGCTGCAGGAACGCGCGCGGGCCGCCGGCATCGCCGACACGACCACCTTCCTTCCCCCGCAGCCGATCCGTGACGTGCTCGGCCGCGCGCGTGTGATGGTCATGCCCTCGCACGCCGAATCCCTGCCTTACGTGATCCTCGAGGCGGCAGCGGCCGCGCAACCGCTGATCGCCACCCGAGTCGGTGGAATTCCCGAAATTTTCGGGCCCTGTTCCGACGACCTGGTCCCGGCCAACGACGTGCCCGCTTTGGCCGAGGCCGTGCGCGCCAGGCTCCTTGATCCCGAAGACGTGAAGCAGGAAAAAGCCAATCGGCTGCGGCAATTTGTTAACGGTCGGTTTACCATCGAGCAGATGGTGGGCGGGGTGCTGGCCGTCTACGACGATGCTCTTAAGGCTAAGGCACAGCAGCCATTGACAGAGTAACTGCCGGTTTGCACTAAAGACCTTGTGAATTCCTAGTATCTCAAGGCTACAACCAGTAATAGATTGGCGAGGCGGAGTGGCGGCACGCCTGCTTGTCGGGTCGTAGCTGCTCGAGTTCAGACCATATGAGTGAGTTCGACATCCGCGGCTTCATCAGCGCCGCCGCGAGCGCCGCCGCTGAAAAAGTCGGCATCCAGCCCCGCCCCAAGCGAAAGGGGCCGCCGACTGCTGAAACCGTCGCTCCCATCGTGATTGCGCCGAGCTACTCCCCCGTCGTCCTCGCCGGGGCTGCCCGGCTCGTCGAGTTTCTGCTGGTCGCTTTCGCGGGCCTTTTCGTGCATCGGCTCTATCTTGCGCAGACCGACCCGCTGGATTGGGCTTACGGCTTCGCCGTATTGGGCACGGCGACGCTGACGGTTCTCGTGTTCCAGGCCATCGGGGCCTATTCGATCGCATCGTTCCGGTCGCTCGTGATCTTTGGCCTGCGCGTCATCGCGGGGTGGTCGCTGGTATTCCTGTTCGTGCTCGCGGTCGTGTTCTTCGCCAAGCTCGGCGAGACCTTTTCGCGCGTGTGGCTGGCAGGCTGGTTCATCCTCGGCCTGGGCATGCTGCTCCTCGAGCGCGTATTGCTGGCGGTGATCGCCTCGGCCCTGACCCGGCGCGGCAGCTTCGATCGACGCACCGCCATTGTCGGCGGCGGCGAGGCCGCGGAAGCCATGATCAGGGCGCTCGACGCGCAGGTCGACACCGGCATCCGGCTGGTCGGCGTGTTCGACGACCGCGCCGAAGACCGCTCGCCCGACATCGTCTGCGGCTACCCGAAGCTCGGCTCGACCGACGACCTCGTCGAATATGCGCGCCGCACCAACCTCGATCTGATCATCTTCACGCTGCCGATCTCGGCCGAGACGCGGCTCCTGCAGATGCTGAACAAGCTCTGGATCCTGCCGATCGACATCCGGCTCTCGGCGCATTCGAGCCGGCTGCGCCTGCGCCCCCGCGCCTATTCGTATATCGGCACGGTGCCGGTGCTCGATCTTTTCGACAAGCCGATCGCCGACTGGGATATCGTCCTGAAGTGGCTGTTCGACAAGATCGTCGGCTCGGTCATGCTGGTGCTGCTGTCACCGATCCTGCTGGCGACCGCTGTCGCCGTGAAGCTCGACTCGCGCGGTCCCGTGCTGTTTCGCCAGAAGCGCTATGGCTTCAACAACGAGCTGATCGAGGTGTTCAAGTTCCGCTCGATGCATGTCGACCAGCTCGACCCGACGGCCGCAAAGCTCGTGACCAGGAACGACCCGCGCGTGACGCGCGTTGGTCGCTTCATCCGCAAGACGTCGATCGACGAGTTGCCGCAACTGTTCAACGTCGTGTTCAGGGGCAACCTGTCGCTGGTCGGCCCGCGCCCGCATGCCCTGCATGCCAAGGCGGCAGATCGTCTCTACGACCAGGTCGTCGACGGCTATTTCGCGCGGCACAAGATGAAGCCCGGCATCACCGGCTGGGCGCAGATCAACGGCTGGCGTGGCGAAACCGACACGAACGAGAAAATTCAGCGCCGCGTCGAGCACGACCTCTATTACATCGAGAACTGGTCGGTATTCTTCGACCTCTATATCCTGGCCGCGACCCCGTTCGCGCTGATGAAGTCCGAAAACGCCTACTGACCCGGCTCGAGGGATGACGCACACCACGACCTCCGCTCCGCCCGCGGAGGCCTTCGCATCACACGGCCGTCTCGGCCGCATGCCCGTACGGCGCTTCGTCGAGCACGTCGGCTACGCGCTGTTCGCCGTGACCATCGCGTGCATCGGCATCGCCTTCACAGAGCCTTCGCCATACGACCTCGCAGCGGTTCTCACGATCCTGGTCTGGCTCCTGCTCGGGCTGCGCTTCCCGCGCGGCGCGCTGCTCTTCCTCGGGCTGCTGCTGATCTACCATGTCAGTCTGTTCCTCGCGCTGATTCCGCATCTCGACGACTCGGTATCGGTCGTCTGGACGGCGCTGTCAGGCTATCTGATGGTCACCGCGATCTTCTTCGCGATGTTCTTTTCCGAGGAGACGGACCAGCGCGTCGAACTGGCATTGAAGGCCTTCCTGGTGAGTTGTGTGGTCGCCGCGGTCGCAGGCATCATGGGGTATTTCGACGTCCTGAACACGAGCGCGGCATTGACGCGCTTCGGCCGGGCGTCGGGCACGTTCAAGGACCCCAACGTCCTCGGCTCGTTCCTGATCCTCGGCGTTCTCTATCTCTCGCGCGATCTTCTCACCGGTGAGGGCCGGCGGCCGCTGCTGCGCTTCCTGGTCCTGGCAGTGGTGATCGCGGGCATCTTCCTGTCTTTTTCCAGAGGTTCGTGGGCCGCCACGGTCCTCGCCGTGACGACGCTCGTCGCGCTCACCTGGATCACGGCCAGAGCTCCGGCGGTGCGCCGGCGCATCGCGGCCCTGAGCCTCTGCACGGCCCTGATCGGTGCGGTCGCCATGGCCGGGCTGCTGTCCATCGACAGCGTGCGCGAGATGCTTACGATCCGCGCACAGGTCACGCAGGATTACGACGAGGGCGAAACCGGCCGGTTCGGCAACCAGTTGCGGGCCATCCCCATGCTGCTCGAGCAGCCGGAGGGTTTCGGGCCATTGCGCTTCCGGACCTTCTTCGGCTTCGAGCCGCACAATACCTATCTCGGCAGCTTCGCCAATGGCGGCTGGCTCGCCGGGCTGTCCTTTCTCGGGTTGGTGCTGGCGACGACCTATGTCGGCTTTCGCCTGGCGCTGCGGCCCTCGCCGTATCAACGCCACGGCCAGATCGTCGCGGTCGCCAATTTCGTTCTCATGGTGCAGGCCGTCCAGATCGACGTGGACCATTGGCGCCACATCTTCCTGATCTGGGGGCTGATTTGGGGGCTCGAGGCGGCACGGGTCAAATGGCTCGCCGCGCAACGGCGATTGCGCATCGGCAGCCTGCGGGTCGGCGCCGCCGCTGCCTGATCATCGCACGAGCGCTCGTTCGAACGCGATTTCCCGCCGACCAGGCTATGCCCCGCCGATTCCTTCGATGATCTTGCCGGTGCCGCCGCAGGTCTTGCAGGCCACGGCGCCGACGCGGCCGCTGCCCTTGCACTCAGGGCAAACGTTCTCGCCCGTCCCGGGCGTGCCGGGCCGCGCCGCGTCGCCCGGATTGATCCGGGCCTGGCTCTGGCCTTGACGCTGGGTGCCGGACATATGCTTGTCGCTGCTCATAGGCTCCCTCCTGACTGGACGGTCAACGAGTTAACGCGAGGGCCGGGTCGGAGTTGCAGGGCCGCGGACATCATGATCGGAGCACGTCGATTCAATTCGACTTGATCCCGCTCAGAGAGGAATGTTGTCGTGCTTCTTCCATGGCAGATCGACGCTCTTTGAGCGCAGCATGGCGAGCGCCCGTGCCAGGCGGCGACGGGTCGAGTGCGGCATGATCACCTCGTCGATATAGCCGCGCTCGGCGGCGACGAAGGGCGACATGAAGCGGTCTTCGTATTCGGCGGTGCGGGCGGCGATCTTGTCCGGGTCGCCGAGGTCCTGCCGGAAGATGATCTCGACGGCGCCCTTGGCGCCCATCACCGCGATCTGCGCGGTCGGCCAGGCGTAGTTGACGTCGCCCCCGACATGCTTGGAGGCCATCACGTCGTAGGCGCCGCCGAACGCCTTGCGCGTGATCACCGTGACCAGCGGCACGGTCGCCTGCGAATAGGCGAAGAGCAGCTTCGCCCCGTGCTTGATCAGGCCGCCGTATTCCTGCGCGGTGCCCGGCAGGAAGCCCGGCACGTCGACGAAGGTGACGATCGGAATGTTGAAGGCGTCGCAGAAGCGCACGAAGCGCGCGCCCTTGCGCGATGCGTCCGCGTCGAGCACGCCGGCAAGCACCATCGGCTGCTGCGCCACGATGCCGACGGTGCGCCCTTCGATGCGGGCGAAGCCGGTGACGATGTTGCGCGCGAACGCCTCCTGCAGCTCGAAGAAGTCGCCCTCGTCGGCGACCTTCAGGATCAGCTCCTTGATGTCGTAGGGCTTGTTCGGGTGGTCCGGGATCAGCGTGTCGAGCGACGTCTCGGCACGCTCGCTGTCGTCGTGCGCCGGCCATTCCGGCACGCCGGTCTCGTTGTTGGCGGGCAGGAAGTCGATCAGCCTGCGCATCTGCAGCAGGCATTCGACGTCGTTGTCGTAAGCGCCGTCGGCGATCGAGGATTTCGTCGTGTGGACGCTCGCGCCGCCGAGTTCCTCGGCGGTGACCACCTCGTTGGTAACAG
>DATBIR010000242.1:0-9358 GCA_036556825.1 Beijerinckiaceae bacterium
GCCATTGCCGCGATGATCAGCGGTCGTATCGACGCCGCATGGGCGCGTTGGGTCAGGCCCTGGGCGCTCGCCGCCTGGCTGTGCCTGACCGCCGGCATCGCGCTCGGTTCCTATTGGGCCTATTACGAATTGGGCTGGGGCGGCTGGTGGTTCTGGGATCCGGTCGAGAATGCCTCCTTCATGCCCTGGCTGGCCGGCACGGCCCTGCTGCATTCCGCCATCGTGGTGGAAAAGCGCGACGCGCTGAAAAGCTGGACCATCCTGCTCGCCATCCTCACCTTCTCGCTGTCGCTTCTCGGCACGTTCCTGGTCCGCTCCGGCGTGCTCACGTCGGTGCATTCCTTCGCGGTCGATCCGACGCGCGGCATCTTCATCCTGGTGATCCTCGTCACGTTCATCGGCGGCTCGCTGGCGCTATTCGGGTGGCGGGCGCCGGTCCTGCGCCAGGGGGGCATTTTTGCGCCGGTGTCGCGCGAGGGCGCGCTTGTCCTCAACAACCTGTTTCTTGCCACCGCCTGCGCCACCGTCTTCCTCGGCACGCTCTATCCGCTCGCGCTCGAAGCGGTGACCGGCGCGAAGATTTCGGTCGGCGCTCCATTCTTCAATCTCACCTTCCTGCCGATCGTGACGCCGCTGCTGCTGCTGTTGCCGCTCGGCCAGACGTTAGCCTGGAAGCGTGGCGACCTCCTCGGCACGGCGCAGCGCCTTCTCGCCGCGGGCGCAGCCGCCGCCCTCGTCACCCTTGTGCTTCTCGCCATTACGGTCGGGGGCCCGGTTTTGGCGCCGCTCGGCATCGGTCTCGGTGTATTCCTGATTGCGGGCTCCCTCTCTGAGCTGGTGACGCGCTCGTGGAAGCGCGGGCTGCCCGCGCGCCTCGGCATGCGCCGCGCCCTCGGACTGCCGCGCTCCACCTGGGGGACGGTGACCGCGCATGCCGGCGTCGGCGTGACCGTGATCGGCATCGCGGCCAGTGCCTGGAGCGTCGAGCATCTTGCCTCTTTGCGGCCTGGCGATCGCCTTCAGGCAGGACCCTATGTGGTGCGTCTCGACAGCGTGGTACCGCGCACCGGCCCGAATTATCGCGAGGACGTGGCGCGTCTGACCCTCTTCCGGGGCGAGCGCGAAATCGGACCCTTCGAAACCATGAAGCGCCTCTATACGACGCGCGGCATGCCGACGACCGAGGCAGGCATCACCAGCGTGGGCTTGAGCCAGGTTTACGCCAGCTTCGGCGACGGGCAGGCTGACGGCTCCATCGCGCTCCGGGTCTACTACAAGCCTTTCGTGCTGCTGATCTGGCTTGGGCCGGTCATCATGGCGCTGGGCGGAGCGCTGTCGCTGAGCGACCGCCGCTTCCGCATCGGCGCCCCCGCGCGAGCACGCGCCGCGCCGGTTCCCGTTCCGGCGGAGTAGCCGATGCGGCTTTGGTCCTACGCACTTGCCCTGGCGCTCGCTTTAACCGCCGCGTCCGCTCTTGCGGTGCAGCCGGACGAGGTCTTGCCGGATCCGGCGCTGGAGCGGCGGGCGCGCGAGATTTCGTCGGAGCTGCGCTGCCTCGTGTGCCAGAACCAGTCGATCGACGAGTCCGACGCGCCGCTTGCGAAGGACCTTCGGGTGCTGGTGCGGGAACGGCTCAAGGCAGGCGACGGCGATGCCGAGGTGCGCGGTTTCATCGTGCAGCGCTATGGCGAATTCGTGCTGCTCAAGCCGAGTTTCGGGCTGCACACGGCCTTGTTGTGGCTCGGCCCGGCGCTTATTCTGGCGGCCGCAATCGTGGGCCTGATCGCCATCCTGCGCCGCCGCCGGCCGGCCGCAGCGCCCCTGTCGGCCGACGAGCGCGCCGCGCTCGAGGCGCTTCTACGGCGCGACCCCAAGGCGTGAGCTGGCGAAGCTTACCAAGAGTTCATGTGCGCGTGAGAGCGCCGTAAGGCGGCGCTCCTTATCTCCTCAGGCGAAGGGCTGGGAAGCCCGTTGAGGAGAACAACATGACGAGTTCAAACCTGATCAGGCGCCGCTCGGCGTGGCTCGGCGCCGCGGCCCTGACCGCTCTGATCGCCGGCGGCGCGCTCGAAAGCGGCGTCGTGGCGCCGACGCAGCCGGCCCGCGCCGAAATGCTGTCGCTGGATAAGCATGTTCAGGCGGCCCCGTCCTTCGCAGACATCGTCGAGCGGGTGAAGCCGGCCGTCGTCTCCGTGCGCGTCAAGACGCAGGCCGTCGCCGACCGCGGCGACAACTCGCCGTTCGGCGTCCCCGGCCTCGATGATGACAATCTGCGCGAGTTCTTCCGCCGCTTCGGCGGTGAGAATTTCCGCGGCTTCGGCGACCGCTTCCGTGGCGGCGAGGAGCGTGGCCAGGGTCGTCAAGCGCCGCGCCGCTTCGGCCAGTCCCAGGGCTCGGGCTTCTTCGTTTCGGCCGATGGCTATGTGGTGACCAACAACCACGTCGTCGACAACGCCAGCTCGGTCGAAGTGGTGACCGACGACGGCCGCACGCTCGACGCCAAGGTGATCGGCACGGATCCGAAGACGGACATCGCCCTGCTCAAGGTCGACGAGGGCAGCGACTTCCCGCACGTCCGCTTCGCTGCGGACAAGACGCGCATTGGCGACTGGGTGGTGGCGATCGGCAATCCGTTCGGCCTTGGCGGCACCGTGACGGCCGGCATCGTCTCCGCGCACGGCCGCAATATCGGCGCCGGCCCGTATGACGATTTCATCCAGATCGACGCCGCCGTGAACCGCGGCAATTCCGGCGGGCCGACCTTCAACCTCAAGGGCGAGGTCGTGGGCGTCAACACCGCCATCGCGTCGCCATCCGGCGGCAATGTCGGCATCGCCTTCGCGATCCCGGCCAACGTCGCCGAGAAAGTGGTCGACGACCTCAAGACCGACGGCAAGGTGAGCCGCGGCTTCATCGGCGTGCAGATCCAGCCGGTGAGCAAGGAGATCGCCGAAGCGATCGGTCTCAAGGACGCCAAAGGCGCGCTCGTGGCGGAAGTGACGAAGGATAGTCCGGCGGCCAAGGCTGGCATCAAGACGGGCGATGCGATCGTCGCTGTCGACGGTGAGGCGATCAAGGACGCCCGCGCCCTGTCGATGAAGATCGCCTCCTATGCTCCCGGCAAGAGCGTGCCGCTTACCGTATGGCGTGACGGCAAGGAACGCACCGTCACGGTCGACATCGGTGGCCAGGACGCCGACCGGCGCACCCGGGCCGGTGCCGACTCGCTGCGCTCCGACGACAAGCAGCCGCAGCTCGGCCTGCAGCTCGCCCCGCCGCAGAACGGCGAGGAGGGCGTCGTCGTCGCCGACGTCGACCCGCAGGGCCCGGCAGCCGAGAAGGGTATCCGCAAGGGTGACGTGATCCTCGAGGTCGGTGGCCTAGCCGTGGGCCGGCCGGAGGAGGTGAAGAGCGCGCTCGATGCCGCCCGCAAGGACGGGCGCAAGACCGTCCTGATGCGGGTCAAGGGCCGCGAGGGCGTGCGCTTCGTCGCCGTCGGCTTCTCGCGGGCGGGCTGATCGCGCGTGATCCGGCAAAGCGAACGCTGCCTCGCCGGGAAGATCATGCGTGACGAGAGGAATGGACGACGATTGCTTCGGTCGGAAGCGATCGTAGCTCAAGGGATCGGGCGCCCGCGCGCCCGATAAACGAGACGCTGGGCAGCTTTAGCCCCCCGCCCGGCTCGGCGTCTCGCGTTTGCGGCAGGTCGGACCCGCGTCCGGCCTGCCGCTCCTTTGCCCGGACGCCCAGGGATCTGCGCCGCAAGGGCTTTTTTTCCGGCAGCGCGGTCCCACCTGGCTGCATCATGCTCTAACATGGCCGGCATGCGAATCCTGATTGTTGAAGACGACCGCGAGGCGGCCGCCTATCTGAGCAAGGCATTTCGCGAGGCGGGGCACACGACCGACTGCAGTCATGACGGGCTCGACGGCTATGCCATGGCCCGCGAAGGCAACTACGACGTGCTCGTCGTCGATCGCATGCTGCCGAAGCTCGACGGCCTGTCTCTGATCCGATCCCTGCGCGAGCAGAAGGTGGACACGCCCGTCCTCATCCTGTCGGCGCTTGGCCAGGTTGACGACCGCGTCAAGGGGTTGCGCGCCGGTGGCGACGATTATCTGCCGAAGCCCTACGCCTTTTCCGAGCTCCTTGCCCGGCTCGAGGTGCTGGACCGCCGGCGTAGCGCCTCTACAGGGGGCGAGCCGACCACCTACCGTGTCGACGATCTCGAGCTCGACCGCCTGTCGCACCGGGTGATGCGCGCCGGCAAGGAGATCGTGTTGCAGGCGCGGGAGTTCCGCCTGCTCGAATTTCTGATGAAGCATGCCGGGCAGGTCGTCACACGCACGATGCTGCTCGAGCACGTTTGGGATTATCACTTCGATCCGCAGACCAACGTGATCGACGTTCATGTATCGCGGCTGCGCTCCAAGATCGACAAGGGCTTCGAGCGCCCGCTGATCCACACCGTCCGTGGCGCGGGCTACATGGTGCGCGCCGGCGGCGAGGGCCGCGAGTGAGCGTGCCGCGCCACCGTCGCCGACATGGGGGCGGCCCATGACCGCTCTCGGCAAGCTGTTCCGCACGACCGCGTTCAAGCTGACGCTGGCTTATCTCTTCATCTTCACGCTGTTCGCGTTCTTCATTCTCGGCTACGTCGCCTGGAGCACGAGCCGCATCATCGACGACCAGATCGTCAACACCATCGAAGCCGAGATCAATGGCCTGGCGGAGCAATATCGCCAGGGCGGCATCCGCAGACTGGTCAACGTGGTCGAGCGGCGAGCCCGGCAGCCCGGCGCTTCGCTCTACCTCGTCACGACGCCCAACGGAGAGCGCATCGTCGGCAACGTCGGCGCGCTCCCGCCGGGCGCCCTCGACCGTCCGGGCCAGCGCGAGATCGACTACGGCCGCAGCGACGACAGCGAGGCGATGCCGCATCGCGCCATCGTGCGCACGTTCAACCTGCCCCTCGGCTTCCGTCTGCTCGTCGGGCGCGACGTCGACGAGCGCCTGCGCATTCGCGAAGTCATCGGCCGCGCCTTCGGGTGGTCCCTCGTTCTCGTCGGCGTGCTCGGCTGCTTCGGAGGCTGGTTCGTGACGCGGCGCGTGCTCAAGCGCGTCGACGCCATGACCGACACCACCCGCACGATCATGGCTGGTGACCTGACCGGGCGTCTGACCGTGAGCGGCGGCGGCGACGAGCTCGACCGGCTGGCTCACAACCTGAATGCCATGCTCGACCGCATCGGCGAGCTGATGGCCGGCCTCAAGGAAGTGTCCGACAACATCGCTCACGACCTCAAGACGCCACTGACGCGCCTGCGCAACAAGGCGGATGAGGCGCTGCGCAGCCCGCAGAGCCCGCACGAACTGCGCACAGCCCTCGAGTCGATCATCGAGGACAGCGACAATCTGATCCGCGTCTTCAATGCGCTGCTCATGATTGCCCGCCTCGAAGCCGGCAGCGCGCGGGAGACGATGGCCGACTTCGACGTGTCGGGGGTCGTGCGCGACGTCGGCGAGCTGTACGAGGCGGTCGCGGACGAGAGCGGCGCTCCGTTGCAGGTCAACGTGGAGGATGGGCTGGTCGCGCACGGCAGCCGCGAGCTGGTCGGCCAGGCAGTCGCCAACCTGATCGACAATGCCGTCAAATACGGCGCGCCGGCGAAAGCGGGAGATGCGCCGCAGCCGGTGACGGTCACGGCCAGACGGACCGGCAGCGACATCGCCATCGTCGTAGCGGATCACGGGCCGGGCATCCCCCAGGCCGAGCGTGGCCGCGTCATGGAAAGGTTCGTGCGCCTCGAAAGCTCGCGCTCACGCCCCGGCTTCGGCCTGGGGCTCAGTCTCGCGTCAGCGGTCGCACGGCTGCACGGCGGCACCTTGACCCTTCAGGACAACGCCCCCGGCCTGCGCGCCATGCTTTCGCTGCCGGTGCGTGCGCACCGCGTCGCCCCCGCGGGGCAGGGGCGGAGCGAAGCGACGCAGTCCGCCGGGAGGCCGGCCTCGGCCCCTGTCCCGGCCTTCCCTGAGACGAAGGCTCGCAAAGGAAACGGGGTGAAGGTTGGGGTTGAGCCCGCACCTCGAACGCCGTAACCACGGCGCGTGAACGAACTCATTTCCTCGTCCGCGCAGCGGAGCGGCACCCTGCTCGAGCGCATCCTGCATGCACCGCCGCTGGCCGACCGGGAGCAGGCGCAGGCGCGGCTGGCGGAACTGAGCGCGCGCGCCGGGCAGGAACCCGGGGCGCAAGACCTGGCGGCGCATCTGCGGGCCGGCCCGCTTCGCGACCTGCTTCTTGCCGTCGCCGAGCATTCACCGTTCCTTTGGCGGCTGGCGCAGGCGGATCCGCTGCGTCTGCACGGCATCCTCATGGGGCCGCCCGAGAGGGTGCACGCCGATATCGTGACACGGCTGCGTGGCTTGCCTTGTGATTTTGCCGCCGGCCGGATTTCCCTTGAGGACGTGGCACGCGAGCTGAGGCGCGGACGCGCCGCTCACGCGCTGCTCGTCGCGCTCGCCGATATCGGCGGCGCCTGGAGCGTGGACGAGGTCACGCGCGCGCTCTCCGAATTTGCCGATGCCTCGGTATCGGCCAGCGTCGATGCGACCCTTGCCGGGCTCCACGCGGCCGGCAAGATGACGCTGCCCGATCCAGAGCGGCCGGGCGACGGCAGCGGTTTCGTCGTGCTGGCGCTCGGCAAGCACGGCGCCGGCGAGCTCAACTACTCGAGCGACATCGACCTCGTCGTCTTCTACGATCCCGCCAGCGGCGCCGTCGACGCAGGCAACGCCGCGACCTTCTACAGCCGGGTGGCGCGCGATCTCGTCAAGCTGCTGCAGGAGCGCACGGCGGACGGTTACGTGCATCGCGTCGATTACCGGCTGCGCCCGGATCCAGGGTCGACGCCGGTGGCCGTGTCGCTGCCCGCGGCGTACACCTATTACGAGACGGTCGGCCAGAACTGGGAGCGCGCCGCCCTGATCAAGGCCCGCCCGGTCGCAGGCGATCTCGCCCTGGGCCACCGCTTCCTGGCCGAGCTCGCGCCCTTCATCTGGCGCAAGTATTTCGACTTCGCCTCGATCGCCGACGTGCACGCCATGAAGCGCCAGATCCATGCCGTGCGCGGGCACGACGAAATCGCCGTCGCCGGACACGACATCAAGCTCGGGCGCGGCGGCATCCGCGAGGTCGAGTTCTTCGTGCAGACGCAGCAGCTGGTGTTCGGCGGGCGTCGCCCAGGGCTGCGCGGGCAAAGAACCCTCGACATGCTGATCGCGCTGCACGACGAGGGCTGGATTACCGCCCAGGCGCGCGACGAGCTGTCCGACGCCTACCGCTTCCTGCGCTCGGTCGAGCACCGCCTGCAGATGGTGGCCGACGAGCAGACGCAGCGCTTGCCGTCCGACCCGGAGGCCCTCAAAGCTTTTGCCAGGTTCTGCGGCTTTGCGGATCTTCCCGCATTCGAGACGGTGTTGTGCGGGCATGCGCATAATGTGCAGGCGCATTACGCGCTGCTGTTCGAGGAGGGTCCCGAGCTCGCCTCCGAGGTCGGCAGCCTCGTCTTCACCGGCACCGCCGACGATCCGGAGACGCTGGAGACGCTGCGGCGGCTCGGCTTTCGTCATCCCGAGCAGGTCGCCGAGACGGTGCGCGGCTGGCATTTTGGCCGTCGCTCGGCGGTGACCAGCGCCCGCGCCCGCGAGGTGCTGACCGAGCTCGTCCCGGCCCTGCTCGCGGCGCTCGCCGGCACTGCCGATCCCGACGGCGCCCTGGCGGCCCTGGATCGTGCTTTCGGGCGCATGCCGGCGGCGGCGGAGCTGCTCACCATCCTGCAGTCGCACGATCGCTTGCGCCTGCTCTTCGCCGACCTGCTCGGCACGGCGCCGCGCCTCGCCGACACGGTGGCGCAGAGCCCGCACGTCCTCGACGCCATCATCGACCCGGCTTTCGTCGAGCCGGTCGCCGACGAGCAGGCGATCGAGGAACGCGTGCGCAATCTCATCGGCCGGCCGAGCGACTACGAGGATTTCCTCGATCGCGTCCGCGACGCCGCCCGGCAGATCCGCTTCCTGGCGGGAGCGCGGCTCCTGTCAGGCATCTTTTCGCCGGAGCAGGCCGGCAAGGCCTATGCCGGCATCGCCGGGGCGGTCATCCGCGCCTGTTTCGAGGCGGTGCGCGATGCCTTCGCAGCCGAGCACGGCAGCGTGCCCGGTGGCCGCATCGCCATCGTCGGCTTGGGCCGGCTCGGCACGTGCGAGCTGACGGCCGGGTCGGATCTCGACCTCGTCGTCATCTACGACTTCGACGAGGGCCGGCGCGAGAGCTCCGGGCCTCGCCGGCTCGATGCGGTCCTCTATTATACGCGCCTCACGCAGCGGCTCGTGGCGGCGCTGACCGTACCGACACGGCGCGGTCGTCTGTACGAGATCGACCTGCGCCTGCGGCCGCAAGGCGGAAAGGGCCCCGTTGCCTCCCAGTTCCGCGGTTTCATCGCGTATCAGCAGTCGGAAGCCGAGCTTTGGGAGCACATGGCGCTGACGCGCGCGCGCGTCATTGCCGGCGACCAGGCCTTCGGCGCCGACGTATCGCGGGCGATGGCCGAGGTCGTGGCCCGGCCGCGCGAGCGCCGCCGGGTCTCGCGCGAGGTGCGCGCCATGCGCGATCTGATCGCCCGCGAAAAGGGCGATCAGGATCCCTGGGATCTCAAGCTTGCGGCCGGCGGGCTCACCGACCTCGATTTCCTTGCGCAGGCGCTCACCTTGGCGGAGGCGGCGCGGCGCCCGGGCCTGATCGGGCTTGCGACGCCGGCGGTGTTCGCCGAAGCCGCCAGGGCCGGCCTGCTCGACAACGCCCACGCGCAGGAGCTCGCCGCGGCGCACGCCCTGTTCAGCGACATTTTTCAGTGGCAGCGCCTCACCATCGAAGGTCGCTTCGATGCGGCCAACGTGTCGCCGGCGATCCTGCAGCGGCTCGCGGCCGCCGTTGGCCGGCCCAACGCCGCCGTGCTGCTGGAGGACCTCAACGAGACGCGCCAGGGCGTCCGCGAAATCTTCGAGCGCGTTCTCGCGTAACCCTCTCCCTGCGGATCTCGGGGCTGCCGGGATCCACCGCTCTTGGCGCGCAAGTCGGGAACCCCCGACTTGCGTTGAGAGAGCGCGGCTTAGAGCATGATCCGGCAAAGGCTCGCCCCGGACGTGATCCGGGGTGGGCACCGCTTTGCCGAAAAAGGCTTGTCCCGGACTCGATCCGGGATCATGCGACACAAAGAGAAGGAGAGCAGGATCGGTTCGATCTGAATTGACCCTGCCCTAGTGAATCGTGTCGGGGGCGGCGATCATCTCGGCGACGGAC
>DATBIR010000243.1:0-12553 GCA_036556825.1 Beijerinckiaceae bacterium
TTCTCCATGTAGATGTCGCTGAGCGCAAACGCCGCTGCTCGGGGAGGTGCGAGCTGCCGGTTGGAGCCGATCTCCTGCACTCGCTCGTCAGGCGAGATCGCGTGCGTTTGCAGCGTCTTGTGGATACGCAATGCCAGTGACACGCATGATCGCGCCTTCTGGGCAGCGACCTCCCGGGAGCTAACTCAGGGCAGTCCTCTTGTGTTCCGCCGGCGAAGGTTGCAGCGCTGTATCTTGATGTCGCGGAATTTGCTGCGAAAGCGAGTGTATGATCGGACCGCACGGCCGAGCCGTTGAGCCTGGCGATCTCGAGCGCAGCCTCGCCGGCGTCAGGTCGCGGGCTCCCGGCGCCAGCGAGGGCGTGTTCGGCCCAGGCTCGGCCATCTGGCAGGTCGATCGCGAAGGGGCGGTTTTCCTGGGCGCGGGCCGCGCACTGCTGATGCAGCTGGCGCATCCGTGGGTGGCGACCGCCATCGCCGAACATTCTTCCGCGCTCAGCGATCCGATCGCGCGGTTTCACCGCACATTCGACATCATGTTCACGCTCGTGTTCGGCTCGCTCGATCAGGCGCTTGCCGCCGCGAGGCGCCTCCACCGGCGCCACATGGCGGTGACAGGGACCATGCCCGGGGCGCTCGGCCTCTACCCCGCCGGTTCGCGCTACATGGCCAATGAGCTGTCGGCGCTGATGTGGGTGCACGCGACGCTGGTCGAGACGGCGGCGATGGCCTGCGAGCTCGTGCTGCCGCCGCTCCCGCCCGCGGCCCGCGTGCGCTACTACGACGAATGTCATGTGCTCGGCGCCCTGTTCGGAATCCCTCCTGAAGAACAGCCGCGCGACTGGGCGGCGTTCATCCGCTACGTCGATGAAACGGTCGCTTCGGACCAGCTTGCGGTCGGTGCGGCCGCACGGGAGATCGGAACGGCGGTCCTGGCCGGCGCGGGACAAATCCCGGTGCCGCGCTGGTACCGCGATGTCACCGCATTCCTGCTGCCGGAGCGCCTGCGCGTCGCCTATACGCTTCCGTTCGGGCCGCGAGA
This sequence comes from Beijerinckiaceae bacterium, assembly GCA_036556825.1. GTDB lineage: Bacteria > Pseudomonadota > Alphaproteobacteria > Rhizobiales > Beijerinckiaceae > JAJKJG01. The sequence goes on from DATBIR010000243.1 coordinate 1,042, forward strand.
GCAGCGGAGGGCTGCACGCGCCTTGAACGTCATCCGACGGGTATATCCGGCGCTGCCGACGCGGGTGCGTTATGTCGGGCCGTATCAGGAGGCTCTGGCGCGGCTTGGCGGTAAAAACCGTCCCGATGTCATAACGCGTTGGCTCAACCGCCTGTGGATCGGTCGACCCTCGATGAATGCCTCCGCTTCGCGACGGCAGAGTCCGCGAGACTGAATGCCCGAAGGGCTTCGTGGCTGGCGGGTTCAGGTGGTTGCGGTTTCTGTCCGGCTTTCGCTCCATCATCCCGGCCGTTCATGCAGCGCGCAACGCCGGCGTCGAGGAGATTGCCGCCGGCTATTCCGGCCGCGTCACCGAAGCTGGAAATCGGCTTCGTAGGGTTACGGCAGGAGCCAGAGCAGGGAGCGGAAGGGCACGCCGACGGTGACGCGTGCGCCGCGCTCATGCAGAGGGTCGCCACTGTGAAAGGGCGTGTCGACGGCGATCTCGGCCGCGCCTACCTTGATGCCATAGCGGACCGTCGAGCCGAGGAACTCGCGATGGCTGATCGTGCCCGGCACGGCCGTCAAGGCGCCGCCCTCTGGACCGATGCGCGCGTCCTGCGGCCGAAAGACCATCCTGGCGCCTGTCGGAATTGCGGCTGACGGCGGAACGGGCACATGGATGCCGCCGGTCACGAATGCGCGGTCCGCGCCGGAGCCGACGACGTCGCCTTCGAGGATGTTGGCGGTGCCGAGAAAGCTCGCCACGAACAGATTGGCGGGACGCTCGTAGAGCTCGATGGGCGTGCCGACCTGCTGGACGATGCCATCGCTCATGACGGCGATGCGATCGCACATCGTGTTGGCCTCTTCCTGGTCATGGGTGACGAAGATGGCCGTGATCCCGAGCCGGCGCTGCAGGTCGCGCAACTCGCGGCGCACCTGGACGCGCAGCTTGGCGTCGAGATTCGAGAGCGGCTCGTCGAGGAGCAGGACCTTGGGCTCGATTGCAATGGTGCGCGCGACCGCGACGCGCTGCTGCTGTCCGCCCGACAGTTGCGAAGGCAGACGTTCGGCAAAGGCCGTCATGCCGACGAGGTCGAGCGCAGCGGCGACGCGGCGTGCGATGTCGCGGCGTGGCACCTTGCGTTCCTCCAGCCCGAAAGCCACGTTGCGGCGCACGGTCAGGTGCGGCCACAGGGCATAGGACTGGAACACCATGCCGACGTCGCGCTTCCAGGGCGGCAGGCGCGAGATATCCTCGGCCCCGATCAGCACGCGTCCCGTCTGCGGGTGGGCGAAGCCGGCGATGGCCCGCAGGAGGGTCGTCTTCCCGCAGCCGGAGGGGCCGAGGAAGGCGAAGAACTCGCCCGGCCTGATATCGAGATTGACGTCCCGGAGAACGTGGTTCTCGCCGTAGGACAGATTCACGCCTTCGATACGGACGCCGGACGCATCCGGGGCGAGGACGCCGGGGCGCAGAGGCTGGTTCATCGGCGTGGTCCGCTCATGTGCGCTCCTTCAGCCTTTGACTGCGTTCGACCGCCAAGTGGGACAGGAGCGTGCACGCCGCTACCAGCACGACGGCAATCACCCCGAGCGCGGCGCCCGGGCCGCGGCCAGCGGCCGACTGCATGAACACATAGAGACCGTAGGCGAGAGGCGCGTCAGAATTCGATTGCACGAGCATCAGGGTCGCCGACAACTCGACGGCGGCCGTGGCGAAGCTCGAGACGAAGCCGGCGAGGATGCCGCCGGTCATCAGTGGCACGACGATGCGGCGGATCGTGCGGCGCCTGCTGGCGCCGAGATTCTCTGCCGCCTCCTCCAGCGAGACGGAGATTTGCTGCAGGGCGGCGTAGCAGGCGCGCAGCGCATATGGCAGCCGGCGAATGGCGAGAGCCAGCACGATCATGATCCAAAGCGTGGCGAGAGGACGCCCGTCGGGAAGCGTCACGCCATAGAATGTGCGGAGATACCCGATGCCGAGCACGACGCCCGGGATGGCAAGCGCCGCGCTCGCCGCCCAGTCGAGCCATTCCCGGCCGACCAGACGCGTGCGCAGGACGAGATAGGCGATCGCCGTGCCGAGCACGACGTCGATGAGCCCCGCGAGTGAGGCGTAGATCAGCGTATTCTTGATGTAGTCGAAGCTGTCGCCGAACACGCGGCTGTAATGCGCCATCGTGTAAGCGTCGGGCAGCGGGCTGAACGACCAGATGGTCGCGAACGAGAGCAGCACGAGCCCGATATGCGGCGCCAGCACGAGAAGCAGGATGAAAGTCACGGCGGCATAGGAGAGGGCGCTTTCCCAAGGCTTCATGGCGCGCCGGGCGAGGCCGCCGCCGCCGCGCTGCACGGTCGCATAGTCCTTGCCGCGCAGCGCCCGGGCCGAGATCCACATGGCCAGGATCGAGCCGACGATGAGAACGACCGAAATCACGTAGCCCATAGGGTCGGCAAGGCCGATCGAGGTGACGCGCAGATAGGCCTGCGGAGCCAGCATGTCCTTGACGTTGAGGAGCAGCGGCGTGGCGAGGTCGTCGAACACCTTGACGAAGACGAGCGACGCGCCGGCGAGGTAGCCCGGCATGGCCAGAGGGAAGACGATGCGCCGGAACAGGCGGAAGCCGGAGCAGCCGAGATTCTGTGCCGCCTCCTCCATGGCACGGTCGATATTGCGCAGTGCGGCCGAGAGATTGATCAGGATGAACGGGAAATAGTGGAGGGCCTCGACGAAGATGACGCCGTTGAGCCCTTCCATGAAGGGGACCTTGATGCCGAGCCAGTCGTCGAGCAGGAGATTGATGCTGCCGTTGCGGCCGAACAGGAGCTGCATGGCGACCGCGCCGACGAAAGGCGGCATGATCAGCGGCAGGAAGCCGAGCGTCTGGACGACGGCGGCCCCGCGAAATTCGAAACGCGTGGTGAGGTAGGCGAGCGGCAGCGCCAGCAGCGAGGCAAAGACAACGGCCATCGCCGACACGTAGAGTGAATTCCACAGCGAGCGCACGAACAGGTCGGTGCGGGCGAAGTCCGCGAAGTTGACGAGCGTGAAGGCTCCGGTGCCGCGCTCCGTGAAGGCGACGTAGACCACCGTCGCCACCGGAACGATCAGGAACAGGAGTAGAAACAAGGCGACCAGGCCTGCAACGAGGGCCTCGCCGCTCAGGAGAGCCGAGCGGGCTGGGGGACGGGCCAGGACAAGCGCCATATGCGCGCGTCAGAATGGCGAGCGGCGCGCCGCCGCTCGCCTCGTGTCAGCGGGCAAGCTTTTGCGCCTCTTCCGCCTTGGCACGCGCCTGCGCGTAACGCTCGCGCGCGAATGCGGCCCATTGCTGCTCGAGTTCCGCCTGGCGCGCGCCTTTCTCTTTGGCGCCCGTAAATGCGCCTGTGACTTCGGGCGAGGACGCCTGCGCCTCCATGACCGGCGTTGCCGCAATGAGGTCGCGCGCTTCCTTCACGAGGGCCCGTGCCTGGCCATTGTCTTTCTTGGCGAGCGCGGCCTCGGCGTCGTGGATCGCCTTCGTGGCGCCCTTCAGTCCCTCAAGCTGGAAGGTGATGATCTGGTCGAACAGCGTGTCGACGACGTTGGTGCGTTTCTCCGAAACGTCCACGTCGAACTTCACACGGGCGCCGAGAGACCGATCCTTGAACGGATTCGGATAGTCGGCCGGTGCCTTGGCGTAGACGGCCGGGTTGATCGGCAGACGGCGGATGCTTGGTTCGAGCAGCACCTCCTGGCCGGCCGGCGAGAGGAGAAATTCGACGAAAGCTTCCGCTCCGGCGCGGTTCGGGGCATTGGCGACGATGCCGACATTGGCCGGCACGATGGTTGTCACGGAGGGATAAACGAACTTCACCGGGAAGCCCGAAGCCTGCGCCGAGAAGGCGAAGAAGTCGATGACGATGCCGAATCCGACCTGCCCGGAATTGACGGCCTCAGGCACGCCGAAGCTGCGTTCGGTGACCTGGCGGAAATTGCCCGCCATTTCCTTGATGGTGCGCCAGCCCTTGTCCCAGCCTTCGCCCTGGAGAATGGTTTCGATCGTCAGATGCGTCGTGCCCGACCGCGACGGCGCCGCCATGGAGACGTGGTCGAAATAGGCGGGCTTGGCCAGATCCTGCCATTCCTTCGGATCCGGCAGCTTGTTGGCCTGAGCGTAACGCGTGTTCCACATGATGCCGTAGCCGGAGGCGGCGAAGCCGAAATAGTGGCCTTGCGGATCGTTCATGGGAAAGGCGCCGATCTTGTCAGGGATGCCGGTCGCCTTCGGCGCGTATTTCTGAAGCAGCCCTTTGCCTTTCAGCACTTCGAAGGCGTCCGGCGCCGAGGCCCACATGAGGTCGGTCTGGTTATTGGCCTTCGTCTCCTCGATGAACTTGACGGCGGCATTCGTGTTGCGGTTCTGAACTTCCAGGGTCGTGCCCGGATAGGCCTTCTCGAAGGCCTTCTTGAACGGATCGGTGACGTCCTTGGCGAAAGACGTCACGACCGTCACCTTGCCGGTCTGTGCGGCGGCCGAACCGGCTGCGCCGACGCTGGATACGGCAATCACAAGCGTCGCCAAAACTGCACGGATCATTCCTGTTCTCCCATTCGGTGCGTCTGATCGTTTCGACGTTTGTGGCAAAGGCCGACGCCGGGCGTCAATCGCCCCTTCGGGCGGGGCGCCTCGTCACGGTTAACCGCTCACTTCGCCATGCGCATGGCGATCGCTTCCTTATTGGGGCGGCTGATCATCCACAGCACGCCGGGATCGCTTCGGTCCCAGGCGATGCCCTGGCCCTCGCCCTTGATCGGGTAGGTCGCCGCAAGTTCAAGCACCGAACCCATCTTCGGGAGACGCAGAGCGTAGACCTCCGGATGATCGTGACCGGTGGCGTAAAGGAGTCCGTCGGCACCCCATGAGCCGCCGGAAATGCTCATCGGCTCGGCGCGCTTGAGCACGTTTTGCGGGAACGTCCAGGCCTGCTGCGACTGCCATTTGTCGTCGAGCTTTACGAGCGTCGTCCAGTAGGTGTTCCCGTAGGGTCGCTGGCTCGGCCCGAAGACTCGGCTGTAATTGGCGAACACGGCCCACCAGGCGCCGTCGTGACGGTCGATCCAGGTGAGCGAGCCCCACATGATGCCGAAGCTGTGCGTCGCCACGTGCTGCATGGTGGCCACGTCCCAGACCTCGACCGAGCTGGTCATAGGCTCCTGGGGATAGTTGGAATGCGCGGCATAAAGCTTCCCCTCGAGAACGACGCCGCTGTCGAGATGGATGATCGGCCCATCCTTCGGGCCTTTCCACTCGGCAACCAGTTTTCCCGTTTTCTTCTCATGCTTGGCGATGCCCTGATCGGTCACCGGGTAGAAATGGTCTGAATCGGCGGCGATTCCCTGCCGCGCCATGTCCGACTTGAACCTGGCGATCTCCACGAAGGCGGGAGCCGGCGAGGTTTTTGGCGGCGCGGATTCCTGAGCGGCGGCAGGCACACATACGAAGGCGCCGATTATGAACAAGGTTCTGGGATTCACAGGCATCTCCCTGTTGGCGGCCATGCCAGGCGAAGGGGCCGTCGCTGATCGGGACGTCCGGAGCCGCTCGCCATCACCATTGCATTCATCGCCGGCGCGGACCAGACCTTGTCGGCTGGTGGCTGCCGGCGCAGACCACGGGTGCGCATGCAGAAGGGAACCACGTGCCAGATAACGACGGCAGCGAAAGGCGGATGATCACGGTCGACGTGCTCCTGTCCAAGATCCCGGACCCGGTCATCGTCATCGACCGGCAGATGACCATTCGCGAGGCGAACGAGGCGGCGCGCCTCCTCCTGCCCGCGCTTCGGGTCGGCCAGCCCCTGTTCTACGCGCTGCGCGCGCCGGACATCCTGGCCGGCGTCGAGCGGGTTGTGGCAGGCGCCGAGTCCCTGCATGTCGAATTCAACCAGCGCGTGCCGATGGAGCGCGTCTTCGACGTGCACATCAGCGCCTTTGCCAATTCGTCGTTCGGAGCAGGGCAGGGCGTCATGCTGTTCTTCCGCGATCTCACGGAGGCGCGCCGGCTCGAGCGCATGCGCGCCGATTTCGTCGCCAATGTCAGTCACGAGCTCCGCACCCCGCTGGCGTCAGTGGTCGGCTTCATCGAGACGCTGCAAGGGCCGGCCCGCGACGACCCGGCGGCGCGCGATCGCTTTCTCGAGATTATGCACGGCCAAGCCTGGCGCATGACGCGCCTGATCGACGACCTGCTGCAGCTTTCGCGCATCGAACTCCGCGCCCACATCTCACCGACGGACCCTGTCGACCTGCGGCCGATCGCCGGGGAGATCATCGAAGCGCAGGGCGGCAGAGCGCGGGAGCGTGGCGTCGAGATCCGCCTCGCCGCGCCCGACGAACCGCTGGTGGTCGCCGGCGAGCGCGACGAACTCCTGCGCGTGGTCGAGAATCTGGTGGAAAACGCGGTCAATTACGGCGGCAGCGGCGGCCGCGTCGACGTCACCTTGACCAGGGGCGCCGCCAACGGGCTCGCCCGCGCCGTCGAGCTTGCGGTCAGGGATTACGGGCCGGGAATCGCCCCCGAATATCTGCCCCGGCTGACCGAGCGCTTCTATCGGATCGATGTAGCGGAAAGCCGCCACAAAGGCGGAACCGGGCTGGGGCTCGCCATCGTTAAACATATCGTCGCCCGCCACCGGGGACGGATGACGATCGAGAGCGAGCTTGGCCATGGCGCCACATTCAGGATTGCCCTCCCGGAAGCTGGCTCGTAGAGCGTGATCGGTTCAGATTAAAGCGATCACGCTCCACATCTTTTGAGCCGCATGATCGTTTTCGGCGAAGCGGTGACCACCCCCGGATCAAGTCCTGGATCAAGTCCGGGGGCAGGCTTTCGCCGGATCATGCTCTGAGCGCAGGCCTGCCGCTGCGCGCTGTCATGCACCTGTCATACAGCCGTCGTAGGCGAGGCCTGCAAGCGCGGTAGCCGAGGCTTCGGCTCGGTCCCGAACCGATCCCGTCGGCCGGGTCCGAGGCTCGCTTGCAGACACAAGGAGATTACCGTGAGAGTCCTCTCATTCGCCGTCGCGGCCGGGCTGGCCGCCGCCACCTGCGTCCCGCCCGCGGCAGCTGCCGATATCACCGGCGCCGGCGCGACCTTCCCCTATCCCGTTTATTCAAAATGGGCGGAGGCCTACAAGAAAGAGACGGGCGTCGGGCTGAATTACCAGTCGATCGGCTCCGGCGGCGGCATACGCCAGATCCAGGCCAAGACCGTGGCTTTCGGCGCGACCGATGCGCCGCTCAAGGGGGACCAGCTCGAGAAGCACGGGCTCGTCCAATTCCCGACCGTGCTCGGCGGCGTCGTGCCGGTGATCAATGTCCCGGGCGTCCCCGCGGGCCAACTCAAGCTGACGGGTGACATCCTCGCCGACATCTACCGCGGCGAGGTCAAGAAGTGGAACGATCCCAAGATCGCCCAGCTGAACGCGGACCTGAAACTGCCTGACGCCAACATCACCCCGGTCTACCGCTCCGACGGCTCGGGAACGACCAGCATCTTCACGACCTATCTGTCAGACGTGTCGCCGGCGTGGAAGTCGGCCCTGGGCGCCGGCACCACCGTCAACTGGCCGGTCGGCCAGGGCGGCAAGGGCAACGAGGGCGTGGCCGGCACGGTCAAGCAGGTCGCCAACTCGATCGGCTACGTCGAATACGCCTACGCCAAGCAGAGCAACATTCCTTACGCCCAGCTGCGCAACAAAGACGGCCAGTTCGTCAGCCCCGACGACAAGGCCTTCGCGGCGGCCGCCGCCAACGCCGATTGGACCGCGGCGTCCGGCTTCGGCATCTCGCTGACCAACCAGGCTGGCGCGCAAGCCTGGCCGATCACTGGCGCGACCTTCATCCTCGTCCACAAGAGCCCGGACAAGCCCGACCAGGTCGTCGAAACCCTGAAATTCTTCGACTGGGCCTACAGGAGCGGCGACCAGCTCGCCTCCGACCTCGACTACGTCCCACTCCCCGAAAACGTGGCCGAGCAGGTCCGCCAGGTGTGGACGAAGGAGATCAAGGACAAGTCGGGCAAGCCCCTTTACCAGGGCAAGTCGATGTAGCAATGCGGCTCCAACCAGCCGGCAGGTGACATCATGGACGGGCAAACGACCCTTGTCGTGGACGAGCCGATGCCGGCTCGCGCTGCGGGCGTCGCTCGCCCGTCCTTTCTTGCGGATTTCGATACCCGGTTCAGGTGGGCCAGCTACGGCTCGGCGGCCCTGATCCTGGTGGTTTTGGCGGGCCTGATGGCCTCGATGCTTGGGGGCGCATGGCCGGCCTTTCGGGAGTTCGGGCTCGATTTCGTGACCAGCTCGGTCTGGGACGTCAACAACGACCGCTATGGCGCCTGGCCGGCGATTGTCGGCACCTTGACCACCTCGCTGATTGCGCTCGCGATCGGCGTTCCCGTCAGCATGGGGATTGCCGTTTTCCTGACGCAGCTCGCGCCACGTTGGCTCAAGAAGCCGGTGGGAATGGCGATCGAGCTCCTCGCGGCAGTCCCTAGCATCATCTACGGCATGTGGGGCCTGTTCGTGCTGGCGCCGATGGTGGCCCGTTACGTCCAGGTGCCGCTCAACGAGGTCGTTGCCGGCATCCCGATCCTCGGCACCATCCTATATTCCAGCGTTCCATCGGGGGCCGGCATCATGACCGCGGGCGTGATCCTGGCCTTCATGATCATCCCGTTCGTCGCCTCGGTGGCGCGCGACATTCTCGAGCAGATCCCCACGGTCCTGCGCGAGAGCGCCTACGGCATCGGCTGCACGACCTGGGAGGTGGTGCGCCACGTGCTGTTCCCGCAGGCCGCAGTGAGCATCATCGGCGCGATCATGCTCGGTCTCGGCCGGGCGCTCGGCGAAACCATGGCGGTGACCTTTGTGGTCGGCAATGCCAACCGCCTGTCGGCGTCTGTCTTCGATCCCGGCTCGACCATCGCCTCGCGCATCGCCAACGAGTTCAACGAAGCAATCGGCATGCAGCTGCACGCGCTGATCGCGCTCGGCTGCATCCTGTTCTTCGTCACCTTCGCGGTGCTGATCGTGGCGCGTTACCTCGTCTCGCGGGTCAAGGTGCACTGAGGAGAGAAATGCAGCCGAGTTCAGATTTAGCCGCGGCGGGGTCGCCGACGATTGCGTGGGGCCGGGTGCGGCGCCCGCGCCAGCTTGCCGACCGCGCCATGAAGGTCTTGGCGATTGTCTTCACCGGAGTCGGCGTGCTTGCTCTCGGATCGATCCTTGCGATGTTGGCGTATCAAGGGGTCGCGGCACTCTCGCCGCGCATCTTCGTCGAGGTGATGCCCGGCCCCGGTTCGGAGGGCGGCGGGCTCGCCAACGCGATCGTCGGCAGCCTGGTGCTGACCTTCCTGGGCATTGCGATCGCGACGCCCGTGGGCGTACTCGGCGGCACTTATCTTGCCGAATACGGGCGCAACTCGGCCCTGGCCAACGTCATCCGTTTCATCAACGACATCCTGCTCTCGGCGCCGTCCGTCCTGATTGGCCTGTTCGTCTACACGCTCATGGTGAGCCCGATGGGCGGCTATTCGGGCTGGGCCGGCGGCGTGGCGCTCGCCATCATCGCCACGCCGGTTATCGTGCGCACGACCGAGGACATGCTGCGCATCGTGCCCGCCTCGCTGCGCGAGGCGGGGGCGGCGCTCGGAGCGCCTCCGGCGCGCGTCATCACGAGCATCGCCTGGCGGGCGGCGCGCTCGGGGATCGTGACCGGCATCATCCTCGCCATGGCGCGCATCGCCGGAGAGACGGCGCCGCTCCTGTTCACGGCTCTCAACAACAATTTCTGGTTCAGCCCCTCGCTGCTCGGCGGGGTATCAAACCTGCCGGTCACGATCTTTCAATTCGCGCTGTCGCCGTATCAGAACTGGCAGGAGCTGGCATGGGGGGGAGCGCTCTTGATAACCGTCGCGATCCTGGGCCTGTCGGTCGTTGCACGCTATCTCGTGCACAGAGAGACAACGCGATGACCAGCCTCATGCTGACGGCGCCCGCCGCCGCTGCCGCCAGTCCCGCCGATGCGGCCCGGCCGGTGCGCATCGCCGTCAGGAACCTGAATTTCTACTACAGCGATTTCCGGGCCCTGAAGGACATCGCCCTCGACTTCTACGACCGCCAGGTGACGGCCCTGATCGGGCCTTCGGGTTGCGGCAAGTCGACGTTGCTGCGCACCTTCAACCGCATCTACAGCCTGTATCCGGAGCAGCGCGCCGAAGGCGAGATCATCCTCGACGGACGCAACGTGCTGTCGCCCGCCATCGACGTCAACGAGCTCCGGTCCCGCGTCGGGATGGTGTTCCAGAAACCGACGCCTTTCCCGATGTCGATCTACGACAACGTCGCCTTCGGCTTGCGCCTTTACGGGCGATTGCCGCGCGCCGAGCTCGATCGCCGGGTCGAGGAGGCGCTGCGCAAGGCGGCCCTTTGGGAGGAGGTGAAGGACAAGCTGCGGCAGCTGGGCACCGGCCTGTCCGGCGGTCAGCAGCAGCGGCTTTGCATCGCCCGCGCCATCGCCCAGAAGCCCGAGGTGATGCTGTTCGACGAGCCGACATCCGCCCTCGACCCGATCTCAACCGGAGCCATCGAGGAGCTGATCGAGCAGCTGCGCCTGGAATTCACGATCGTGATCGTGACGCACAACATGCAGCAGGCGGCGCGCATCTCCCAGTTCACCGCGTTCATGTATCTCGGCGAAGTAATCGAGTTCGGGCCGACCACGAAAATCTTCATGAATCCCGACAAGAAGCAGACGCAGGATTACGTGACCGGCCGCTTCGGCTGAGGCCGCAGGCGACGGGTTGGAGAATAGAATGTCCGGGCACATCGTGCACTCTTTCGATGTCGAGCTGCAGAATTTGCGGCGCAGCATCTCGGAGATGGGCGGCATCGCCGAAGCCATGCTGAGCGACGCCACCATTTCCCTGGTCCAGCGCAATACGTCCCTCGCGCAGGCGGTCATTGCCGCCGACAAGCGGCTGGACGAGCTGCAGCGCGAGATCGAGGAACGCGGCATCCTCACCATCGCCCGCCGCCAGCCTCTCGCGATCGACCTGCGCGAGATCATCTCCGCGATCCGCATCTCCGGCGACCTCGAGCGCATCGGTGACCTCGCCAAGAACATCGCCAAGCGCGTTCTCGCCATCGGCAACGAGCTGCAGCCGAAGAAGGTCGTCGTCGGTGTTCAGCACATCAGCGATCTCGCCCTCGCGCAGCTCAAGGACGTGCTCGACGCCTATGCCCAGGGCGACGTCGCGGCGGCAATCGGGGTCTGGAAGCGCGACGGTGACATCGATGCCCTGCATAATTCGCTGTTTCGCGAGCTGCTGACTTACATGATGGAAGATCCGCGCAATATCAGCTTCTGCACGCACCTGCTGTTCTGCACCAAGAACATCGAACGCATCGGCGACCACACGACCAACATCGCCGAGACCGTCCATTACCTTGTGACGGGCGAGCCGCTCACGGCCGAGAGGCC
>DATBIR010000244.1:0-3148 GCA_036556825.1 Beijerinckiaceae bacterium
TCCTCCAGCACCAGCGCCGGATCCCGCTCGAATGGATCGCCGTAGCCGCCGGCGCCCGCCTGCACATGCGTGACGAGGCATTGCTTCTGCACGGACATCGTCACCTTGCCGGGAAGGTCGCGCGTTTCGCCATCGATGGTCAGCATGTTGCGCGAGCGCCCGCCGGGCTCGCCCTGCGCCAGCCCGTACGGCGGAAACTTAACCCGGTCGGCGCGCAGTTGCAGGAGCGCGTCGTCGGCGAGAATGCGGTACGAACGGCGGATGCCGATGCCGCCGCGCCATTTGCCGGCTCCGCAACTGTCGGGCACGAGCGCGTAATCCTCGACGCGGACCGGGTGCTCCGCCTCGAGGATCTCGACCGGCATGTTCGACAGGTTCTGGGAGGGATTGGTGATCGCCTCGACGCCGTCCTGGTCGGGCCGTCCTCCCCAGGCGCCGCACAGCATGTCGACGATGATGAAGGGCCGGCGGTTCGGCCGCAGCCCGCTGATGCAGATCACGCTGTTGCCGCCCTCCCCGGCCGCCGGCACGCGCTCGGGCACGATCTGCGCGAGCGCTCCCAGCATGGTATCGAAGATCCGGTAGCCGGTGAGCGCGCGCGCCGCGCAGGCGCCCGGCAGGACCGGATCGAGGACCGAAGCTGCCGGCGCGATCACCTTGATGCAGCGGAACACGCCGACGTTGTTGGGGATGTCGCGGTCGAGCACGCAGCGGACGCTGAGATAGGTGCACGACTGCGTGTAGCTTCTGGTGGCGTTCAGGGCGGCCTTCACCTGCGGGGAGGAGCCGGTATAGTCCACCGTGAGCGAATCCTCGTGAACCGTGATGGCGACCTTGATCGGGATCGGATCGTCCGAGAACCCGTCGGAATCCATGTGGTCGGTGAAGCGATAGGTCCCCTTCGGCCATCGCCTGATCTCCTCGCGCGTCAGCCGCTCCGCATAGTCGATCAATTCCTGCATGTAGGCGTCGACGGTATCGGCGCCATAGCGCTCGAACAGCCTGGCGAGCCCGCGCGCGCCGACATGGGAGGCCGCGTATTGTGACTGCAGGTCGCCCCAGACCCGATCCGGCACTCGCACGTTGATCTTGATGAGCTGTTCGAGCGTCCTGTTGAGCTTGCCGCGCTCGTACAGCTTGAGCGGCGGGATGCGGAGGCCCTCCTGGTAGATCTCGGTAGAGTCGCTGGCGTTGGAGCCGGGCACGCGCCCGCCCACATCCGTGTGGTGGCAGATGACCACCGCGAACGCCCTGCGCACGCCACCGTGGAAGATCGGCACGATCATGAAGATGTCCGGGAGGTGCATGCCGCCGTGATACGGATCGTTCATGATCACGACGTCGCCGTCATGGAGGTCGTTCTCATACGTCGCGAGCACGGAGGCGATCGCCTCCGGAACGGCGCCGAGATGCAGCGCGATGGTCTTCGCCTGCGCCACCATCTGTCCGTCCGCGGCACACAGCGCGGCCGAGAAATCCATCACGTCCTTGACGATCTCCGAGCGGGCGATGCGGACGACCGTGTAGGCCATCTCGTCGACGATGGCGTCGAGCCCGCTCTTGACGACGGCGAAGGTAATCGGATCAACCTTCATCGGACGCTCCCACCTCGATATGCACCGTGCCGGCTGCATCCCGCCGGGCCCGCGCGCCGGCGGGCACGACAATCGTCGCGTCGAACTCTTCGACGATGAAAGGACCCGGCCTCGGCGTCTCGCCGAGCACGGCCCGCGCGACGACGGGCATGGTGACGGGAGCGTGGCCGCGCTGCGCGGCGACCGCTCGCGATTCCTGGTGCATCGCCGACGGAAGCTCTTCGAAACGCACGCCGGCGAAATCGAGGCGTTTGTCGCGCAGCCCGCGCGCCACGAGCCGGAGCCGGACGAGCTCGATGTCGCTGTCGTCGTCATATCCGTACAAGGCCCGGTAGGCAGCGGTGAAATCGCGCGCCAGGAGATCGGGCCTGGGGTCCTCGAACGCGACCGGGAGCTCGGAGGCCTGCCCCTCGTAGCGCAGCTCCGCGCTCCACACGAACTGGCGGCGCGCGGGTGCATAGCCGTCGGCCGCCAGCCGCTCCTCGCCGGCTTGCCTCAGGTGGGCCATGGCGGCCTCGAGCGTGGCGGGCTGCAGCTGTCCGAGCGGAGCCAGCATCGTCGTGACGAGCGTATGCTCGACATCGGCCGCGAGCATGCCCACGGCCGAAAACACGCCGGACAACGCGGGCACCAGGACATGGCTGATCCCGAGCTGCCGGGCGATGTCGACCGCATGCCCCCCGCCGTTGCCGCCGATGGCGACGAGGGCGAGATCGCGCGGGTCGCGCCCGCGCTCGACGGTCACCGCCCGGATGGCGCGCGCCATGAGCGCATTCGCCACGCTACGGATGCCATGCGCCGCCTCGACGACGCCGATCCCGAGCGGCTGCGCGACATGTTCGTCGAGCGTCGGCGCGATCAGCTCCTGCCTGATTGCGAGCTGCCCGCCGGCCAGGGCGGAGGGGTTGAGATATCCCAGCGCCACATTGGCGTCGGTCACCGTGGGCCGGGTGTTGCCTCGGTCGTAGCAGACGGGGCCCGGATCGGCGCCGGCGGATTCGGGGCCGACCCGCAGCAGCCCGCCCTTGTCGATGGCGGCCAGTGACCCTCCGCCGGCCCCGACCTCGGCGATGTCGATCGCCGGCACCTTGAGCATGTAGCCGCCCGCCTTGATGAAGCGGCTCGACGTGCTCATCCCTTCCCTGAACTCGTATTCCGACGTCATCGTCGGCGAGCCGCCCTCGATGAGGACGGCCTTGGCCGTCGTTCCGCCCATGTCGAACACGATCAGGTCGCGCAGCCCGCAGGCTTCGCCAAGGCGCGCGGCCCCGATCACCCCTCCGGCCGGCCCGGAGGCGACGACGAAGACCGGCTTCTCCGCGGCCGCTGCCGCCGGCAGCATGCCGCCATTGGAGGTCATGACCAGGAGCGGCCCCGTGATGCCGATGTCCTTGAGCGCCGCCTCGAGGCGGCCGAGATAGCTGCGCATCGTGCGCAGCAGATAGGCGTTGACGACGGTCGTGCTGGTGCGCTCGTATTCCTTCATCTCCGGAAGGATGGTGTGCGACGAGCAGACGGCGAGGCCTGGAGCCGCGCGGCGGACGATATCTTCC
>DATBIR010000245.1:0-4680 GCA_036556825.1 Beijerinckiaceae bacterium
GTAACCTATCCCCTCCCCCTTGCGGGGAGGGGCGGAGTCGGGCCAGCGACCGACCCGGGGTGGGGGTCGTCGGCTTGGAGTGCATGGGTGACGGCTGATATCGCCGCGCCGGCAGATTCCGCTCGGTCGAGCTTCGATGTCCGACCCCCACCCGCGCTCGGACGCTGCGCGTCCGAGTCGGTCCCTCCCCGCAAGGGGGAGGGAAGCGCCGCGCCATTCCCCTGGCTTTCCCGGCCCGTTGACCCCATATACAGCGCCCGTGAACGAATCCCGATTCTCCGGCACGTCAGCGATTCGGGCGCGTTTCGTTCCAGACTCGTTCCGCAAGGCCTCGGGCCTCGCGCGTGGCACAGGACGCCGATCTTTTCTTTGACATGGCCCGTCTTCTCGCTCCGCAGCTGCGCGCCCGCGGCGTCACGGCCGTTCTAGGCCCGACCAACACCGGCAAGACCCACCTCGCCATCGAGCGCATGCTGGGCCACGAGAGCGGCATGATCGGCCTGCCGCTGCGCCTCCTGGCGCGCGAGGTCTATCAGCGCGTCGTCGAGCGCGCCGGCGTCAACAACGTCGCCCTCATCACCGGCGAGGAGAAGATCAAGCCGGACCGGCCGCGCTACTGGATCTCGACCGTCGAGGCGATGCCGCGCGATCTCGATTTGTCCTTCGTCGCCGTCGACGAGATCCAGCTCGCCGCCGACCTCGACCGCGGCCACGTCTTCACCGACCGCCTGCTCAACCAGCGCGGCCGCGACGAGACGCTGCTGATCGGCTCGGCCACCATGCGGCCGCTGATCGAGGCGCTGATTCCCGGCGTGCACGTGGTGACGCGGCCGCGCCTGTCGAAGCTCAGCTTCGCCGGCGAGAAGAAGATCTCGCGCCTGCCGCACCGCTCCGCCATCGTCGCCTTCTCGGTCGAGGAGGTCTACGCCATCGCCGAGCTGATCCGCCGCCAGCGCGGCGGCGCCGCCGTGGTGCTCGGCGCACTGTCGCCGCGCACGCGCAACGCCCAGGTCGAACTCTACCAGTCCGGCGACGTCGACTATCTCGTCGCCACCGACGCCATCGGCATGGGCCTCAACCTCGACGTCGACCACGTCGCCTTCGCGTCCGACAAGAAGTTCGACGGCTTCCGCTTCCGCAAGCTCTGGCCGGCCGAACTCGCCCAGATCGCCGGCCGCGCCGGCCGCCACATGCGCGACGGCAGCTTCGGCACCAGCGGCCGCTGCCCGCCCTTCGACGCCGAGACCGTCGACGCGCTCGAGAACCACCACTTCGACCCGGTGCGCGTGCTGCAATGGCGCAATGCGAAGCTCGACTTCGCGAATCTCGCGAGCCTGCGCGAGAGCCTCGCCGACCAGCCGCGCGAGCAGGGCCTGACGCGCGCGCCCATGGCCGACGACCAGGCCGCCCTCGAGATCGTCTCGCGCGAGCACGACGTCCAGGATTTCGCGCGCGCGAAGGCGAGCGTCGAGCGGCTGTGGGAGGTCTGCCAGGTCCCCGATTACCGAAAGGTGTCGCCGGCGAGCCACGCCGACCTCGTCGGCCAGCTCTACCGCTTCCTGATGCGCGACGGCGCCGTGCCGGCCGACTGGTTCGCGCGCCACGTCGCCTCGGTCGACCGCACCGACGGCGACCTCGACACGCTGTCGGGACGGATCGCCCAGGTCCGCACCTGGACCTTCGTCGCCAACCGGGCCGACTGGCTCGCCGATCCCGAGCATTGGCAGGGGGTCACGCGTCAGGTAGAGGACAAGCTGTCGGACGCGCTGCATGAGCGGCTTGCAAGCCGCTTCGTCGACCGGCGCACCAGCGTCCTGATGCGGCGCCTGAGAGAGAATGCGATGCTTGAAGCGGAGATTACGGCCACCGGCGACGTCACGGTGGAAGGCCAGCATGTCGGCCACCTGCACGGCTTTCATTTCGTGCCCGATCCGCAGGCCGACGGGGCCGAGGCCAAGGCGTTGCGCAACGCCGCCCAGAAGGCGCTCGCCAGCGAGATCGAGACGCGCGCCGACCGCTTCTCCGCCGCCGCCGATTCGTCGCTCGTCCTGTCCAACGACGGCACCATCCGCTGGACCGGCGATCCCGTCGCCAAGCTCGAGCCGGGCGACAAGATTTTGGAGCCGCGCTTCCGCCTGGTCGCCGACGAGCAGCTCACCGGCCCGGCCCGCGACAAGGTCGACGCGCGCCTGAAGGCGTGGCTCAAGGCGCATGTCGTGCGCCTGCTCGGCGCGCTGCTGCAGCTCGAGGAATCGGCCACCCTCGCCGGCATCGGCCGCGGCATCGCCTTCCAGATCGGCGAAGGGCTCGGCGTGCTGGAGCGCTCGAAAGTGCTGCAGGACGTGCGCAGCCTCGACCAGGACGGGCGCGCCGCCCTGCGCCAGCTCGGCGTGCGCTTCGGCGCCTATTACCTCTACGTGCCGGCCTTGCTGAAGCCGGCGCCGCGCTCGCTCGCGGCGCAGCTGTGGGCGCTCAAGCACGGCGGCCTCGAGCAGAAGGGGCTCGAGGAGATCACGCATCTCGCCGGCTCCGGGCGCACCTCGATCCCGGTCGATGCCGAGATCGCCAAGGGCCTTTATCGCGCCGCCGGATACCGCGTCTGCGGCGGGCGCGCCGTGCGCGTCGACATCCTCGAGCGCCTCGCCGACCTGATCCGGCCGGCCATCGCCTACCGGCCCGGCGTCAGCCCGGGCGAGCCGCCGCCCGGCACCGCCGACGGCGAAGGTTTCGTGCCGACCGTCGGCATGACCTCGCTGGTCGGCTGCTCCGGCGAGGATTTCGGCTCGATCCTGAAATCCCTCGGCTACGTGATGGATCGCCGGCCCGGCCCGCCGATCACCGTGCCGCTCGCCGCGCCGAAGCCGCAGGCCGCGACCGAGCCGGCCGCCGTCAATGCCGATGCGGGCGCGCCGGGCGAGACCGCAGCCGACACGCAGGCCGCCGACGCAGCTCCGGACGCGGCGCCTGCCGATGCCGTTGCCGCCGATGCGGCTTCTGCCGAAGCCGTTCCCGCCGACGCTGCTCCTGCCGACGTCGACGCGGCCGCCTCGCCGGCGGCGGCGCCCGAAGCGGCCGCGCCGGACGCCTTGAATCCGCTCGAAGCCGGCATCGCTCCGGTCGCGGAGGCGGACGGCGGTGCCGGCGAGAGCCCGGCAGAGCCGAGCGCCGCGGCCATCACCCCTGTCGAAGCGGGCGTTGCGCCGATCGCTCCGGACGCTGCCGCTGCCGACGCCGCAGAGGCGACGCCGCCGGAGAGCGCGGCCGAAGCCGAGGCCGCGGCCCCGGCCGAGCCGGTGCTGATCGAGGTGTGGCGCATGAACCGCCAGCCGCAGCGGCACGGCCGCGACCGGCGCGCCCGCGCCGACGGCGACAAGCGCGAGCATCGCCGCCGTCCCGACGAGGGCCGCCGCGAGCGCCAGCCGCGGGTGCCGCGCCAGGGCGAGCGCAGGGACGAGCGCCAGGGCGAGCGCCGTGTCGAGGCGCAAGGCGAAGGCGCCCAGCAGGGGCGTCCGCCGCGCGGCCCGCGCCGGCCCGACGAGCGGCGCGGTCCGCCGCGCGAGCCGCGCGCCGATCGGCCCGGCAAGAACGGCAGCCCCGAGCACCGGCGCCGCGAGAACCGTTACGAGGGCCGGCCGGAGCGCCGCGAGCGGCAGCCCGACCCCAACTCCCCCTTCGCCAAGCTGCTCGAGCTCAAGGCCCAGCTCGAAGGCAAGACCAGGGACCAGTGATCAGTGATCGGTCATCAGTGATCAGATGATCCCCTTTTTTCGTTCTGATAACTGATGACTGATCACTGATGACTGACAAGCTTCGCTTGGATAAGTGGCTGTGGTTCGCGCGCTTCGTGAAGAGCCGCACCCTGGCCGCGAAGCTCGTCGGTGACGGCTTCGTGCGCGTCAACGGCCGGCGCGTCGACAACCCCGCCAAGGGCGTCGCCGTCGGCGACGTGATCACGGTGGCGGTGGCGCGCACGACGGCGGTGGTGCGTGTCGAGGCCCTCGGCGAACGGCGCGGCCCCGCGCCCGAGGCGCGCCGGCTCTACAGCGAGCTTGGCCGCGACGACGCTGCGCTTGTCACCGCTCCCGCCAGGGGCTAGAGCCGTTTCACTTATCCACGGCAACCGGTGCCCTGTCGTCACCGGCCTTGTGCGGGTGATCCCGATCGTCGACGCGACACGCTCTGCCGATCGGGATGGCCGGGACAAGCCCGGTCAGACAATCGAGATGAGCCGCCCGTATGACCGCAATTCGGCAAGCGTCAGCGTGAACAGGACATGACCTACGTCGTCACCGAGAACTGCATCAAATGCAAATACATGGACTGCGTCGAGGTGTGCCCGGTCGACTGCTTCTATGAAGGCGAGAACATGCTCGTCATCCATCCGGACGAGTGCATCGATTGCGGCGTGTGCGAGCCGGAATGCCCGGCCGAGGCGATCAAGCCGGACACCGAGCCGGGCCTCGAGACCTGGCTCAAGCTCAACGCCGACCTGGCCAAGTCGTGGCCCAACATCACCCACAAGAAGGACCCGCCGCCCGACGCCAAGGAGTTCGACGGCGTCGCCGGCAAATACGAGAAATTCTTCACCCCCAGCCCCGGCGAAGGCGACTAGCATTCCCTCCCCACCAATCTCGGGCTTGCCCGAGATTGGATTTCTGATGCGCAAGTCGGAAACATCCG
>DATBIR010000246.1:0-37811 GCA_036556825.1 Beijerinckiaceae bacterium
GAGAACCTCGCCTTTCACGTCGACCGTGATCTTCTTCGACAGGTCGCCGTTGGCGACCGCGGTGGTCACCTCGGCGATGTTACGCACCTGGCCGGTCAGGTTGGCGGCCATCAGGTTGACGTTGTCGGTCAGGTCCTTCCACGTGCCGGCCACACCTTTGACCTTGGCCTGGCCGCCGAGCTTGCCTTCCGAGCCCACCTCGCGCGCCACGCGCGTCACCTCGCTGGCGAAGGAGCCGAGCTGGCCGACCATGGTGTTCACGACCTTGCCGATGCGCAGGAACTCGCCGCGCAGAGGCCGCCCCTCGATCTCGAGCTGCATGGTCTGGGCGAGGTCGCCCTTTGCCACGGCGCCGATCACGCGCGCCACCTCGACGGTCGGCTGCACGAGGTCGCCGATCATGGAATTGACCGAGTCGACGCAGTCGCTCCAGGCACCGCTCGCGTTCGGCAGCTTGCCGCGGTCGCCGATCTGGCCTTCCTTGCCGACGACCTTGGCGAGGCGGTCCAGCTCATCGGTAAGCCCCTGATTCAGCTCGGCGATCTCGTTGAAGGCTTCGGCGATCTCGCCATCCATCCCGGTCAGGTCGAGCGGCAGCCGGGCCGAAAAATCGCCCTTGCGAAAGGCCCGCAGCGTCTTCAGCAGCAGCTTCGGATCGAGTTGTGATTCGCCCATCGCGGTATGTGGCATGTGTTTCCCTTCGGCGGACCCACGGTCACGTCGGCGTGATCCCGGTCTGCGCAGGTATGAAATTGCGTGAGATGACCAATTTAAGACGCTCGAGCGTCGTCTCGAGGGCCCAGCCCCTCTGATCTGGCCGCCATGGATAACTTGGGACGGAGGGGCAGGCAAGAACAACGGGGCCGCCAATCGGCGGCCCCGCTGCCACAGTCAAGCCGTTTTGTTACTTGGGTTAATGGCTAAGCCGTTTCGAGGGGATGAGGCGCCTGCGAACGCTTGCCGGGGGCGCTTTCGGGGGCAGAGGGGGACGCGGCCTGGGCCTGCGGCTGGCCGGTCGTCCGGGAGAGGCCGGGGGCGGCCTTCTTGCGCGATTTCTGGCCGATGACGGAGCGGAGGAAAGCCATGCCTTCAGGGTCCGTCTCCAGGGCCTTTGCATCCAGGAAAGGCATTTCCGAATCCTTTCGTTAACCAGATGGGTGCTCGCGGGCGGCTCCGCCCTGCGGCGAACTGTCAGGCTGGGCTCAGCGCTGGGCGACTTCCTGCACCGGCAGGCGCACCAGGACAGACATCTTGTCGCCCTGCCGCTGCTCGAAGGTGATCGTGCGCACGCTCTTGCGGGCGGCGACCGTCCCGACGGCGGTAAGGCACTCCTGCGGGACGTGCGGCCAGGCCTGGGCAGCACAGCGGTCGCCACCAGCCCGCAGCGAGTCGCCCTTGCTCTGGACGGACGTGGCTGTCGAGGGAGCCGCATAGGCGACCAGTCGAGGCGCCGCGGCGTCCGCAACCCGGTCGGTGTAGATCTTGCCGTCAACCGCTCCGGCCACCGGCATCCCCGGGATGGCGGAAGCGGTGACGAGGCCGGCCGACAGCACGGCGCTCAGCCCGGCGATCTTGACTGCTTCAAGCATGACGTCCTCCACGCGACCCACTGACGGGGCCATCTGCGGTGAACGTCACCTTAGAGGGCGCGGTTTTCTGTGCGTTTGCGCACATGCCGCGAAATCGTTTCGAGCAGGCCCGCCGTATTTCGCCCCGGCAGCCGCGACGAAACATCCAGCAGCGGACCCCGCATCACCCGCCGGTCACGGCTCCTGACCTTCCGGCGAGAACACGTAGCCGGCTCCGCGCACCGTGCGGATGATTCGGGGGTGCTCCGGGTCGGGTTCGACCTTGCGGCGGATGCGCGTGATGCGCACATCGATGGCCCGGTCGAAGGCGTCGGGATCGCGCGCGTTGGCGAGGTCGAGAAGGCGCTCGCGCGACATCACGCGCTTGGGATTCTCCGCAAAGGCCTTCAGAAGGTTGAACTCGGACGTGGTGAGCGGGTGCTCGACCCCGCTCTCGTCGCGCAGGACGCGCGCATCGAGATCAAGCCATTTGGTGCCGAAGCGGACCTCGCTGCCGGCAGACGCGCCGGATGTCAGAGCGGCCGCGCCGGCACTCCGGCGCAGCACCGAACGGATGCGCGCCACGAGCTCGCGCAGCTCACATGGCTTGGCGAGATAATCGTCGGCCCCGAGTTCGAGGCCGACGACGCGGTCGATCGGGCTGGCCGTGGCCGTGAGCATGATGATCGGCACGCGGCTGGTCTGCTTGAGCGACCGGATGATCGAGAGCCCGTCCTCATCGGGCATGTTCAGATCGAGAACGATCAGGTCGGGCGCATGGGTCGCGAGCGCCTGGCGCAAGCTGGGGCCGCCGTCGCAAAGCGTGACGGCGAAGCCGTGCATCTTGAGGTAATCGCCGATCATGTCGCGAGCCGCCGCCTCGTCGTCGACGACAAAAATGTGTTGGGACTGGCTCATGACACCTCCGCTGCGGCCGGGAGGACGATCTCGAAAGTGGAGCCCGTCCCGGGGCCGTCGCTCGAGACCTTGATCGTGCCTCCGTGCAGATCGACGATCTGCTTGGTGATCGACAGCCCCAGCCCGGTCGAGCTTTCGCCGCCGGTCGGCTTGGCCGAGAGACGCTGGAAGCGACCGAACAGGCGCCCCATGTCCTCGGGCGACAGGCCCGGGCCCCGGTCGCGCACCTTGATGGAAGCGTGGCCGTCGTCACGATCGAGACTGATATCGATCCCGGCGCCTGGCGGGCTGTATTTGATGGCGTTGCTGACGAGATTGTCGACGGCTTCGCGCAGACGGTCGTGGTCGCCCGTAGCGGCGACCATCTCGGGCCGCCGCACGACGAGGGTCTGCCCCTTGCGTTCGGCGAGCGGGCGATTGGCGGAGGCCGTCTCCTCGACGAGCACGGCGAGATCGACCGGTTGCCGCCGGATGCGGATGTCGAGCGCATCGCTCATGGCGTCGGCGATCAGGGTATCGACCATCTTGGTCAGACGCCTTGCGGACAGCCGGACATGCTCAAGCTGCGAGCGGGCCGTGTCGAGATCGGCCGGCTCCATCGCGAGCAGGTCCGAGAGCATCTCCGTGCGCCCGAGGATCACGCCGAGAGGATTCTTGAGGTCGTGGGCGACGATGCCGAGAATGTCATTCTTGAAGTTGTTGGCGTGGCGGAGCTGGTCGTGCTGCGCCGCGAGGCGCTCGTTGGCGAGGGTCAGCTCGTGGGTGCGCTGCACGACCCGCTCCTCCAGGCGCGCATTGGCGTCCTGCAGCTGCTGATACAGGATCACGTTGTCGAAGGCGCTCGACAGCCGGCTGCAGAAGACCTCGACCAGGGTCCTGTCGGTCTCCGAGAGGCGCCTCGGCGCTTCGAGGATCACCACGATTTCACGGCCGCTGCCGGTTTCGATGTAGAGAACGGAACGGTGATCGTCGTAGTCGTGACAGCGGCGCGTGAATGCCTGGTTGACGAGGGCCCGGATCTCCTCGTCGAGCGGCGGGGCCGCCGGCTGACCGGGCAGATCCCGGTAGCAGCCCGAGCCCGCCAGAATGGCAAAATTCTCGTCGGGGACGCCATCGCGCAGCACCAGGATGCCGGCGCAATCGACGTTGAGCAGGGATGCGATCTGGGTGAGAACCCCCTCGGCAAGGCGCTGCATCGACCTGAAATCGAACAGCCGCGAGGCGGCTTCGACGATGATCTCGAGACCGCGGCGGGTCTCCACCATCCGTTGCAGCTGCTGGTAAGCCCGCAAGGCCGCCGTCAAAGTCGTGAACAGCTTGTCGGCGGTCAGCTCCGTCTTCGCCTTGTAGTCGTTGATGTCGTAATCGACGATCACGCGGCGCTCGGGGGCCTGGCCCGGCTGCCCGGTGCGCAAAATGATGCGGACCGTCTCGTTCCTGAGGTCGGTACGGATGTAATCGACGAGATCCAGCCCGGCGTTCTCCGTCTCCATCACCACGTCGAGGAGGATGACGGCGGTATCCGGGTGGGCGAGCAGCAGCTCGCGCCCTTCGGCCGCCGAGCGGGCCGAAAGAATCTCCAGTCCCTGGCCGTTCAGGACGTAGTCGTAGAGCGCAAAGCGCGTGCCGTCATGCACGGCCTGGTCGTCGTCGATGATGGCGATCTTCCAGCGGCCGGAGGGCGCAGCCACATCGGCCTGCTCGTCCTCCGAAAAGGTGAGGAATTCCTCCTCTGACACCATTTCAGCCCTCCACAGTCATGACCGCCGGCGCCCCCGCCTCCTCGGCGGGAGAGACGCGCGGCAGGCTGATCCGGAACGTCGTGCCCTTGCCGGGCTCGGACGACAACACGATGCGCCCGCCAAGCTTGCGGGTGATAAGCGTATACACGATGTGGAGACCCAGGCCGGTGCCGCCTTCGCCGCGACGGGTCGTGAAGAACGGATCGAAGGCATGGCGTTGCACCTCCTCGGGCATGCCGATGCCGTCGTCCCGGAAAATGATGTGGACTTGATCCGATCCGCTTGTCCTCGCCACGACGCTGATTGTGCCGGTCAGGTCTCCGGGGAACGCATGGTATCCCGAATTGAGGAAGAGATTGGTCAGAACCTGCCCGAACATGCCCGGGTAACTGTCCATCACGATGCCCGCCGGCACGTCGACGACGAGGCGCACCTGGTTCTTCTTGAGCCCCGGTCTGAGGCTGGCGATGATCTGGTCGGTCGATTCGCGCAGGTCGAACAGCCGCCGGTCGGCGTGGCTGCGGTCGACGGCGACCTGTTTGAACGACTGAACGAGCTCCCCGGCCCTGTGCAGATTGGACACGAGCTGGCTGGCCGCGTCCCTGTTGCCTTCCACGAACTCGGCAAGACGGGCGCGCCTGATCGGCCCGGCCTCGATCTCCCTGGCGAATTCCTCACAGCGGCGGGCCAGGCTCGAGGCCACCGTCAGGCTGATCCCGACCGGGTTGTTGACCTCATGGGCGACGCCCGCGACCAGGCTCCCCAACGCCGCCAGCTTCTCGGCTTCGATCAGGCTGGTCTGCGTGGTGCGCAGCTCGGTCAGAGCAGCCTCGGCCTCTTCCTTCGATGCGAGCAGGGCCTCTTCAGCGCGACGCTTGGCGATTGCGTTCTCGCGGAAGATCTCGACGGCGCGCGCCATCTCGCCGATCTCGTCGCGGGCCGTGAGCCCCTTCACCGGGCGCGCGTAGTCGCCGCCGATGATGGCGCGCATCGCCGCGCCGAGTTCCTGCAGCGGCTCGCGAATGCTCTTGGCCACGCCGATGCTGATCAGCATCACCACCAGGACGAAGATGGCGGCGACGATCAGAATGCGCATGTTGAGGTCGGACAGGACGCGGTCGAAGCGCTCCTGGGCCGACGCCTCGCGGTGCCGGATCGCTTCGGTGACGTGATCGATCGACGCCGCCATCGCCGCGGCATTGCCGTCGATGGCGTCGCGCAACAGGGCTTCCTGTTCCGCAAACTGCTCCGAGAGCAGGTCGAGCCCCTTGCGCAACGCCGCGGCGCGTCCCTGCAAAGCCGGCACGGTCTCGCGTTGCGTGGCGGGCAGATCCAGAGCGAGCATCGCGGCGGCGGTGCGTTGCACCTCGTCGGCATTCCGCCTTGCTTCCTCGCCGGCTTCGGACGCGTTCGAGAGATAATACGAATTGGCGGCCAACAGCATGCTGTTGAACGCATCGCGCAACTTTGCGAGTGCCGGCTCGAGCGTCTCGGACCCGCGCGTGGCGGCGTCGAGGCTTGCGTGCAGGCGCACCATCTCCCTGATGGGCAGCAGGACATCCGCCTCATAGGTCCGGGAAACCGCCGAGCGCACGGCGCGCAGATCGTCAAAACCGGTTACGAAGCGCTCGGTGATGCCGATCAATTCGCGCGACACCTGATTGACCACGGGATCAATCGTGGCCTGAACCCGCAAGCTGCTGATCAGGGCCTCGCGCCGGCGAATGATCTCGGCGAGAACGCTGGCGTCCGGCTGGTTGAAGTAGCGGTGGATCAGGCTCTGCAGCCGCCCCGCCTCGCTGTCGAGGGAGGCGAGGAGCCGCTCCGACTGGCGCACCTGCCGCAGCTCGCTCCACGCATCGCGCACCACCTGGGCGCCGTCCATGATGCGCACCAGCAGAAACACCGCCAGCGCCGAGTTGAGCACGGCGATCGCGAGAATGCGCCAGCGGATCGGCACGTTGCGGACGCGTCGCACCAGCCAGCGGGGCATCCAGGTGCGCGAAACGGGGTCTGGGGTCATAAGCGACGCGACTGCCAGGGGATTAGCTCCCTGCCCCATCTAGCGCGACGGGGTCGGCCGGGGCATGATGCCGGCAGAGGATAGCATTCCTTCCCAAGACAAGAAATGGCTGGATCGCCGCCTGCGGGCCCGACGGAACCGCCAAGCCTGCGGGGGCGTATTAGCTCTATGCATCCAGGCCAGTCCGTCGGCCCGGATTCCGTCATCCCGGTTCGCCCCTTATAACCATGGCCCGACGCCGTCCCCGTGTCAGCAGCATTTCCGCGCTCGAAGCGATCCGGCCGTTCCGCTGGCGCATATCGCTGACCTACGCGCTGACCTTCGTCGAGGACCTGCTGGAGCTCTCGTATCCCTGGGCAACCGGACTGGCGATCGACGGCCTCCTGGCCCAAGACTACTCGATGACGGCGCCGATCATCGGCGCGTGGACGGTGCGGTCGGCGATCGGGCTGTTCCGGCAGATGTACGACACGCGGCTTTACACCGACGTTTATAATTCCATCGTCGGCGACACGATCCTGCGGCAGCGCCGCGGCGGTATCAAGGCCACCAGCGTCGCCGCCCGTTCGGCGATGTCGCGGGATTTCGTCACCTTCTTCGAGAAAGACGTGCCGGTCGTCGTGACCTCGATCATCGGCATCATCGGCTCGGCGGCGATCCTGTTCTACTACGACCTGATCATCGGCGCCGTCACCGCCTCGCTGTTCCTCCCGGTCTACATCGTGAACCGCGGCTACATGCGCCGTTCCCTGATGCTCAACGAGGGGCTGAACAACCAACTGGAACAGGAGGTTCACGTCATCGACCAGGCGGAGCCGGGCGCCATCAAGCACCATTTCGAGCAGGTGCGCTGCTGGCGCGTGAAACTGTCCGACGCCGAAGCGTTCAACTGGACCTTCATCGAGGTCCTCTCGATCCTGGTTTTCATCGTCGTGCTGGTGCGCGCGACCTATCTGCCGACCACCGAAACCGGCGACGTCTTCGCCATCCTCGTTTACGTGTGGCGCCTCATGGAGAACCTCGACAACGTTCCCCAGATCGTGCAGCAGCTCACCCGTCTGCACGATATCCGCAAGCGCATCGAGGCGGGCGCATCGATCGAGGTCGTCGGTGCCGAAATCGAGAAGTCGGGCGAGCAGGTGGCGGAATCAGCCCGCATGTAGCGCCATGTCGCTCCACGCCCCGCAGGCGCGAGGGGGATCAGCCGGCGGACGCGAGCTTCGCCGCCAGGCGCACAAGGCTCAGGTCTGAGCCGGCCGGCCCCAGAAGGGACAGCGCGAGCGGCGCCTCCTGACGGCGGGCCAGAGGGATCGACACCTGAGGAAAGCCGGCGAGGCCGGCAAGGCTGAGCAGATTGAGGGCACGGTTGCGATAGCCGTCCAGCGCCGCTTCGCTTTCGCTCAGGAGCGGGGCGATATCCGGCATGGTCGGAAGCAGCAGTACGCCGTCCGCCGCCAGGAGTTCCGCAAGGCGTTGCCGGAAGCGCGAACGGGTTGCCTCGGATTGGGCGACCTGGGCGTCGGTCACGCTCCGGCTGAAGGCGAAGCGTTCGGCCACGCCCGAACCCAGCGGCGGCTGAAAACGCTCGATCAGCGCGCCGTCCGACTCCCAGGCCTGACGGCCCTGGATGTAGCGGAAGGCCCAGTAAAGCGGCTCGAATCCCTCGTGCGCGACCTCGACAAGCGCGGCGGTTCCGAGCGCGGCCTCAGCTTGCTTGACGGCGGGGGCGAGAGCGCCGCGCACCTCGGCGTCGAGCATGGCAAAAGCGTCGGCCGCGAGTAACAGGCGCGGGGTCGCCGGCAGCGGTGCCGGATCGGCCCCGAGCAGCACCTCGCCGACGCGGACGAACAGGTCGCCGTCGCGGGTGAAATAGCCACAACTGTCGAAGGTGGGCGCGAGGTCCAGGCAGCCTTCGAGACTGACGCGGCCGTGCGTGGGGCGGATGCCGAACAGCCCGCAATGGTTGGCCGGCGCCCGCACCGACCCGCCGGTGTCGGTGCCGAGCGCGAAATCGCACAGCCGGTTCGACACCGCAGACGCGGAACCGGACGACGAGCCGCCGGGAATGCGGTCAGGCGCCGCTCCGTTCAGGGGCGTGCCGAAATGCGCGTTCTTCCCGTTCATGGAGAAGGCGAGCTCGTCGGTATGCGTCTTGCCCACGAAGCGCGCGCCGGCGTCGAGAAGCCGCTGCACGATCGGCGCTGTGCGGGACTTGATCCCGGACCGGGCGAGGACATGCGGACTGCCACCCCCCGTCGGGTAGCCGGCCACGTCGAACAGATCCTTGACGGCGAAGGTGAGTCCGCTCAGCGGCCCCGAGGACGCGTGCGTCACCTGCACGGCGGGATAAGGCAGGAAGGCGCGAGCGGGATCGGCGTCCAGAAGCATGGTCTCCTCGTCGGCAAGGCCCTCGACGACCTTCTTATAGCCGCCCTGCGGCGGCCGGGCACGGAAGTCGGCGAATGAGCTAACGGCAGGTTTCCGCGATTGCGGCGTCAATGGCTATGGTAACGACGCTTTCGCAGGCCGCGAAAGGCGGATATCAGAACAAAAAAGGAGCAGGAGCCATGATCGCGGCACTGGTGTCTCGAAGCCTCTTGATCGCGGGCGTTGTGCTGGGCGCGCTGGTTGTCGGCGCTCCCGAAACGTCGGCGCAGCAGCCAGGTCCGATCAAGATCGGCGAGCTCAATTCGTACAGCCGGATGGCAGCCTTCGCGGTCCCTTATCGCAACGCCATGCAGCTCGCGCAGGACGAGATCAACGCGCAGGGCGGCGTGCTCGGGGGCCGCAAGATCGAGTTCGTCTTCCGCGACGACGGCGGCACCACGGGCGACGCGACACGGGTTGCCGAAGAGCTCGTCACGCGCGAAAACGTCGCCTTCCTGGTGGGCACCTTCCTGTCCAATGTCGGGCTCGCGGTCGCCGATTATGCCAACCAGCGCAAAGTGCTGTTCCTGGCCTCCGAGCCGCTGAGCGACGCCCTCACGATGGCACAGGGCAACCGTTACACCTTCCGCGTCCGGCCCAGCACCTTCATGCTCACCAAGATGCTGGTCGACGCGGTCAAGGACCGCAACGTCACGCGCTGGGCGATCGTCGCGCCGAATTATGAATATGGCCAGTCGGCAGCCGCCAATTTCAAGCGTCTGATCAAGGAGGTCAATCCGAAGGCGGAGATCGTGGCGGAGCAGTACCCCGCGCTCGGCCGGGTCGACGCCGGCGCCACCGTCAACGCGCTCGCCCAAGCCAAGCCCGACGGCATCTTCAACGTCCTGTTCGGGCCCGACCTCGCGCCCTTCGTGCGCGAGGGCAACACGCGCGGCCTGTTCGAGGGGCGCACGGTCGCCAGCCTGCTCACCGGCGAGCCGGAATACCTGATCCCGCTCGGTGAAGAGACGCCGGAGGGCTGGATCGTCACCGGCTATCCCTGGGAGCAGGTCAACGATCCCAAGCACAAGGCGTTCGTCGATGCGTATTGGGCGCGGTTCAAGGACAGCCCGCGGCTCGGCTCGTTGCTCGGCTACGTGGTGGGCTACATGGTGCGCGACGTGGTCGAGAAGGCGGGATCGCTCGACACCGAGAAGCTGATCGCCGCCCTGGAGGACATGCGGTTCGACACGATCGTCGGCCCGGTCACGATGCGCGGCCTCGACAACCAGTCGACGCTCGGCATCTGGGTCGGCGAGACGACCCTCAAGGGGCCGCAGGGCGCCATGAAGAACGTGCGCTATGTCGACGGCGCGTCGGTGATGTTCCCGGAGGCGGAGGTCAAGGCGGCACGCAAGGACTGAACAGCTCATTCCCTCCGATGGGAGCGGGTTAGCGAGCGTCAGATGGACCTCTCCTTCATTGCCGTCCAGGTCCTCACCGGCCTCGCCAGCGCCTCTTCGCTGTTCATCATCGCGAGCGGGCTGACGATCGTGTTCGGCGTGACGCGCATCGTGAATTTCGCGCATGGCTCGCTCTACATGCTGGGCGCCTATTTCGCGGTGACGATCGTGCCGCGCTGCCTCGCCTGGTGGCCGGGGCCCGCCGGGTTCTGGATCGGGATCCTGCTCGCCGCCCTCGGCGTCGGCCTCCTGGGAATTCTGATCGAGGTGCTGCTGCTTCGGCGCATCTATGCGGCGCCGCAGCTGTTCCAGCTCCTCGCGACATTCGGCATCGTGCTCGTGATGCAGGACGTGGTCATCATGGTGTTCGGGCCCCAGGACATTCTCGGGCCGCGCGCACCCGGGCTGCGCGCGCCGGTGACGATCCTCGGCCATCGCTTCCCGTCCTACGAACTGGTCCTCATCGCGGCCGGGCCGCTCGTGCTCGCGGCGCTCTGGTTCATTCTCAGGCGCACGCGCTTTGGCGTGCTGGTGCGCGCCGCGACGCAGGACCGCGAGATGGTCGGCGCCCTCGGCGTCAACCAGGCCCTTCTGTTCACGGGCACGCTCTTTGTCGGCGCGTTCCTCGCCGGACTTGGCGGCGCCCTGCAAATCCCCAAGGCCGCCGCCACCACGCATATGGATCTCGACATCATCGCCGACGCTTTCGTCGTGACGGTGGTGGGCGGCATGGGCAGCGTGCCGGGCGCCTTCCTGGCGGCGCTCGTCATCGGCCAGCTGCAGGCGTTCGGCATCCTGATCTTTCCAAAGATCACGCTGGTGCTCGTCTTCCTGCTGATGGCTGCGGTGCTCGTTGTCCGCCCGCACGGCCTCCTCGGCAGGCCGGAGCCCGCCGGGGGCGCCCATGCCGTTGGCCTCGGCCACACCTTGCAGCCGTGGGGTGGCGTGGAGCGCGGGCTTGCGGCGGCGGCCGTGCTGGCGCTGACGCTGCTGCCGCTCGTGGCGGATGCCTACACGCTCAAGGTCGCCACCGAGATCCTGATCTTCGCATTGCTCGCCTTCAGCCTGCATCTGCTCGTCGGCATCGGCGGGATCGTGAGCTTCGGGCATGCGGCTTATTTCGGCCTCGGCGCCTACGGAGCAGCACTCGCGCTGCGTCATTTCGGCGTGCCCATGGAAGTGGCGCTGCCGCTCGCGCCGATCGCCGCAGCGCTGGGCGCGGCCCTGTTCGGCTTCTTCATCGTCCGTCTGTCGGGCATCTACCTCGCCATGCTCACGCTGGCGGCGGCTCAGATCGTCTATGCGGTCGCCTTCCAATGGGTCGAAGTGACCGGCGGCGACAACGGCATCGTCGGTGTGTGGCCGGCCGCATGGGCATCGAGCCGGCCGGCCTATTATTATCTCACCCTCGCCGTCTCCGTCGCGACGATCGCGGGGTTGCGGCACGTCATCTACGCCCCCTTCGGCTACACCTTGCGCGCCGCGCGCGATTCCGAGCTGCGCGCCGACGCGATCGGCATCGACGTGCGGACGCATCGCTGGCTGTCGTTCACGCTGGCGGGGGCGATCGCCGGCCTCGCCGGCGGGCTTTACGTCTTCTCGAAGGGCTCGATCGACCCGAGCGCGCTCGGCATCCCGACCTCCGTCGATGCCCTGACCATGCTGCTGCTCGGCGGCATCCAGACGGTGATGGGGCCGATCGTCGGCGCGGCGGTCCTGCACATCCTGCGCGACCAGATCATGCCGCTCACGGAGATGTGGCGGTTGATCCTCGGCCTCAGCATCATCGCCATGGTGCTGCTCTTCCCGCAGGGACTGGTCGCCGCCGCCGACGGGCTGCTCCGGCGCAGCAGGCGGCCTCCGATGACGAGCCTCGAGGCATCCGCGTGACCCTGCTCGTGGCACGTGACCTGTGCAAGACGTTCGGCGGCGTCGTGGCGGCCAGAAACGTCACGTTCTCGGTCGCGGCCGGCGAGCTTCTGGCGCTCATCGGTCCGAACGGCGCCGGCAAGACGACGACCTTCAACCTGATCGACGGGCAACTGCAGCCCGACCGCGGCACCGTGGTCCTCGACGGCGCCGACGTGACGCAGGCGCCGCCGCGCAGCAAGTTCCGGCGCGGGGTCGGGCGCACCTTCCAGGTCGCCCAGACATTCCTGTCCATGACGGCCGCCGAGAACGTGCAGATGACGTTGATGAGCCGCGGGCAGCGGCACCGCTCGCTGTTTCGTAACGCGCACCGCTTGTATCGCGACGACGCCCTGTCGACCCTGGCGCAGGTCGGGATGGCGGAGCAGGCGGACCGGGCCTGCTCGACCCTCGCCTACGGCGACATCAAGCGCGTCGAACTTGCAATCGCGCTGGCAAGCCAGCCGAAGCTGCTTTTGATGGACGAGCCGACCGCCGGCATGGCGCCCAAGGAGCGCGCCGCCCTGATGCGGCTGGCCGCCCGCATCGCCCGCGAGCGCCGCATGGGCGTGCTGTTCACCGAGCATGACATGGATGCCGTGTTCGCCCATGCCGATCGCGTTCTCGTGCTCGTGCGCGGCGAGATCATCGCCGCGGGTCCGCCCGACGAGGTGCGTGCCGATGCGCGCGTGCGGCAGGCTTATCTGGGCACCACCGGGGCGGCGGCGGCGGAGCGGGCGCGGAGGAGCCGTGACGGCTGATCCGGTGCTCCTCGATGTGCGCGGGCTATCGGCATTCTACGCCCGCGCCCAGGTCCTGTTCGGCGTCTCGCTCGGCGTCAGGGCGGGCGAGGTCGTCGCCCTCCTCGGCCGCAACGGCGCCGGCAAATCAACCACGCTCAAGGCGATCATGGGGCTGGTTACGCGCGATGCCGAGCGCCTCGCATTCGCGGGCCGCGACATCGGCAATTGCGCAAGCTTTCGCATCGCGCGCCTCGGTCTCGGATACGTGCCGGAAGATCGCCGGATCTTCACCGATCTCACGGTCGAGGAAAACCTCGCCGTCGGGCGGCAGGCGCCACGCCGCGGCGGCACCGCCTGGACGCCCGAGCGCCTGTTTGCCATCTTCCCCAATCTTGCCGAGATGCGCGACCGGCGCGCCAGCGACATGTCGGGAGGCGAGCAGCAGATGCTCACCATCGCGCGCACCCTGATGGGCAATCCCGGAGCCGTGCTGCTGGACGAGCCCTCCGAGGGCCTGGCTCCAGTGGTCGTCGAGCTGATGGCGGAGGCCGTCACGGCCATGAAGCGGCAAGGAATCGCCGTGCTGCTCTCCGAGCAGAACCTCAATTTTGCCTCGGTCGTGAGCGACCGCGCCTACGTGATCGAGCGCGGGCTGATCCGCTACGAGGGCACGATCGCGGACCTGTCACGCGACGAGGCCGTCCGCGATGCTTATTTAACCGTGTGACATGCGAGACCGCCCCCGCACGTTGACGCGTCGCCCGGCAGGGCCGATATCCCGCTGACTTGCCATTCCTCCCCTTGTCATGCCCGGTCCGGCGGGGGCAGCCCACCGGCCGAGTGATCGGGTCGGGATGCCCCGGACACGCCCGGCCATGACAAGGTTGGTCCACGGCTCCGAACGGAGAAGCAGCGCTGATGACCGATACGATCGAAACCGATGTCGTGATCGTGGGAGCGGGCCCGGTCGGCCTGTTCGCGGTGTTCGAGCTCGGCCTTCTCGACATCAAGGCCCAGCTCGTCGACATCCTGCCGAAGATCGGCGGCCAATGCGCCGAGCTCTATCCGGAGAAGCCGATCTACGACATCCCGGGCTTTCCCATCGTTACCGGCCAGGGGCTCGTCGACAACCTGCTCCGGCAGATCGAGCCGTTCCATCCCTCCTTTCATCTCGGCGAGATGGTGGAGGGCGTCGAGACGCTGGGCACGGCGGAGGCGCCTCGCTTCCGGGTCACGACCGACGGCGGCAAGACGTTTTTGTGCAAGTCCATCCTGGTTGCCGCCGGCGGCGGCTCCTTCCAGCCGAAAAAGCCGCCGATCGAGAATATCGACGCCTACGAGAACACGGGCGTGTTCTACGCGGTGCGCAAGATGGAGGCGTTCCGCGACCGCCGCGTCCTGATCGTCGGCGGCGGCGATTCGGCCCTCGACTGGACCTTGAACCTGCAGCCGTTGGCCCAGCGGCTCACCCTGCTGCATCGCCGCGATGCGTTCCGGGCGGCCCCGGACAGCGTGAACAAGATGCGGGCCCTCGTCAGCGACAAGGCGATGGACCTGGAACTCGGCCAGGTGATTGCGCTCAAGGGCCCGGCGCCGCACCTGGAAGCGGCGGTCGTTCGCCGCGACGACGGCTCCACCTTCGAGGTGGCATGCGATGTGCTGCTGCCGTTCTTCGGCCTGACCATGAAGCTTGGACCGATCGCCGGCTGGGGTCTGAACCTGCACGAGAACCTGATCCCGGTCGACACGGAGAAGTTCGAGACGAGCGTGCCAGGCATCTTCGCCGTCGGCGACATCAATACCTATCCGGGCAAGCTCAAGCTGATCCTGTCCGGGTTCCACGAGGCGGCGCTCGCGGCGCAGAAGGTCCATCGCTACGTCTATCCGGACAAGAAGCTGACCTTCCAGTACACGACCTCGTCCACCAGCCTGCAGAAGAAGCTCGGAGTGGCCGCATGACGTCTCCCCGCGCAAGCGGGGAGAGGAGGAGCTTCCGTCGGCGCAGGTTTTCGTTACGTTAGGCTCCGTCAGAGCGTGATCATTCGGACTGAACCGGTCACGCTCTATCTCTCTTGTGCCGCATGATCCCAGTCGGCAAAGCGGTGGCCAACCCGGATCAAGTTCGGGCAGGCTTTTGCCAGGTCATGCTCCAGCGGAGCCGGACATGAACCAGATCGACCTCAACGGACACGTCGCCATCGTGACGGGCGGCGCCCAGGGCATCGGACAGGCCATCGTCGAGCGCTTTGCCGCGAGCGGCGCGACCGTCGAGATCTGGGACATCGATGGCGATCTCGCCGAGGAGACCGCGGCAGAGGTCGGCGAGATGGTGACGGCGCGCGCCGTCGACGTCACCGATGCGGACGTGGTGATGCGCGCCGCCAAGGCCGTCGAGGGTCAGTACGGACCGATCGACATCCTGGTGACGAGCGCCGGCATCGCGGGCCCCAACACGAAAACCTGGGACTACCCGATCGAGGACTGGGGGCGCATCATGCGCATCAATGTGGACGGCACGTTCCACTGCTGCCGGGCCGTCGTGCCATCCATGATCGCGCAGGGCTACGGGCGCATCGTGACCGTTGCCTCGATCGCCGGCAAGGAAGGCAACCCAAACGCCTCTGCCTATTCCGCCTCAAAGGCCGCGGTGATCGCCCTTACGAAATCCCTGGGCAAGGAGCTGGCCAGCTACGACATCGCCGTCAACACGGTGACGCCCGCGGCGGCGCGCACGCGCATTTTCGACCAGATGAGCGCGGAGCATATCGACTTCATGCTGTCGCGCATTCCGCGCGGGCGCTTTGTCGAGACGCGCGAAATCGCCGGCATGGTGGCATGGCTCGCGAGTGCCGAGAACAGCTTCACGACCGGGGCGGTGTTCGACCTTTCTGGCGGGCGCGCAACCTATTGACGATTGTCGGCGACGTGGTGGCCGCTTAGCCGGTTGCTGCTCCAGCTTTCCAGAGACGTGTTTTCCTCGGCGAAGCGGGCCGATTTCGCCAAGACAATGCGTTAAGCGCTGGCCATTTCCAGCAGGCCCTCGCGGCGGCCCAACCGCTCGCCGGTCTGCGGATCGAACAGATGCACGTTCTTGGCGTCGACGCCCAGCGCGAGCTGGCGCGTGCCGGGCGCGATCTGACCGGTCGGGACCTGGAGCACGAACGCGTCCGAGCCGACGCGCGCATGCAGGAGCTGCGTCGCGCCAAGCTCCTCGACGAAATCGACGTCGGCCCGGAACGCCGTCGCCTCGCTGTGAAAAACGCGCACTTCCTCAGGCCTGATGCCCACTTCGACGGGCATGTCCGGCTTCAGTCTTTCACGCATGTCGGAGACCGGCAGCAGGCTGCCGCCGACGGACACGAGCCCCGGCCCTTCGACAAGGCCGCTGAGGATGTTCATCGGCGGCGAGCCGATGAAGGTCGCGACGAAACGCGTCGCCGGCCGCCGGTAAACGTCGGCGGGCGCGCCGATCTGCTCGACGACGCCATTGTTCATCACGACGAGCTTGTCGGACAGCGTCATGGCTTCGATCTGGTCGTGGGTGACGTAGATCGACGTTACGCCAAGCGTCCGTTGCAGGCGCTTGATCTCGATGCGCATCTGGACGCGCAGCTTGGCGTCGAGGTTGGAGAGCGGCTCGTCGAACAGGAAAACCTGCGGCTTGCGCACGATGGCGCGTCCCATGGCGACGCGCTGCCGCTGGCCGCCGGACAGCTCGCGCGGACGGCGCGCGAGATAGGGCTCGATGGCGAGAATGCGCGCCGCCTCGCGCACGCGCGCATCGATCTCGTCCTTTGGCGTGCGGCGATTGCGCAGCCCGTATGCCATGTTGTCGTAGACGTTCATGTGCGGGTAGAGCGCGTAATTCTGGAACACCATGGCGATGTCGCGCTCCGCCGGCTCGATGTCGTTGACGACCCGCTCGCCGATCCGGACCATGCCCTCCGTGATCGTCTCGAGCCCTGCAATCATGCGCAGCAGGGTCGACTTGCCGCAGCCCGACGGCCCGACGAGCACGCAGAAGGAGCCGTCGTCGATGTCGAGCGAGATGCCGCGCACCGCTTCGACGCTGCCGCCGTAGACCTTGCGCACGTTCTCGAGAGTTACGCTCGCCACCGCTTCACTTCTCCGTCTCGACGAGCCCCTTCACGAAGAGGCGCTGCATCACGATCACCACCGCCACCGGCGGCAGCATGGCGAGAACGGCGGTCGTCATCGCGATCTGCCATTCCGTGAGCGCGTCCTGGGTCGTGATCATCTTCTTGATACCGATGACGATCGTCTGCATGGAATCGCGCGTTGTGATCAGGAGCGGCCAGAGATACTGATTCCAGCCGTAGATGAACTGGATGACGAAGAGCGCTGCCATCGTCGTCAGCGACAGCGGCAGCAACGTGTCCTTGAAAAACTGGAAAGGCCCGGCCCCATCGATCTTCGAGGCTTCGAGCAGCTCGTCGGGAACGGTCATGAAGAACTGCCGGAAGAGAAGCGTGCCCGTCGCCGACGCGATCAGGGGCAGGATCAGGCCGGTATAGGTGTCGAGCAGGCCGAGGTCGGCAACGATCTTGTAGGTCGGGTAGATGCGCACCTCGACCGGCAGCATCAGCGTCAGGAAGATGACCCAGAACGCCGTCCTGCGGAAGGGGAAGCGGAAGTAAACGACGGCGAAGGCCGACAGGATCGAGATCAGAATCTTGCCGGTGGCGATGCCGAGCGCCATGACAAAGGAGTTGACCATCATCGAGCCGACCGGCTCGCGCGTGGTGCGGGTGCCGCCGACGAGGATGGTGCGGCTGTAGTTCTCGACCATCTGGTCGCCGGGCGTGAGCGGCATGTTGCCGTTGATCAGGGTCGCCCCCTCATGCGTCGACGCGATCACGGCGACGTAGACGGGAAAGGCGATGATGAGGACGCCGACGGTGAGGACCAGATACGCCATCAAGTTCCGGTGCCTGCGGTTCTCGACCATCAGTATTGAACCCTGCGCTCGACGTAGCGGAACTGGATCGCGGTGAGCGCGATCACGATGAACATCAGGATCACCGACTGCGCCGCCGAGCCGCCGAGGTCGCCGCCAAGGCGGCCGTCCGCATAAACCTTGTAGACGAGCGTCGTCGTGGACCCCGACGGGCCGCCCTGCGTCACCGCATCGATGATGCCGAAAGTGTCGAAGAAGACGTAAACGACGTTGACGACGAGAAGGAAGAACGCCGTCGGCGACAGAAGCGGGAAGATCACGGTCCAGAAGCGCCGCACCGGACGTGCGCCGTCGATCGCCGCAGCCTCGATGATGCTCTTTGGAATGGCCTGAAGCCCCGCCAGGAAGAACAGGAAATTGTAGCTGATCTGTTTCCAGGTGGCGGACAGCACCACGAGGGCCATGGCGTGACGGCCGTTGAGGAGGGGATTCCAGTCGAGGCCGGTCAGGCGGATGGGCCGGGTCAGCATGCCGAGAGATGGATGGAACATGAACAGCCACAGCACGCCGGCGACCGCGGGGGCAACCGCGTAAGGCCAGATCAGCAGCGCTTTGAAGGTCGGAGCGGCGCGCAGCTGCTTGTCGGCCTGGGTGGCGAGGAGCAGCGCACAGGACAGCGAGAACACCGTGACAAGCGTCGAGAAGACGAGCGTGGTGGTCATGGCGCGGTAATATTCCGGCTGTCTGAACAGCGCCTGATAGTTCTCGATCCCGACGAATTCGCGCGACAGGCCGAAGGCGTCCTCGAGCAGGAAGGATTGCCAGAACGCCTGCGAGGCCGGCCAGTAGAAGAACACCAGGATGATCGCGAGTTGCGGCAGCAACAACGCGTAAGGCAGAAGCCTGCCGGAGAAGATCGCGCGCTTTTCCATCGAGCTTGTTTATTGCGTCATGCCGGGGCGGCGCGCGCCGCATCCGAAACCGGCGACGGGCACGCGCTGCACCCGTCCCGGGCTTAGGCCTCGCGCGTCCGGCGCGGAGCGCCCCGGCATCACAGGGATCACCGGCCCGCGGTCCTCTCGAACTGGCGCAGCAGCTGATTGCCGCGGCTCACGGCCGCATCGAGCGCGGCCTGCGCCGATTTCTGGCCATTGAGCGCCGCTTCGATCTCCTCCGCCCATATGTCGCGCAGCTGCACCATGTTGCCGAAACGGAGGCCGCGCGAGTTCTCGGTCGGCTCCTTGTTGGTGAGCTCGAAAAGGGGCGTCTCGAGATAGGGCGCCTCCTTGTAGAACCCCTGCTCCTTGGCCTTGGCATAGGCGGCCTTGGTGATCGGCAGGTAGCCCGACTCCTTGTGGATGCGGACCTGACGATCGGTGTCGGACAGGAAGGAGAAGAATTTGGCGACTCCTTTATACTCCTCGAGCTTCTTGCCGCCCATCACCCACAGCGATGCGCCGCCGATGATCGAGTTCTGCGGTGCGCCCGGAGCGTCCGGGTAATACGGCATCGGCGCGTTGCCGAAGTCGAATTTGGCGTTGCCTCTGACATTGCCGAAGAAGGCCGAGGAAGTCAGGAAGATCGGGCACTCGCCGGCGGTGAAGCGACCCTCTCCGGTGTTGGTGCGGCCGGAATAGTCATAGGTCTTGTCCTTCTGCAGATCGACCAGGTGCTGAAGGTGCTTGACGTGCAGCGGCGAGTTGAACTTGAGCTCGGTGTCGAAGCCGTCGAGGCCGTTGGCCCTGGTGCCGATCGGCACGTTGTGCCAGGCGGAGAGCTGCTCGATATTGACCCAGGTCACCCAGGCATTCGAGAAGCCGCAAGTGGCGTAGCCGGCGCTCTTGAGCTTCTTGGCCGCCTCGAACACCTCCGGCCAGGTTTTCGGCGGCTGCTCCGCGTTGAGCCCGGCTTTCCTGAATGCGTCCTTGTTGATCCACATCACGGTGGACGACGAGTTGAAGGGGAACGACAGCATCTCGCCCTTGGAGGTCGAGTAATAGCCCGTGATCGCCGGCAGATAGGCCTGCGGATCGAACTTCTCGCCGGCCTCCTTCATCATCTCGTGCACCGGCTTCACGGCGCCCTTGGCGGCCATCATCGTGGCGGTGCCGACCTCGAAGACCTGGAGGATGTGCGGCGCGCCGCCGGCCCGGAAGGCAGCGATCGCGGCATTCATCGTGTCCGGATACGAGCCTTTGTAGCTCGGCACGACCTTGTAGTCCTTCTGGCTGGCGTTGAACTCTTCGGCGAGCTTGACCACAACCTCGTTGTTGCCGCCGGTCATGGCATGCCACCACTGAATCTCGGTTTGCGCCAGCGCGGGCGTGACGGCGCCGAGACTCAAGGCCGCAACGAACAAGCCGTGTCGATCCAGCATGGTGGCTCCTCCTGTTCCCTCTGTCTTATGGTTGCTGACACCCTAGCATGAAGCTCGGGTGACAATTCAACGCCGCTTTTCGTCGAGACACAGCGAAGTCGGGCCGCCCCGGCGGCGGCGAGAGGGTCAAATGACGTTGCGCTCCCGCAGCGGCCGGCCGGCGTCGAGGCGGTCGTAGGCGAGGTCGGACAGGTCGAGGGTCAGATACCGCCCGTGGACGACGAGCTCCGCGAGGCCGCGCCCGACCGCGGGAGCCTGTTGCAGGCCGTGCCCCGAGAAGCCGTTGCACAGATAGAAGTTGTCGATGGCTCCGGCGCCGCCGATGATCGCGTTATGGTCGAAAAGGTTCAGATCGTAAGGGCCCGACCACGCCCGGCCGGGCCGGATCGTCTCGAATGCCGGCACCCGCTCGGCAAGCGCCGGCCACAAGCGGGTCTCGAACAGGGTCCAGTCCGGCTCCTGGGTCGCTGCATCGTCGTCGCGCCAGTCCGGATCCGGCTCGTCGCCGATGGGCGACGCGCCGCAAATGAACCCCTCCCCTTCCGGGCGCAGATAGACCCCGCACGGATCGATCAGGAGCGGGCAATTTGCGATCCGCTCCGGGCAGGTGAAGGTGAAGACGTCGCGCCGGCGGGCGTGGACGGGAAGCTCGATGCCGGCCAGGGCCGCGACGGCGCGGCCGCCGGCCCCGGCGCAGTTGACCAGCGCGCCGCAGCCGATGTGGCGGCCGTCGCGCAGCCGCACGGCCGTGACCGTTCGGCCAGACCGTTCGATCGCCGTCACCTCTCCCGTCAGGTAGGTCGCGCCAAGCGCCCGCGCCTTCTTGCGGAAGGCCTGCAGCAACGCCCAGCCGTCGAACCAGCCCTCGCCCGAACGCCCCCAGGCGCCGGCCGCGAGGTCCTCGACATTGAGCCACGGAAAGCGCTCCTTCAGATCGGGGCGATCCATCAACAGGATGTCGGCTCCTTCGGCGAGCTGGAGGACGTGATTGTCGGCGAGGACCGAAGCGCCGGCTGCGGTCGCCAGATAAAGGTAGCCGCCCTCCTTCAGGGCGACATCCGGCCGTTCGCCGCCGACCTCGAGGATGTCGCCGATCTGGCGCAGAAAGGCGATCCCGTGCAGAGAGATGCGGACGTTGACGGCGGTCGAGAATTGCTGGCGGACCGAGGCGGCCGACAGGGCCGAGGCGGAGCGCTGGTAGGTCGGATCCTTCTCGATGACGGCGACGCGTCCCGCGAACGCGTCATCGGACAGCAGATGGCAGGCGACGGAGGAGCCCATCGCGGCGCCGCCGACGATGACCACGTCATAAGTCTCAGGCATGCGCTCACGACCTCCCTTGCAGCATTTCCGTGCACGCGCTCTCACGTTGCCGCCCCGGCCCGGGCGGGCTATGCCGGTCAGCTTAAGATGCTTCCGCAGCCGGATCGACGCGCATGAGCAAGGTCGCGACCGCCGCAACGTTCCATCCCACGATCCGCGATGAAGCGCTCGACATCGTGCGCCGCCTCGGGGTTGCGGACAGCGCGTTCTCGGAGCGAGGGCTGCCTGCCCGCTCGCCGATCACCGGCGAGGTGGTCGCCTGCGTGCGGCCGACCACCGCGGAAGAGGCGAAAACGGCGATCGGCCGCGCCCACCGGGCGTTCTCGAGGTGGCGGACGATGCCGGCGCCGCGGCGCGGCGAGTTCGTGCGGCTTCTCGGGCACGAGTTGCGTCAGGCGAAGGACGATCTCGGCCGCCTCGTCACGCTGGAAACCGGCAAGATCCTCTCGGAGGGGCGCGGCGAAGTCCAGGAGATGATCGACATCTGCGATTTCGCAGTCGGCCTGTCCCGGCAGCTTTATGGCCTGACCATCGCGACCGAGCGTCCCGATCACCGCATGATGGAGACGTGGCATCCGCTTGGCGTCTGCGGCGTCATCTCCGCCTTCAATTTCCCCGTCGCGGTGTGGTCCTGGAACGCGGCGCTCGCCTTCGTGTGCGGCGATCCGGTCGTATGGAAGCCCTCCGAGAAAACGCCGCTGACGGCCCTCGCCACGCAGGCGCTGGTCAGACGCGCCATGCAGGCATTCGGCGACGCCCCTGACGGCCTGTGCGAGGTGCTGATCGGCCGCCGCGAGATCGGCGAGGCGCTGGTTGACGATCATCGCGTGCCGGTCGTCTCGGCGACCGGATCGACGGCTATGGGACGGCTCGTGGGACCTCGCCTTGCCGCACGCTTCGCCCGGGCGATCCTCGAGCTCGGCGGCAACAATGCCGCGATCGTGTGCCCGTCCGCCGACCTCGACCTCGCCTTGCGCTCTATCGCCTTCGCCGCGATGGGGACCGCCGGCCAGCGTTGCACGACGCTGCGCCGCCTGTTCGTGCACGAGAGCGTCTATGATTCCCTGGTCTCACGGCTGAAGCGTGTCTACGACCGCGTCGACGTCGGCGATCCACGGCTGGAGAGCATGCTGGTCGGGCCGCTCATCGACCGCGATGCGTTCGAAGGAATGGAACGGGCGCTGGAGGAGGCGCTGGCCGCCGGCGCCAGCATCCACGGCGGCGGCCGCATCATCGACAGCCCCGGGGGCCCCGAGGCTTTCTACATGCAGCCGGCCCTGGTCGAGATGCCGGCCCAGATCGGCCCCATGTTGCGCGAGACCTTCGCGCCCATCCTCTACGTGATGCGCTACCGCGACTTCGATGAGGCAATCCGCTTGCACAACGCCGTCCCGGCGGGGCTGTCCTCGTCGATCTTCACCCTCGATATGCGCGAGGCCGAGGCGTTCCTGTCGGTGTCAGGATCCGATTGCGGCATCGCAAACGTCAATCTCGGGCCGTCGGGGGCCGAGATCGGCGGCGCCTTCGGCGGCGAGAAGGAGACCGGCGGTGGCCGCGAAGCCGGCTCGGACGCCTGGAAGGCGTATATGCGCCGGGCCACCAACACCATCAACTTCGGCACGGCGCTGCCGCTCGCCCAGGGCGTCACATTCGACATCGGCCTGTGAGCGCGCAGCCGGACCCCAACGGAACAGGACCACGCCCATGACCGCCGTTTCCCAGGCCAAAACGAAGGACGCGAGCACACCCGCGTCGTTCCGCTGGAACGACCCCTTCGTGCTCGAGGATCAACTCGATGCCGATGAGCGCATGATCCGCGACAGCGCCCGCGACTACGCGCAGAACGAGCTGCTGCCGCGCGTCATCGAGGCATATCGCGAGGAAAAGACCGACCGCGCCATCTTCAACGAGATGGGAAGGCTCGGCCTGCTCGGCCTGACCTTGCCCGAGGAATACGGCTGCGCCGGCGCGTCCTACGTCGCCTACGGGCTGGTGGCGCGCGAGGTGGAGCGCGTCGATTCCGGCTACCGCTCGATGATGAGCGTGCAGTCCTCGCTGGTCATGCATCCGATCTACGCCTACGGCGACGAGAACCAGCGCGGGACGTTCCTGCCGAAGCTTGCCACGGGGGAATGGGTCGGCTGCTTCGGCCTGACGGAGCCCGACGCGGGCTCCGACCCGGCCAGCATGAGAACGCGCGCCGACAAGATTGCGGGCGGCTACCGGCTGACGGGCTCCAAGACATGGATCTCCAACGCGCCGATCGCCGATGTCTTCGTGATCTGGGCAAAATCTGCGGCCCACGACAACGAGATCCGCGGCTTCATCCTGCAGAAGGGGCTCAAAGGCCTGTCCGCCCCGAAGATCGCCGGCAAGCTGAGCCTGCGCGCGTCGGTCACCGGCGAGGTGGTGATGGACGGCGTCGAGGTCGGCGAGGACGCCTTGCTGCCGAACGTTTCCGGCTTGAAAGGGCCGTTCGGCTGCCTCAACCGGGCACGCTACGGCATCGCCTGGGGCGCCATGGGCGCGGCGGAGGATTGCTGGCACCGCGCGCGCCAATACGTCCTCGAGCGGAGGCAATTCAATCGTCCCCTCGCCGCGACGCAGCTCGTCCAGAAGAAGCTCGCCGACATGCAGACGGAGATCGCGCTCGGCCTTCAGGCCGCGTTGCGTGTCGGCCGCCTTT
The DNA here is from genome assembly GCA_036556825.1 of Beijerinckiaceae bacterium. Lineage (GTDB taxonomy): Bacteria > Pseudomonadota > Alphaproteobacteria > Rhizobiales > Beijerinckiaceae > JAJKJG01. The sequence continues at coordinate 24,037 of DATBIR010000246.1, forward strand.
TCGACGCGGGGCAGGCGACGCCGGAGATGATCTCCCTGATCAAGCGCAACAATTGCGGCAAGGCCCTCGACATCGCGCGCGTGGCGCGCGACATGCATGGCGGCAACGGCATCCAGGAGGAATACCACGTCATGCGCCACGCGCAGAACCTGGAGACCGTCAACACCTACGAGGGCACGCACGACGTGCACGCGCTCATTCTCGGCCGGGCGCAGACCGGCATCCAGGCCTTCTTCTGAGGGCGCGCGTGGCCACGCGCATCATCCTCGCCGGCGCCACGGGATGGGTCGGGCGCGCGCTCGTGCCGGCCATTGCCCAGGCCGACGACCTCGCCCTGGTCGGGGCGGTGGCCCGCAAGGCGGCCGGAGCCGATGTCGGTGAGGCTGTCGGAATGGGACGGCTAGGGGTCAACGTCAGCGCCACTCTGGGAGAAGCGCTCGCCACGCCATGCGACGTGGTGATCGATTACACGAAGCCCGACGTGGTCAAGCACCATGTGATGCAGGCGCTCGCGCATGGCTGCCACGCGGTGATCGGCACCTCGGGCCTCGGCGCCGACGACTATGCCCGCATCGACACCGCGGCGCGCACGCAAAACCGCGGCGTGCTCGCAGCCGGCAATTTCTCGATCACGGCGACGCTCTTGAAACTGTTCGCGCTCGAGGCCGCGCGCCACGTCCCGGACGTCGAGATCATCGACTATGCCTCGGCCGGCAAGCCCGACACGCCCTCCGGCACGGCGCGCGAGCTGGCGGAGCTTCTCGGCGAGGCGCGCCGGCCGGCGACATCGAAACCGGTGGCGGAGCTGACCGGCGTGCGCGAGACGCGCGGCGGCGCCATCGGCGCGCCGACCGCGGTTCAGGTCCACTCCCTGCGCCTACCCTCCTTCGTCCTCTCATGCGAGGCGGTGTTCGGAGCCGACAACGAGCGTCTCGTCATCCGTCACGATGCGGGCGCCTCGCCGACGCCGTATGTGGCGGGAACCCTGCTCGCGGCCCGTTCGGTCGGCTCCTTCGTCGGGTTGCGGCGGGGTCTCGAAGCCATCATGGGCCGGCCGCGTGAGTGAGCCGGCAGCCCGGCAGCCGGGCTCCCTGCTCGCGTTTCAGCGTCCCGTCACCACGACCGACGCCTGGAAGCTGTTTGCGATCACCTGCGTCCTGGTCGACCATTACGGGCTGTATTTTGTGCCCGAGGAGGCTTGGTGGCGGCTGTTCGGCCGGCTCGCCTCGCCGGTCTTCTTCTTCTTCATCGGTTTTGCGCGAACGCGTCGCGTGCCGTGGACCTGGGTGATCTTCGGCTTCCTCATCACGGCGGTGGAATACTGGACCACGGGCGGCCGCAGCGTGATGCTCAACATTCTGCTGAATTTTGCTTTGCTGCGCCTCGCTTTGCCCTATGTCGAGGCGCATGTCGTCGATTACCCGCTGCGGCTTGCGGTCCTCGCCGTCGCCAGCACGGCGCTGATCGCACCGCTCGACGAGGTGCTCGAATACAGCGGCGAAGGCTGGCTGTGGGCGCTGTTCGGGCTCTCGCAGAGACTGCTTCTGGAGCGCGGCGACACGGCTTCACGCATCCGGCGCAATGTCCTCGCGGCGATTGCCGGCCTGGTTTACGTGGTCCGCGAGCAGTCCGATTTTTCATTCGATCCGCTGCGATCGACGCTGCTCGTCGTGTTCGTCGCCGGCCTCGTCCTCTGCCTCACGCAATTTCGGCGCGTGGACCTTGCCTGGCAGCCGCCCCGCTTCATGCGCCCCATCTTCGCCTTCGCCGGACGGCGCACGCTCGAAATCTATGCGGTGACCCTTCTCGCCATGCAGCTTCTTGCGTATGCGATCAGCGGCGTTGACGCCGACGATGGAGACGACGAGAGCGATGACTCCTGAGCCGCGGTCCCAACCCTCGAGGCAAGCGGCAGCCAGCGGCCTATCCCGACGTATTTCCCTTTGCCCCTCCCGGCCTCTCTCCCCTCGAAGGAAGCGGCTAACCAGGCCTTGACCATGACGACGAAACTGCGCACCGGCGGCCAGATCCTCATCGACCAGCTGATCGTGCATGGCGTGGATCACCTGTTCTGCGTCCCCGGCGAAAGCTATCTTGCGGCGCTCGACGCGCTGCACGACGCGCCGATCAAGGTGACCGTCTGCCGCCAGGAGGGCGGCGCCGCCATGATGGCCGACGCCTACGGCAAGCTGACCGGCCGCCCGGGCATCTGCTTCACGACCCGTGGTCCGGGCTCGACCAACGCCTCTCCCGGCCTGCACATCGCCCGGCAGGATTCGAGCCCGTTGATCATGTTCGTCGGTCAGGTCGGACGCGACATGCGCGAACGCGAGGCCTTTCAGGAACTCGACTACCGCGCCGTGTTCGGCTCGATCGCCAAATGGGTCACCGAGATCGACGACGCGGCGCGCATTCCCGAGCTGCTCTCACGCGCCTTCCATGTGGCGACGAGCGGCAGGCCGGGGCCCGTCGTGATTGCCCTGCCCGAAGACATGCTGACCGAGCAGGTCGCCGTTGCCGACGCACCGCCTTACGAGCCCGTCGAGACGCACCCCGCTCCCGGCCAGATGGCCGAGCTGCAAAAGCTTCTGTGGGCGGCGGAACGGCCGGTCGCCATCCTCGGTGGCAGCCGCTGGTCGGCGGCGGCGGTGCAGCGCTTTGTGCGCTTCGCCGAACGCTTCCACCTGCCGGTGCACTGCTCGTTCCGGCGGCAGATGCTGTTTCCAGCCGACCACCCCTGCTACGCCGGCGACCTCGGCGTCGGGCCCAATCCCAGACTGTTGGCGCGCATCAAGGACGCGGACGTCATCCTGCTCGTCGGCGGCCGCCTCTCGGAGATGCCTTCGCAGGGCTACACGCTGATCGATATTCCGGCACCGAAGCAGACCCTCGTGCACGTGCATCCGGATGCCGAGGAGCTCGGGCGCGTGTATCGCCCGCATCTTGCCATCAACGCGGCCCCCACGGCCTTCTCGGCGGCGCTCGAAGCTGTGCAGCCGCCCGCATCCATGCCGTGGGCGAAGCGCACGGCCGAGGCCCATGCCGACTATATGGCCTGGAGCGAGCCGGCTTCGGTGCAGCATCCGGGCGCCCTGCAGATGGGCCAGGTGATGACCCATCTGCGAGTGGCCCTGACCGCCGACGCCATCATGTGCAACGGCGCCGGCAATTTCTCGGTGTGGGTGCATCGCTTCTGGCCCTTCCGGGCCTACGGGACGCAACTTGCCCCGACCTCAGGCTCGATGGGCTACGGGATCCCCGCCGCCGTCGCGGCCAAACGCATTCAGCCCGAGCGGACGGTGGTCGCCTTCGCCGGAGACGGCGACTTCCTGATGAACGGCCAGGAGTTTGCGACGGCCGTGCAATACGATCTGCCGATCGTCGTGATCCTGCTCGACAACGGCATGTACGGGACCATCCGCATGCATCAGGAGCGCCACTATCCGGGCCGCATCTCCGCAACCCAGCTCAAGAATCCGGATTTCGCCGCCTATGCCAGAGCCTTCGGGGGGCATGGCGAACGCGTCGAGCGAACCGAGCAATTCGCGCCGGCGCTCGACCGGGCTCTTGCGTCGCGGAAGCCCGCCATTCTGCATTGCCTGATCGATCCCGAGGCGATCACGCCGGCAACGACGTTGACGACCATCCGGGAAAAGGCGCTCGCCACGCAGCGCCCCTGACCTCGAATCCGGACCAAGCCCGTCGGCTGGCTTTCGGTTCGGGAAGGCGGCGCCCGCCCCGGATCAGGTCGGGGAGGCTTTGGCCGGATCATCCTCCGGGGGGCAGCGCACGAGAGCGCTTCGGTTTCGCCGGGGCCGCGCGTATAAGGGGCGCTCAACAACAACACGGCTGGGAGTAACTCGGATGCGCAGGATCGGTCACTTCATCGGCGGACGGGAGGTCGACGGTGCGTCGGGCCGGTTCGGGGACGTCTTCCAGCCTATGACCGGCGACGTGATCGCCCAGGTCGCATTGGCGTCCAGGAGCGATGTCCGGGCGGCGGTCGAGAATGCCCGCGCCGCCCAACCCGGCTGGGCCGCCACCAACCCGCAGCGCCGCGCCCGGGTGATGATGAAGTTCCTGGACTTGATCTCCCGCGAGATGGACTCGCTGGCCGACCTCCTGGCGCGCGAGCACGGCAAGACCGTCGCCGACGCCAAAGGCGACATCCAGCGCGGCGTCGAGGTGGTCGAGTTCGCCTGCGGAATCCCGCATCTGATGAAGGGCGAGTTCACGGAAGGCGCCGGGCCGGGCATCGACATCTACTCGATCCGCCAGCCGCTCGGGGTCGTCGCCGGCATCACCCCGTTCAACTTCCCGGCCATGATCCCGATGTGGAAATTCGCGCCGGCGATCGCCTGCGGAAACGCCTTCGTGCTGAAGCCGTCCGAGCGCGATCCGGGCGTGCCGATGCGCCTCGCCGAGTTGATGATCGACGCGGGGCTGCCGCCCGGCATCCTGAACGTGGTCAACGGCGACAAGGAAGCCGTCGACGCGATTCTCGACGATCCCGACGTAAAGGCGGTTGGCTTCGTCGGCTCGTCGATGATCGCCGAATACGTCTATGCGCGCGCCTCCGCGACCGGCAAGCGCGCGCACTGCTTCGGCGGCGCCAAGAACCACATGATCATCATGCCGGACGCGGACATGGACCAGGCGGTCGATGCGCTGATCGGCGCCGGCTATGGCTCGGCGGGCGAGCGCTGCATGGCCGTCTCGGTCGCAGTGCCGGTGGGCAAAGGCACGGCGGACGCCCTGATGCACAAGCTCACGCCGCGGGTGGAGTCGCTCAAGGTCGGTCCGTCCACCGATCCGTCCGCCGATTTCGGCCCCCTCGTGACGCGGGCCCATCTCGACAAGGTGCGCGCCTATGTGGATCTCGGCGTCCGGGAAGGCGCCAAGCTCGTCGTCGACGGGCGGGACTTCCACATGCAGGGCTACGAGAACGGTTTCTACCTGGGCGGCTGCCTGTTCGACGAGGTCCAGCCCCAGATGCGCATCTACAAGGAAGAGATTTTCGGGCCGGTCCTGTCGGTGGTGCGGGCCAAGGATTACGGCGAGGCGCTGCGGCTTCCGTCCGAGCACGAATATGGCAACGGGGTCGCCATCTTCACGCGTGACGGCGACGCGGCGCGCGACTTCGCCGCCAAGGTCGATGTCGGGATGGTTGGGATCAACGTGCCAATCCCGGTGCCGATCGCCTACTACACGTTCGGCGGCTGGAAGCGCTCGGGCTTCGGCGACCTGAACCAGCACGGCCCGGACGCGATCCGCTTTTACACCAAGACCAAGACGGTCACCTCGCGCTGGCCGAGCGGGGTCAAGGAAGGCGCCGAGTTCGTTATCCCCACGATGCAATAGGCATGTGGGCCCTCAGCCGTTGATGCCGGGACAGGTGTTGCAGCGGACCTACAGCATCGCGCGGCCGTCTCCCCTAAGGCTGCGCGGAGAAAGGCTGTTGCCCGTCTCCCTTTGTCCCCAAGAACATTTGTCCAACCATGGCGCGCGCGTCCTCCCCGCCTATTGATCCCGCCGCGGACGCGGCCGCGCTGCTCAGGCGTCTGGGCTTCGCCACGCTGATGCTCGTCCTGCCGGTGGCGACGCTGGTGGCACGCCGGGGCAGCGTGGTGCTCGTGCCGATCGGCCTCGTCCTCATCATCCTCGCCGCGGTTCTCGACGGGCGGCATCGCGGGCTGCGCGAGACCCTGCCGCGCGTATCGGCAAGCCCGGCCACGCTGGCGGGCGGCCTGTTGCTCGGTTGGTGTGCCCTGTCCCTGCTCTGGACCCCGTTTTTCGGCGCGGCCTCCGAGCGCGTCCTCGGCATGATCGCCATCATCGCGCTGGTCATCTGCGGCTATCTCGCCCTCCCCGACCGGACCCGCGCGGCCAATCTCTACATTCTTCCGGTCGGCATCGGCCTCGCCGCCGTCCTGGCCATCGTCCTCGCGCTGCTCCCCGAGGGGCGCAATCGCGACGAACTCGAGCGCGGCCTCATCGTGCTGGTTCTGCTGCTGTGGCCGGCAGTGGCGTGGCTGCATTCGCGCGGGCATGACTGGGAGGCCCTTGGCGTCGCCGCTCTCGTCACCGTCGCGGCCGTCATCGGGCCGAAGCCGCTGCCTCTCACCGCCCTCGCGGCGGGTGCCGTGGTCTACGGCATCACCTCGCTGGCGCCGGCCCTCGGCGTGCGCGCAACCGCGGCCACGCTGGCGGGCTCCGTGCTGTTGGCACCGCTGATCCCCCTGATCGTCCGCCCCATCGGCGTCGAGCTATGGGGCCGCGACAATCCTTACGTCGCCAGCCTCAGCGTGTGGCGGCGAATCGTTCTCGACGAGCCAGCCCGGCTGATGACCGGCCACGGATTCGAGACCGCGTTCCGCGGCCGTTTCGTCGGGCTGCTGCCGCCGAATGCCCCGAGCACGCTCCTGTTCGAGACCTGGTACGACCTCGGGATCATCGGCGCGGCGGCTGCCGCCGTCGTCCTCTACGTCGCCGTGACGAGAACCGGTCGGCGGCAGCCGACCCTGGTCCCCGCCGCCATGGCCGCTTTCGCGAGCGCCTTCGCCATCGCCTGCCTGGGCATCGGCACGGGACAGATGTGGTGGTTCACCGCCGCCGCGGCCCTCATCCTCATCTTCGTCGCCACCGAACGCGGGCAGTTCCGCACGACGCGGCCCAAAGCCAGCATGAGCCTGGGCCGCCCCGCCAACGACGCCTAGTCTAGGCTAGCGCCGTTTCCACTCACGTGGAATCGGCTCTGAAGCATGATCCGGCGCAGTGGCCACCACTTCGCCGGACACTATATAATTGCCCGTTCCGATCTTGGTATCTTGATACCAAATCGTCCGACCACAACCCCTATCCGTTAAACTTAAGCGAATGTTCAGGGCTCTGGTGCAGGTTGACAGGGCTATGCATTCGATCTGGTTTGATATCGGCCTGGTCCTAGCCGGGGCGGCATTCGCGACGGTCGTCATCGGCTGCTTTTGGCAGGCGAACCGCATCGACCAGCAACATGCCGACGAGCGCAGACGCGCCAAGCTGCTCGGTGAAAACGCCGGCCAGGTCGCCGCGCGAAAGTAGTCGAAGGCATACGGATTAATCCGCCGCAAGGGAACGAAACCGGGCCAGCGTTGCGAATGGTCAATTTCCGCACCGCAGCAAGAATTCAAACTGAGACACTACCCGATCCTGCTCAAGCTTTCCGCGAAACGCACCCACTCGGCCGGAAAATGCCCTGGCTCGCCGCGAGCGTCGTTCCTCAGTGACGGCGCGCGCCGACGTATTTCATCTTGGGCTGGTTCGAGACGTCGATCGGGATGTTGAACTCGTCCCGCATGGCGTGCGTGATGGTCTGGTTGTGGAGCGGGATGTAGATCGTCTCGGCCTTGAGCTTCTGCCACAGGCCGGCCATGGCGGCATTGCGCCGACCGACGTCGATCTCGGTGCGCAGGGCGCGGATCTCGGCATCGATGACCGGGTCGGAGAACTTCGTCCCATTCCAGCCGCCGAGGGCACCCGTGTTGGTGTGGTAGAGCAGGCTGAAGATGTATTCGGAATCGAATGTCGTCACGCCCCAGCCGAGCAGATAGAAGTCGAGCTCGGCGCGGCGCACCTGGGGAAAATGCTGCACGGCCGGCTGCGCTGTGACGCGGACCCGAATGCCGACCTCCCCCAGCATCTCCGCGATGCGCCGACAGAGCCCCTCGTCGTTGACGTAACGGTCATTGGTGCAGTGGAGCGCGACCGAAAAGCCGTCGCGGTAACCGGCTTCCTGCAGCAGCGCGCGCGCCCGCTGCCGATCGACGTGCGGCACCCGGTCGAGATCCCTGCTGTAGCCATGCGAGAACGGCGGCACGATGATCCCGGCGGGCACGGACTGGCCGAGCATCACGCTGCGCCGGATGGCGTCCCGATCGATCGTCATGTTCACGGCTTCGCGCACACGCCGGTCTGCAAACGGGTTGCGCCCCTTGACGGTCGACGACCTCAGCTCGCGCGAGCCAATGTCCATTCCGAGAAAGACCGAGCGGTTCTCCGGCCCCGTATTGATCCGGATCCCGGGCATGCCCTGGAGCCGCTGTGCATCCTGAACAGGCACATCCTGCACGAAATCGACCTCGCCGGCCTGCAGCGCGGCAATGCGGGCGGCATTGTCGGGAATCGGCCGATAGACGATGTCGCTGATCTCGAGGGGGAACTCGTTGCGCCCCCAGTAAGCCTCGTTCCGGCGCAGGACCGTCTTCGCACCCGGCTGCCGGCTGACGAGCATGTAGGCGCCCGTGCCGTTGGCGTTCGCGGCCGCGAAGCTCCCGTCCTTCGTCTTTCCGTTGTTGGGCCAGGTGGCGCCGTTCTTCTCGGACCATTCGCGGTCCATGATGAAGATGTCGGTCAGGTTATTGGGCAGGAGAGGATCGGGACCCTTGGTGCGAAAGCGCACGGTCAGGTCATCAACCTTCGTGACGCTCTCGACGGAGGACAGCAGCGACTTCATGTCGGATGTCTCCGAGCGCGCACGCTCGATCGAGAACACGACATCGTCCGCGGTGAACCGCGCGCCGTCGTGAAACGTCACGTCGGGCCGCAGCTTGAACTCCCACACCTTGGGGTCACCGGAGAGAGCCCACGACGTTGCGAGCGCCGGAACCATCCAGCCGTCGACCTGGCGGATGATCAGAGGCTCATAGACCTGATGCGCGAGCAGGATGTCCGGACCGGTATTGGCGGCGTGAGGATCGAGCGTGCTCACGTCCATGGAGCGCGCCCAGCGCAACATGCGTGCATCCAGCGGCGCCGCGCCGAGGACGAGAGCCGTGAGCGCGCCCAGCGCGACAGTGAATCCCCGCAACATGTTCTTGCCGGCACGAAACGTGCGGGCGAATGTAGGTGGCATCCGCGGCAATGTCACGGCGCCATCGATCCCGCGTGCCGGACGCGCGCCGCCCACACCCTCAAAAGCCCGTGAGAGCCTTGACTTGTCGCCACAGCCCGGCCAGCGGCCGGAACTCGAAGCGCAGGGTGTGGCTGCCGGTCGGCACCCACACCGCGCGGAACAGCACGTTGGCGCGCAGCATCGGCACGTGCTGCCCATCGACACTCGCCTGCCACCAGGGATGCCAGGGGTCGCTGAGAACGACGTAGCCATCCGCGGCCGCCTCGACATCGATCACGACCTCGGTGTTGCGGTAGGTCACGATGCGCACCCTCCCCGCGGCCGGCGGGACGCGGTTCGCCGTCTCCGGGTGCGGCGCCCCCGCTTCCACGAGCACCGTCCTCGAAAAGTCGACATCCGGCCAGTTGCCGTCGCGCAGCAGGGCGGCGAAGTCCGCGACCCGGGCGACCGTGGCAAACGCGGCGCGGGGCGCGGCGCGCGGATTTTCGTAGACAAAGCCGTCGCCCGTCTCGGCGAGGAGCTTGAGATCGCCCGGACGCAGCTTGGGGTCGATTTGCTCGACGGGCACGCCGGTCACGATAAAGCGAAGGCCGAGCAGGTCTGCCAGCACCGACCGGTAGGAGGGGAACAGCGGCGCGAAAGTCCGCTGCTCCGGCAGGGCGACGTGGTCGCCGGCCCCGGTTGCAGACGTATACGCACCGAGCCGCAGCGGGTTATAGCCGAGGACGTTATGCAGCCGATGCACGAGGCTGGCATTCGGCCAGTGGAAGCCGAGGCCGGTCAGTTCGACCCGATCCATCCTTGTGTCCGAGGCGGTCTCGGCGGTTCTCGCCTTGAGGGTTGCGACGATCGGATTGCCGCTGCCGGGACGCAAAACGTCGTAGGTTTCCGTGGGCAGCGCCGTCGACTCGTTCGGGCCGTTGTTGACGCGCAGATCGGCCGTCATGACGAGGGTCACGAGCACGAGCGTCGCCGCCGTCGATCGGGCCGCAAGCAGCGGCAGGAACGCGATCACCACGAGCGCGGCCGCAAGGCACAGGGCCGCGACGGTGATCGGTATATGTGCAAGGTGAAACGTGTCCTTCGCAATCGGCACGGCGACACACAGCGCCACCGGAACGACGACCAGGACGCCCGCAAAGGTGCGTCGCAGACGGCCGACCGGCCCGGCGCTGCCCTGGCACCAGCAATGGGTCACGTAGCCGGAAAGGATCCCCGCCGCGAAACCGACGAGGAAGACCGCATCCGCCGGTCGGCGGAAGAGATCGACACCAGGCACGATTGCGAATGCGGCGCGGAAGAACGGCGTGTAGCGGCCCAGGGCATAGAGCAGCACGAGCGCCGCCAGTACCGTGAAGAAGCGGATCTCGCGCGACCACAACGCAGCGGGCCGGAGCGCCGCGGTCATGATCAAGGCAATCGGCAACGCCCCGATATAGAGCTGGCCCATATTGCGGGCCAGAAACAGATCGACCGAACCCCAGAGCGGACTTGGCGGACCCCAGTGATTCTGCAAGGGGCCGTCCGCACCGAACAGATTCGCCGCCACGGCCGTGAGCAGAAGAGCCGGATGCAGCGAACCCTGCCCCGCACCGAGATGATCGATAGCAGGCCGGTTCGAGCCTTCGGCCAGCAGCAGGGTCATGAGCACCGGAACCGTGACCACCAGGGCGCCGCCGATCGCGCCGCAGGCCAGCGGCACAAGGTCGGCGCGGATAGCCCGCCAACCACCGCCCCAGTCGAGCCAATGCGCCAGCACGGCCCCGCTCAGAACCCAGACGCCGAGATAGGCGACCTGATCGCGGCCGAGCACCATCAGTCCCGCCGCAACCCCGCTGGCCAGTCCGTAGGCAGGCGAGTGCCGCTCCAGGGCGCGCGTGAGCAGCCAGAAGGCGATCGGCAGCCAGGCAAGGCTCAGGATCTGCCCGATATGCTGGATGCGCCAGGCAGCGGCGCCGCCGAAGGCGAAGGCGAACGCCGCCACGAGTGCGCCCGCCGCGTGCCAGCCGCGGTCACGAAACAGCGCGACGATCGCCACGCCGCCGAGCGCGAGCATGCCGAGGACGGCGGCGTCGGCCGCCCGGAAGCTCGGGTTCGCATCGAGCAAGGCCAGCGCGAGAAACGGCGGCGAGAAAATCAACGATTGCGGGTCGGCGACCTGCGGCGTGCCGGAAAATACGTATGGCGTCCAGAACGGCAGCTCGCCGCGGTGCAGGGATTGCGCCAGGAACTGCAGTTGCGGATAGAAATGCGCCTTGGCGTCCCACGGAATCGTCACGGCACCTGACAGCCACGGCCAGCTCAGGACGAGCCAGCCCGCGGCGAACAATGCCAGCGTCCCCGAGAGCGGCCAGCGCTCTTGCGGCGCCGATGGGACGGCTGGTTCGCCGAACAGGGTCATGCCGACAAACGAAACAAGCGCGGCGGCTTCACCGGGAAGCGGCTCGCGCCCACACTATCACGGCGCCGTCAATCCTGGTTCGGGGCCAGGGCAGCGAGCGTATCGAAATCGATGAAGTGCCCGGCCCGGTCGCGCTTGGAGGCGAGATAGCGCACATTCTCGGCCGTCGGCCGACCGAGGACGCGCTGATCCGACACCACTTCGAGGCCGGCCTTGCGCAAGGCCGCGATCTTCTCCGGGTTGTTGGTGATCAGCCGCACGTGCGGCACCCCGAGCTGACGCAGCATCTCGGCCGCGAAATCGAAGCGGCGCTGGTCGAGCTCGAATCCCAGCACCTCGTCGGCATCGTAGGTGTCGTAGCCCTGGCTCTGCAGCTTGTAGGCGCGGATCTTGTTGGCGATGCCGTTGCCGCGCCCTTCCTGATCGAGATAGAGCAGGATGCCGCCGCCGTTCTGCGCCATCCAGCGGACGGTGCCACGCAGTTGATCGCCGCAGTCACATTTCAGGCTGCCGAAAAGATCGCCGGTCAGGCACGCGGAATGCAGGCGGACCGGCACCGGCTTGGTCAGATCCGGCTTGCCGACGATGATCGCGACCTGGTCGCGCAGCCCTTCGCCGCCGCGGAACACGACGAATTCGGTATCCGGCGCGCCTTCGAGCGGCACCGGTGCGCGCGACACGATCTTGAGCTCGTGCGCATTCGCCTGGCGATAGGCGCGCAGCGCCGCGCTCCTGACGCGCAGAATCGAGGGATCGATCTCGATTGTCTTGCAGATCGGCACGACGATCACGGCCGGCAGGACCAGCGCCAGACGCGCAAGCTCGACCGCATCGTGATCGAGCGGTCCCGCGCAACGAACCGGGGCGTCCGTGCGCGCATCGCTCTTCAAGGCCAGCGTCTCGATGCGGCTCAGGTCGATCGACGGCAGCGCAATCGCGCCGGTCTGCGTGCGGTCGAGCCCCAGGCGCCGCAGGCGCGCCGCCGGCAGGACGAGGCGCGCCTGCCCACCCGCCAGGGCGTCGAGTTGCTCCACGCGGCTGCTGTCGAGATCCTCGACCCCGATGACGAGTGCGCAACTTTCGCCATCCTCGATGAGGACCGGACGCGCGGTGCGAAACTCGGCAATCGCCCGTTCGACGGACATCTGGTCGAGGCCGCGTGAAAAGCTTAATACGAGACGCATCATCGCTCGGAAGACCTTAGAGTCCGATGCCGATCGCCGGCTCGGTCCTGATATAGTGCACGGCCATGCTGCTGATAACCAGCCGAAGCTGGATGGGAGATGAACGTGGTCAACATAGCACCACCGTCACGGGCTCAAAGAGCAAAGTTCACGGGCTCAGATACACGGCAGTCCCGGCGTTGGATGCCGACGGCGCCGGACGACGAAATAATAGGTTTTATTTCCTGCTTCGGAGCGTGGCCGCCGTTGTCCCATCCGCGCCGCCCATAGCCTCGGAGGTCGGGCATGAGTGACCTACCCGCATCCTATTCGCCGGTCCAGAAATGGCTGCATTGGCTGATCGCCGCCGTCATCCTCCTGATCATGATCCCGGCGGGCCTGACCATGACCCGTCTCGGTGAAGGCCCGACGACGAACACGCTTTACGAGTTGCACAAGTCATTTGGCATCATCGTCTTCAGCCTTGCCGTGATCCGCGCGGCGATCCGGCTGGGGCGCGGCGCGCCGCCGCTCGAGCCCGACATCCCGGCCTGGCAGCGCTACGCGGCGAATGCGTCGCATTACGCGATGTACGTGTTGATCTTCCTCGTCCCGCTCACGGGCTGGGCCGCGACCTCCGCCTGCTGCCCGCCGGTCAACCTGTTCTGGACGATGCCGCTGACCCTGCCGGTCCCGACAGACGAGCAACTCGCCAAGCGGATCTTCCTGTTCCACTACACGTTCGTCTTCACGCTTGCGGCGATCGTGCTGGTTCACATCAGCGCGGCGCTGCACCATCATTTCGTTCGCCGGGACCGCACCCTGCTGCGCATGCTGCCCGGAACCGGGCGTTCCGCGCAGACGGCGTTGCTCCGCACGAGGTTGGATCAAAGATGAGCTCCGATGCGCTTCATCCCTTGCACGATCCGGTCAATGTCAGACGTGCGGTATCGGCGGTCGGGTCCGGGGTGCGCATCGGCCACGTCCATCTCAAGGTCGCCGACCTCGATCGTGCTCTCGGCTTCTACTGCGGTGTGCTCGGCTTTAACTTAATGCAAAGGTACGGCAGCGGCGCCGCCTTCATCTCGGCCGGCGGCTACCATCACCATATCGGCCTCAACACCTGGGAAAGCCTCGGCGGCGCGCCGCCACCGCCCGGGTCGACCGGCCTGTTCCACACCGCCATCCTGTATCCGAGCCGCGCCGAGCTCGCCGACGCCCTGCGCCGGGTGCGCGCGGCCGGCATCGCGCTCGACGGCGCCAGCGATCACGGCGTCAGCGAAGCGCTCTACCTGCGCGATCCGGACGAGAACGGCGTCGA
>DATBIR010000247.1:0-4700 GCA_036556825.1 Beijerinckiaceae bacterium
ATCGATCGATCCGCGCACCGGAACGCTGCAGGTCCGGGCTGTTCTGCCGAACCGGGCCGGCACCCTGCTGCCCGGGCAGTTCGTGCGGGTCGTCATCCGCGGCATCGCGCTCCCCGACTCGATCGTCGTTCCGAAGCAGGCCGTCTCGCAGGGCCCCGAGGGGCCGTTCGTCTATGTGATCGGCGAGAACAACGCCGCGCAGGCGCGCCCGGTGCGCCTCGGCCGCGAAATCGAAACAGGGTGGATCGTGCAGCAGGGACTGAAGCCGGGCGAGCGCGTGATCGTCGACGGCATCATTCGTGTCCGGCCCGGCGCCCCGGTTCGGCCGGTGCCCCTCGCTACGGCGGCGACAAGCCAGGCGAACGGCGCTCCGACCGCAGCAGCGGGCGCCCGGCCATGATCTCCAGATTCTTCATCAACCGGCCGGTCTTCGCGTCGGTCCTGTCGATCGTGATCGTGCTCGCCGGCCTGATGGCCATGCGCGCCCTGCCGATCGCGCAGTATCCACAGATCGTGCCGCCGGAAGTCGTCGTCACGGCGACCTATCCGGGAGCTACCGCGCAGACCATCGCCGAGACCGTTGCGGCACCTCTCGAGCAACAGATCAACGGCGTCGAGAACATGATCTACATGCGCTCGACCTCGACCGGCTCGGGCACGCTCAACCTGACGGTGACCTTCCAGATCGGCACCGATCCCGACCAGGCGACGATCAACGTCAACAACCGCGTGCAACGCGCGAGCGCGCTTCTCCCCGAGGAGGTGCGCCGGCAGGGCGTGACCGTCAACAAGCGCTCGAGCTCGATCCTGCAGGTGCTGACGTTGTCGTCGCCGGGCGGCCGCTACGACACCATCTTCATATCCAACTACGCGCTCATCAACATTCTCGACGAGCTGCGGCGCACGCCCGGGGTTGGCGATGCGACGCTGTTCGGCGCCTCCGACTATTCGATGCGCATCTGGCTCAAGCCGGACAAGGTCGCGCAATACAACCTCACGCCGAGCGACATCGCTGCTGCCATCCGCGAGCAGAATGCCCAGTTCGCGGCCGGCCGCTTCGGCGACGAGCCGGCGCCGGGCGCGCAGGCCTTCACCTATTCGGTAACGACGCAGGGCCGCTTCGCCGATCCGCGCGAGTTCGAGAGCATCATCCTGCGTTCCGACGAGAACGGCGCCGCGCTTCGCCTCAGGGACGTGGCGCGGGTCGAGCTTGGCGCTCTGAATTACAGCCTGGTCGCCACCTACAACGGCTCGCCCGCCGTGCCGATCGGCATTTTCCTGCAGCCCGGCGCCAATGCGCTCGAGGTCGCCGGCGCCGTGAAGACGGCCATGGACCGCCTGTCGCAACGCTTCCCGGACGGGCTCCGATACGACATTCCGTTCAACACGACACGCTTCGTCGAAGCCTCGATCGAGGAGGTGGTCACGACCTTCATCGAGGCGATCGTGCTGGTCGTGCTCGTTGTCTTCGTGTTCCTGCAGAGTGTGCGCGCGACGCTGATCCCGGTGGTTGCGGTTCCGGTGTCGATCATCGGCACCTTCGCCGGCATGTATCTGCTCGGCTTCTCGATCAATCTGCTCACGCTGTTCGGCATGGTGCTGGCGATCGGCATCGTGGTCGACGACGCCATCGTCGTCCTGGAGAATGTCGAGCGCATCATGACGACCGAGGGCAAGAGCCCACGCGACGCCGCGATCCAGGCGATGAACGAGGTGAGCGGGCCAGTCATCGCCATCGTGCTCGTGCTGTGCGCCGTGTTCGTCCCGGTGTCGTTCCTGGGCGGCCTCGCCGGCGAGCTCTACCGCCAGTTCGCGGTGACCATCGCGGTGTCTGTGGTGATCTCGGGCATCGTCGCCCTCACCCTGACGCCGGCGCTCTGTGCGTTGATCCTGACGCGCAGCCACGGCCGCCCTCTGCTCCCGTTCCGGCTGTTCAACCGCGCCTTCGAATGGACCACCGATCGCTTCACGGGCGGGGTGCGCTTCTTCCTGCGGCACGCGCTGGTCGGTCTCCTGCTGGTCGTCGCCATGCTCGGGGCGACCTGGTACCTGTTCCAACGGGTGCCGGGCGGGCTCGTTCCGCAGGAGGACCAGGGCTACGTCTTTCTCGTGACGGCGCTGCCGCCGGCCGCCTCCCTCGACCGCACGCGGGCCGTGACGGAGCGGGTGAACCAGGGCGTGTTGCAGAACCCCGCCGTCGCCGCAATCGTCACGCTGGCCGGCTACGACTTCCTGTCCGGCGCGCAGAAGACCAATTCCGGCGTGTCCTTCGTGACGCTCAAGGACTGGTCGGAGCGCACCGATCCGCGCATGGACGCGCGCAACCTGGCGCCCGCCTTCGCGGCCCTCAACGCGCAGTTTCGCGACGGCTTCCTGATCGGCTTCAATCCGCCGCCGATCCAGGGCATCAGCACGACCGGCGGCTTCGAGCTGTATCTCCAGGACCGCTCCGGCGGCAGTCTCGAGAGCCTTGCCCAGGCCGCCAACCGGGTCGTGCAGGCTGCCAACCAGCGCCCCGAGCTGCGCGGCGTCAGCACGACCTTCAACACCTCCGTGCCGCAATACCGGATCGACGTCGACCGCGAAAAGGCGAAGGCCCTCGGCGTGCCGATCACCGTCATATTCGAGACGATGCAGAGCACCTTCGGCAGCTTCTACGTCAACGATTTCACCCTGTTCGGGCGCACCTACCGGGTCAGCCTGTCGTCGGAGGCCGATTTCCGCCAGAGCCCGGAAGATCTCCGGCACGTCTTCGTGCGCTCCCAGACCGGCGCCATGGTCCCGCTCAACGTGCTCGTCTCCGTCGTGCGCGTCATCGGGCCCGATACGGTCGACCGGTTCAACATCTTTCCCGCCGCCAAGATCCTGGGCAACCCGGCGCCGGGCTTCTCGTCCGGGCAGGCGATCGCGGCGATGCAGCAGGTCGTCGGGCAGACCCTGCCGAGCGAGTACACGATCGGCTGGACGGGGTCGGCCTACCAGGAACTCGCCACCGCGGGCACGGGCAACCTGGCCTTCATTTTCGGTCTCGTCATGGTGTTCCTGATCCTCGCGGCGCAATACGAGCGCTGGTCGCTGCCGCTTGCGGTGATCACGGCTGTGCCGTTCGCGCTGTTCGGCGCCATTCTCGCGATCTACCTGCGCGGCATCGAGAACGACGTCTATTTCCAGATCGGCCTCGTGACCCTGATCGGCCTCGCCGCCAAGAACGCGATCCTGATCGTCGAATTCGCCGCCGAACGCCATCGCGAAGGCGGCTCGGTCTACGACGCTGCGGTCGAGGCGGCGCGCCTGCGCTTCCGCCCGATCGTGATGACCTCGCTGGCCTTCATCCTCGGCGTCGTGCCGCTTGCCATCAGCACCGGCGCCGGCTCCGCCAGCCGCCACTCGATCGGCACCGGCGTGATCGGCGGCATGCTCGCGGCGACCTTCCTGGCCATCTTCTTCGTGCCGATGTTCTTCAAGCTGCTGACGCGCGAGCGGGCCCGCCGTGCCGAGGCCCCCACCGAGCCGCAACCGTCGCCCGCCGAGTGAGCGGCGCGCGCGGAACGTCGGCCGAGCGACATCGGTTCAGCTGATCGGCTCATCTCTCGCTTGGCCGCACGCATGCCGGCGAAACCGCTCCCACTGCGCAACGAGCCGGATTAGATTGCGTGGCACCAGGCGTGGAGCAGTGCATGCGTGCGAAAAAATTCGGGGTCGGCCAGCCAGTCACGCGGGTCGAGGACGTGCGGCTGGTCACGGGGCAGGGGCGCTACACCGACGACCATTACCCGCAAGGGGCGGCGCACGCCTTCGTGGTGCGCAGCCCGCATGCCCACGCGCGCTTCAGGATCGCGGACGTGGCGGCGGCCCGAGCCATGCCCGGCGTTCTTCTGATCCTCACGCACGAAGAGACGAAACATCTCGGCACGTTGCCGTGCCCGGGCGCGGTGGAGAATGCGGACGGCTCGCCGATGGCGCAGCCGCCCTATCCCGCGCTGTGCGCGGACATGGTTCGCCACGTCGGCGATGCGGTCGCCTTCGTGGTCGCCGAGACGCTCGACCAGGCGCGCGACGCGGCGGAAGCCATCATGATCGACTGGGAGCCGCTCGACGCCGTGGTCGGCATCGAGGCTGCAGGCGCCGACAGCGCGCCGCGGGTCTGGCCCGACATGGCCGGCAACGTCGCCTTCGACACCGAGGTCGGCGATCGCAGCGCGACGGATGCCGCCTTCGCCGGCGCGGATCGCGTCGTTTCGCTGACGCTCGTCAACAATCGCGTCGTCACCAATTACATCGAGCCGCGCGCCTGCGTCGCCGAATAAGACGCCGCCACGCAACGCTGGACGTTGACCCTCGGCAGCCAGGGGAGCCACACGATCCGCGACGCGGTTGCCAAATCCCTTCTGAAAGTGGGGCGTGAACGCATGCGCGTCGTCACGCCCGATGTCGGCGGCGGCTTCGGCACCAAGATGTTTCCGGTTCGCGAGTATGCGCTCTGCGCGCTCGCCGCGGAACGCCTGCAGCGTCCGGTCAAATGGTTCGCCGACCGCACCGAGCATTTTCTGGGCGACGCGCAGGGACGCGACAACCTCACCCGCGCCGAAATGGCGCTCGACCGGCATGGCCGCTTCCTCGGCCTGAGGATCGACCTCAAGGCGGATCTCGGCGCGTATCTGTCGTATTACGGGCCGTTCGTCCCGGCCAACGGCGCCCTG
>DATBIR010000248.1:0-7768 GCA_036556825.1 Beijerinckiaceae bacterium
GGCACCTCGAAGGCCACGATGGTCATCGAGATCAGGCCGTAATAGCCGAGGATGCCGACGAGATCGACGAGCGCGCGCGCGCCGAGCTCAGCCTCGGCGCGCCGGTAGGTCGCCTCGGACACTTTGCGATCGTGCAGCAGTTCGTGCGCGAAGGCGTGCAGCGCCGCCTCGTCGGGCTTGTCCAGGCGCGGCGGCTCGCCCTTGCGGATCGCCTCGACCGCGTCCGGGTCGAGCCCGGCTTTCAGCGCGATCGGCGCATGCACGGCCCATTCGAAACCGGCCTTCCAGTAGGCGCCCGTGGTGATGATGGCGAGTTCGGAGAGCCGCGGCGGCAAGGTGGTGTGGTAGCGGCAGAAGGCGCCCAGCGCCTGCGCCCGGTCGGCAAGCTCCGGCGAGTTCAGCCATACCCGCAGCGGCCCCTGGACGACCCCGCGCGGCCCCGACAGGATGGCGTCGTAGACGCGGCGCTGGTCCGGGGTGAGGCTTTCAACCACGATATCGGGCAGGCGCATCGGTGATCCTTTCAGGTGGGGGCTCGGGATGAAGCTGTTCGGCTACTGGCGTTCGCTCGCGACGCTGCGCGTGCGCATCGCGCTTAACCTGAAAGGGCTTCCGGCTGAAGAGACCATGATCGACCTGATGGCGGGCCAGCAGCGCGCACCGGAGTATCGGGCCGTCAACCCGCAGATGGTCGTGCCGGCCCTGATCGACGGCGACGGACCAGCCCTGTTCCAGTCCCTCGCCATCCTCGAATATCTCGACGAGCGTCAACCGCAGCCGCCGCTCCTGCCGCCGGATGCCCGCGGCCGCGCCCGCGTGCGCGGCCTCGCCCAGATCGTCGCCTGCGATGCCCATCCCCTGATCGTGCCGCGCATCCGCGAATACCTGGCCGCGCAGTTCGGCCTCGACGAGGCCCAGCGCCTCGCCTGGATCCGCCACTGGATCGGCGCCGGCCTGCGCGCCGTCGAGCAGCATCTCGCCAGCGAGGGCGAGACCGGGCGCTATTGCCACGGCGACACGGTCACGATCGCCGACATCTGCCTCGTCAGCCTCGCCGTCGGCAACACGCTGTTCCAGGGCGACTTGCGTGAATTCCCGACCGTTTCGCGCATTGTCGAGACCTGCCTTGCCGAGGATGCCTTCGCCCGCGCCCATCCCCTGCGCCAGCCCGGCGCGCCGCTGTCGTAACCTCGCCGCGACGGGGAGAGGTCGAGTGCGCGGCAGCGCACCGGGTGAGGGGGATCGCCTCTTCCGGAAGGGGCGCTCCCCCTCACCCTACCCTCTCCCCGATGGGGAGAGGGTTGCGCTCCACCGGTCGCCGCGCAGCGCTACACCACAGGCGCCACCTGCACCGGCGCGTTGGTGGCGACCGAGGTGGTGACCGCCTCGAGCACGGCGACGTTGCCGATCTTCTGCGCATCGGTGAATAGATACTCGCCCTTGCCTTGCACGGCGCGGGCGAAATTCTCGAGATTGGCTTTCACCGTGTCGGTCCATTCGTAGTCGCGCACGTCGCGGCGGCCGTCGCGATATTGCACCGTGAGCGTCGTCGGGCCGGGCGTATCGGGATGGGTGTGGTTGCGGATCTCCGCCCACGCCTCCGAGCCGAACACGGTGAAGGTGATGTAGAGCGGCGTCACCAGGATGGCGTTGAGATAGCCGGTGGCGCCGGACGCGAAGCGCATCTGCGCCGAGATGACGTCGCCGGTCTGCTTGTAGGCGACCCGGCTCGTGGTGGCGGCATAGACCTCGGTGACCGGGCCGAACAGGTATGCGAACAGGTCGGTGAGATGGATGCCCATGGCGGTCATGCCGGCCGCCGGTGCGTCCTTGGGCGAGGCGCGCCAGTCGCCCTCGGGCACGTTGGCGAGCTTGTCGTGGCTGAAATTCGCCTCGACATGCATGATCGTGCCGAGCGCCCCCTCGCTGACGAGCCGCAACACCTCCTGGATGGCCGGCTCGAAGCGTCGTTCATGGCCGATGCCGAGCACCACGCCGGCCTCGCGGCAGGCCTGCACCGAGCGTTCGGCGTCGGCGCGCTTGAGCGCCAGCGGCTTCTCGCAGAACACGTGCTTGCCGGCGGCTGCCGCCGCCAGCACCTGCTCGGTATGCATCGAATGCGGCGTGCACAGGATGACCGCATCGAGGGCCGGGTCCTTGAAGGCGTCCGCAAGGCTGCGCGTGAAGGTGAGGCCGTGTTCGGCCGCGAATCCCTCGAGCGCCGGATTGGCCTCCACCGCCTTGACGATGCGCAAGGCCTCCGAATGGGCCATGCGACGCACCATGTGCTTCCCCCACCAGCCGAGCCCGGCGATTGCGGCGTGGATCATGCTGTTCGTTCCTGTTCGTGTTGCTTCAGCTGGTGCGGAAGTCGTGGGAGCGGGCGTGCGGCGCCGCCTCGCCGGAGAAGGGCGGCATCAGACGCCGTCGGCGAGCAGCGAATGCGTGCAGTATTTGCCGGCGCTGAAGATCAGCGGCTCGCCGTCGCGATAGGTGGCGCGCAGCACGCGTCCGATGAAGATAATGTGGTCACCGCCGGTCACCGTGTGTTCCGTGCTGCACTCGAAGCTGGCCAGACAATCGGGCAGCAGCGGGCATCCCCCCAGCCCGACCGCGTAATCGGTGCCGGCGAACCTGTCCTTCGACGGCGTGGCGAAGTGGCGCGAGAGGTCGCACTGATTGGCGGCGAGCACGTTGACGGCGAAATAGCCGGAATCGCTGAAGCTCGACAGCGACGAGGCGTTGCGGCGCAGGCTCCACAGCACCAGCGGCGGGTCGAGGGAGACCGCCGAGAACGAGTTGGCGGTGAGGCCCTCGAGCTTGCCCTCCGCGGTGCGGGTGGTGATCACCGTCACCCCCGTCGCGAACCGCCCCAGCGCGTGGCGCAGGTGGCGCTGGTCGATCACGTCCTGGTCGAAGGAAATGCTGTGCACCGTCATCGCGTCTCGCTCAGGCTCGTCGGCCGTGCCCGTCCCTTCGTGTCAATTTGAGACAACGGCCCCCGAAATATAGGGCCTCAGGCCCAGTGTCCGAAATAATATGATCTGCTAAGATCGATCATAAATCCAGATGGGACCACCTGGTTTGGGCACCTTTCATGTCGGGCAGCTTGAGGGATATCCGCCTGTTCATCGCCGCCTACGAGGAGCGCTCCTTCACGGCCGCCGCAACCCGTGAGAACGCGACCCAGTCGGGCGTTTCCCAGCATATCCGCAAGCTCGAGGAAAGTTTCGGCGTGCGGCTGTTCTCGCGCGAGAAGGGACGCGTGGTGCCGACGCCGGCCGGGGATAGCTACTACCGCCGCTGCATCGACGTGCTGCGCGCGCACGCGGCCGCGGACCGGGCGGTGCGCAGCCATGCCGGCGGCCTCGACGGCGAGATCGTGATCGGCCTGATGCCGACCATGACGCGCTGCGCCCTGGCGCCCGTCCTGGCACGCTTCATCGAGGCGCATCCCAACATCGTCGTGCACGTGCTCGAGGGCTACAGCGCGTCCCTGACCCAGCAGGTTCAGGCGGGCGAGCTGGATTTCGCGATCGTGCCGTCGTTCTCCGGCGGCTCCGGGCTCAAGAGCCGGCTGTTCCTGCGCACCCCCGAGGTGCTCGTCTCGAGGGTCCGCTCTCCGCTCACGCATCTTGAGCCCGTCAGGTTGGCCGATCTCGGGCCGCTCAAGCTCGTCGTGCCCGGCAAGGTGAATACGCGTCGACGCCTGCTCGAGACCTATTTCGCCTCCAACGGCGTCGAGATCGAGCGCCTCCTCGAGCTCGACGCCATGCTCGGGACCCTCGACTTCATCTCCCGCACCGAATGGATGACCATCCTGCCCGGCATCATGATGGCGCAGGAAGACGAGCCGCGGCCGTTCACGGTCAACCCGATCATCGATCCCGCCTTCATGCTCGACCTCGTCCTGATCGAACCGTCGCGGCGCCCCCTGTCGCGGGCGGCTGAAGCCTTTCTGCGCGATCTCGACGACTTCGCCTCGCAGCTCAATCAGCGCTGGGCGAAGCTGTCTGAGCTGGTGCCTGCCGCATGATCGTGGGGCATTCGGCAATCGGCGACCGGCGCTTTGCATCGAGCAAGGGTCGGGCGGCCGATTGCCGATTGCTCACGGCCTGATGCCGCAGCATTCTTGTCGCCCTTCGCCGCTTCCCTACCTTGCTGGTGCTGCATGACCCCATCGCTGTTCTCGCCGCTCGCTCTCGGCCCGGTCCGCCTTCCCAACCGCATTGCCGTCTCGCCCATGTGCCAGTATTCGGCGGCCGACGGCTGCATGACCGACTGGCATCTGCAGCACCTGATGACCATGGCCATGTCCGGCGCCGGCCTGGTCGTCGTCGAGGCGACCGGGGTCGAGCGCATCGGGCGCATCACCCACGGCTGCACCGGGCTCTACAGCGACGACAACGAGCGCGCCATGGCGCGCGTGCTCGCCGCGGCGCGTTCGGTGGCGCTGCCCGGCACGCGCTTCGGCATCCAGCTCGCCCATGCCGGCCGCAAGGCCTCGGCGCGCCGGCCGTGGGAAGGCGGCACGCCATTACGTGCGGACGACGATCCCTGGCAGACCGTCGCGCCCTCGCCGATCGCTCTCGACGACGGCTGGCCCGTGCCGGCCGGGCTCGACGAGGCCGGGATCGAGCGCATCCGCCTCGCCTTCGTCGACGCCGCCCGGCGCGCGGTGCGGCTCGGCTTCGAGGTGATCGAGCTGCACATGGCCCACGGCTATCTGCTGCACGCCTTCCAGTCGCCGCTCGCCAACCGCCGCGACGACCGCTGGGGCGGCGACCGCGACCGGCGCCTGGCGTTTCCGCTCGCCGTGGCGCGCGCCGTGCGCGACGCGGTTCCGAAGGAGATCGCCGTCGGCGCCCGCATCACCGGCAGCGACTGGATGGACGGCGGCCTTGAGGGCGAAGATGCCGTCGCGCTCGCTGCGGCGCTCAAGACGATCGGCTTCACGCATGTCTGCGTGAGTTCCGGCGGCATCAGCCTCAAGGCGCGCATTCCGCTTGGGCCCGGTTACCAGGTGCCGTTCGCGGCCAAGGTCAAGGCTGAGACCGGCATCGTCACCCGCAGCGTCGGCCTGATCGCCGACCCGCATCAGGCCAACGACATCATTGAGAAAGGCCAGGCCGATTTCGTCGCGCTTGCGCGCGGCCTCCTCGACAACCCGCGCTGGCCCTGGCACGCGGCCGAGGCGCTCGGGGCCGACCTGCCGCGCCCCCCGCAATACGAGCGCGCCAAGCCGGCGCTGTGGCCCGGCGCCAAGATCGCGCGCCCGGACGCCGAGACGGCGCCGCGCGTCGCAAGGGTCGGTTGAGCGCCTGGATCTTCCCGCGAATCTGTGATCCGCCGAATGTTGTCGCCAACGAAAGCCATGCGCTACAGCATGATCCGGCGAAAGCGTGCCCCCGGGCGTGAGCCGGGGGTGGACACCACTTTCGGAAAAGATCATGCGAGATCAAAGAGCTGAGAGATGGTCCAGGCGTCGCCGAAAAAGATCATGCGCCTCAAAAGGATGTGGAGCGATCAATTCAATCTGAAGCGATCATGCTGTTGAGAAACGGGCCGCAATCGCCCCTGGGAGGACAAGGATGAAGACACGCCGGCTGGGTCAACTCGAGGTGTCGGCCATCGGCCTCGGCTGCATGAGCATGACGCCGATCTACGGCGAGCCGAGCGAGCCGGAGGCGATCGCCACGGTGCACCGCGCCGTCGAGCTCGGCGTGACGCTGATCGATACGTCCGACGCCTATGCCTTCGGAGCCAACGAAGAGCTGGTCGGCCGGGCCATCAAGGGCATCCGCGACAAGGTCGTTCTCGCCACCAAATTCGGCAACATCCGCCTGCCTGACGGCAAGACTGACGTGAACGGCAAGCCGGACTACGTCCCCCAGGCCTGCGAGGCGAGCCTGCGCCGGCTCGGCGTCGACGTGATCGATCTCTATTACATCCACCGCATCGATGCGTCGGTGCCGATTGAGGACACGGTCGGCGCGCTGGCGCGTCTCGTCGAACAGGGCAAGGTGCGCCACCTCGGCATCTCGGAAGCCGGCGCCAAGACCGTCCGCCGCGCCCACGCCACGCATCCGCTCGCCGCGCTCCAGACCGAATATTCGCTGTGGTCGCGCGATCCCGAGACGGAGCTCCTCGACACCTGCGCCGAGCTCGGCATCGGCTACGTCGCCTACAGCCCGCTCGGCCGCGGCTTTCTCACCGGCACCATCACCAATCTCGAGCTGCTCGGCGCCAAGGACCGGCGCCGTGACATGCCGCGCTTCCAGGGCGACAACCTCACGAAGAATGTCGGCCTGCTCGAGACGCTGAAATCGCTCGCCGCCAAGGAGAACTGCACGCCGGCGCAGCTGGCGCTTGCCTGGCTGCTTGGCAAGCGCGACTTTGTCGTGCCGCTGCCCGGCTCCAAGCAGCGCCGCTGGCTGGAGGAGAACGTCGCCGCCGCCGAGCTCAAGCCGTCGCGCGACACGCTGGCGGCGCTCGACGGCGCCTTCCCGCCTGGCGCGGCCGCGGGCACGCGCTATCCCGAGCCCCAGATGAAGCGTCTCGGGATTTGACGCCTCCTGCGGCCGGGAAGGGTCGCCGTGACCGCGGGCGACCGGGACCAAGGAAAATGTGAGCGTGCCGGAGCGCGCATGCTCGCGTGCTTCTTTCGTTCCCGCTAAGATCACGATCTGGCCACGTCGTGATTTTACCGTGGTGCTCCCGTGATGTCGCCGTGAGGCCCGTTCATGCTTTGCCCTCTCATGTCACGGCTTGCCGCCGCCGCTCTGGCGGTCACCTTTGCGCCCACGGCGCAAAGCCTGGAGCTGCAGTGGCCGGTTGCCTGCAACATCGGCGCCGATTGCATTATCCAGAACTATGTCGACCATGATGCGTCGCGGGACGCGCAGGACTATAGCTGCGGCACGCTGACCTACGACCAGCACAACGGCACCGACATCAGGCTGCGCAGCCTTGCGCGGCAGAAGGCGGGCGTCGACGTGTTGGCCGCTGCCGACGGCACCGTCTTGCGCGTGCGTGACGGCGTTCCCGACATCTCCGTGCGCAATGCCGAAGCGCCTGACGTGCGTGACCGCGAATGCGGCAACGGTCTTGTCATCGGCCACGACGACAACCTGGAAACGCAATACTGCCATCTGGCGCAGGGCAGCGTGCGGGTGCGGCCCGGCACGAGGGTGCGCGCGGGCGCGCCGGTCGGCCGCATCGGCCTCTCCGGCGCGACCGAATACCCGCATCTGCATTTCGTCGTCCGCCGCGGCGGCAAGGTCGTCGACCCCTTCGCCGTCGACGCCGCGCCAGGTGCGTGCGCATCGGGCAGGTCCCTGTGGAGCGAGCCGCTGCGAGCAAAGCTGGCCTACAAGCCGAGCGCGGTGCTCAACACCGGCTTCGCGCCCGGCCCCGTGACCATGGAGGCGATCGAAAGCGGCGACGCCGGCCACCGGCGGCTGGACCCATCCGCGCCTGCCCTCGTCGCCTTCACCCGCGCCATCGGCCTCAAGCAGGGCGACGTGCAGCGGCTCAAGGTGACGGCGCCCGACGGCACGGTCATCGCCGACAGCGCGGCCCCGCCCCTCGACCGCGACAAGGCGCAATGGATGATGTTCACCGGCCGAAAGCGGCCCGACGCCGGCTGGCCGACGGGCACCTACAACGCCACCTATGAGGTCACCCGCGGCGGCGCGACCGCCCTGCAGGAGAGCTTTTCCGCCGCTGTCGTGCCGTGACGCCAAAACCTCTTCCGAGGGAGAGGCTT
>DATBIR010000249.1:0-6544 GCA_036556825.1 Beijerinckiaceae bacterium
AGATTGACGCGCGTGCCGACCTGCCAGTGGCCGACGGTCGTGCGCGCCAGGGTCTCGGCGGCGGCGTCGACCTCGAACCACGCGCCGCCGGCGCGCGCCCCAACCGCCACCACCGTCAGGCACGGTCCCGAGCAGGCGATCGAGGCGCCGAGCGCGATACCGGCCGGCTCATAGGCACAATCCATGCGGATGCGGCGCAGCTTGTCGCTGCCGGAGACCGCGGCGATGCGGCCGACATCGGTGACGATGCCCGTGAACATCAGGGCTTCCTCTCATAAGCGTCGAGTCGATCGACGCCGACCATCTCGGACCCGACGGGATGGAAATGCGTGTCGATGTGATCCTGCAGATCGCGGCCGACGGCCGGACGGCCAGGCTCCCCGAGGGCGTGGGGGCTGGTCGAGATCATCACCTCGTCGAGCAGATCGGCGCGCGCAAAACATTCGGCCAGAGACGGGCCGCCTTCCGTAAAGATCCGCGTGATGCCACGTCCGGCGAGAGCGGCAAGGGCCGCGCGCGGATCGAGCTGGCCCTCGGCATCCGCAGCCACGCGCAGAACCTCGACGCCCTGCGCGATGAGGCAACGCTCGGTCTCGGCCGGGCCATTCGGCGTGGTCACGATCCAGGTCGGCACCTGCGTCGCGCCGGCGACAACATTGGCCGTCGGCGGCGTGCGCAGGCGGCTGTCGAAGATCACGCGCACCGGCGAGCGGTCCTCCAGTCCCGGCAGGCGCACCGTCAGCTGCGGGTCGTCGGCCAGGATGGTGCCGACGCCGACCAGAATGGCGTCGGCATGGGCCCGCATCATGTGCACGCGCGCGATCGCGGTCTCGCCGGAAATCATCAGACGCGCACCGCCCATGCGCGCCGCATAGCCGTCAGCCGTGCGCGCCAGCTTCAGGGTCACGAACGGCCGCCCGTGCACGACCCGCCAGATGTGGCCGCGATGCGCGTGCCGGGCTTCGCCGGCCAGCACGCCCGTCGTCAGCGCGATGCCCGCTTCATGCAGCACCGCGTGCCCGCGCCCGCGCACGCGCGCGTCGGGATCCTCCAGCGCCGTCACGACGCGTGCGATTCCGGCGGCGACAATCGCGTCGACGCATGGCGGCGTCTTGCCGTGATGGGCGCAGGGCTCGAGCGAGACGTAAAGCGTCGCCCCACGCGCCGCGGCGCCGGCTTTGTCGAGTGCGATGCGCTCGGCATGCGGTCGCCCGCCGGCGCCCGTAATGCCCTGCGCGACAATGCGCGGCTCCGCCGCCTCGCCGGCCACGACCACGGCGCCGACCGACGGGTTCGGCCATGTCCGGCCGACATGACGCTCCCCGAGGGCGATCGCCATGCGCATGAAGCGCTGGTCGACGAGTTGCTCAGGCGCGAGGTCAGTGGCCGTCATGGGAGAAGGAGCGAGGGTCAAGCGCCGGTCCGCGCCGGCCGCCGCGGTGGCGGACCATCCGTCGGCTCCTCGCTCGTCAGTTCGCCGATCAGCTCCTCGAAATCCTTGGCCTCGCGGAAATTCTTGTAGACCGAGGCAAAACGCACATAGGCGACGTCGTCGAGTCCCTTGAGGCCTTCCATCACAAGCTCGCCGACGGCTTCGCTCGGAACCTCGCTGTCGCCGCGGCTCTCAAGCTGGCGCACGATGCCGTTGATCATGCGCTCGACGCGTTCGGGGTCGACGGGGCGCTTGCGCAGCGCGACGTCGATCGAGCGCTGCAGCTTGTCGCGATCGAACGGCACGCGCCGGCCGGAACGCTTGACGATCGTCAGCTCGCGCAGCTGAACCCGCTCGAAGGTGGTGAAGCGGCCGCCGCAATCCGGACAGATGCGCCGGCGCCTGATGGCGGCGGCGTCGTCGGTCGGACGCGAATCCTTGACCTGCGTCTCGAGGCTTCCGCAATAGGGACAGCGCATTCAGGCCTCACTGTCTCAGATCTTGCCGCAGCCGGTCATTCAATCCCTTAAAGCTGGCGACGAGCGCATCGCATGCCGCTTTCGGCCCCCCGCACCTCACCTGCATCTCCAGTTCGATCCGGTCTCCGCGCTGCAGAGGACGCCGGCAGACGACCGCCGGGTCGGCAGGATGGCCCGCCTTGGTGAACGTCCAGAGGGTTTGCGTGCGCCGATCGGCGAATGCAACAAATTGTGCGTTGCCTCCTGCGGGGTCAATCACCCGGTCTCGCGAGAGCTCGTCGTGGAGGCTCTGCACCGAGATGACATTGCGGCCACATAGCTCGGCAGATCGTCCGGAGCTCGCGCTGAGAATGAGGCAGAGTGCGGCGAAGCCGAAACGCACGCGCAAGTTCCGCTGCATTGCGTTACGTCAACCGTAGATCGGAAACCGCCGCGTGAGGTCTCGGGCGCGCTCGCTGGCGCTCGCCTCGAGCGAAGCGTTGCCCTCTTCGCCGTTGCGGGCGAGCCCGTCCAGCACCTCGACGATCAGCTCGCCGACGCGCTTGAACTCCGCAACGCCGAATCCGCGCGACGTGCAGGCCGGGCTACCGAGCCTGATCCCGGACGTGATGGTCGGCTTCTCCGGATCGAACGGCACGCCGTTCTTGTTGCAGGTGATGTGGGCGCGCGACAATGCCGCCTCCGCCGCCTTGCCAGTGAGCTTCCTGGAGCGCAGGTCGAGCAGCATCAGGTGGTTGTCGGTGCCGCCCGAGACGAGATCATAGCCGCCCGCGGCCAGCGTCGCCGCGAGCACCTTGGCGTTCTCCGTGACGGCACGCGCGTAAAGCTTGAATTCCGGGCGCAGCGCCTCGCCGAAGGCTACCGCCTTGGCGGCGATGACGTGCATCAGCGGCCCGCCCTGCAAGCCCGGGAAAATGGCCGAGTTGATCTTCTTGGCAATAGCCTCGTCGTTGGTCAGGATCATGCCGCCGCGCGGCCCGCGCAGCGTCTTGTGAGTCGTCGTCGAGACGACATGGGCATGCGGGAAGGGCGAAGGATGCGAGCCGCCGGCGACGAGGCCGGCGAAATGCGCCATGTCGACCATGAACATGGCGCCGACGGCATCGGCGATCTCGCGGAACCTGGCGAAATCCCAAAAGCGCGCGTAAGCCGAGCCGCCGGCCACGATCACCTTCGGGCGATGCTGCTGCGCGAGGCGCTCGACCTCGTCCATGTCGACGCGGTGGTCGTCGGGACGGACGTCGTAGCTGACGACGTTGAACCACTTGCCCGACATATTGACAGGCGATCCGTGCGTGAGGTGCCCGCCCGCCGCGAGATTGAGGCCCATGAAGGTGTCGCCCGGCTGCATCAGGGCCATGAACACGGCCTGATTCGCCTGGCTGCCGGAATTGGCCTGCACGTTCGCGAACCTGCAGTCGAACAGCCGGCACGCCCGCTCGATGGCGAGTTCCTCGGCGATGTCGACAAACTGGCAGCCGCCGTAATAGCGCCGTCCCGGATAACCCTCGGCGTATTTGTTGG
This sequence comes from Beijerinckiaceae bacterium, assembly GCA_036556825.1. GTDB lineage: Bacteria > Pseudomonadota > Alphaproteobacteria > Rhizobiales > Beijerinckiaceae > JAJKJG01. Next base: position 3,436 of record DATBIR010000249.1, read on the forward strand.
TCATCACCGAGCCCTGCGCCTCGAGCACGGCCCGCGAGACGGTGTTCTCGGAGGCGATCAGCTCGATCTCGTCGCGCGGGCGGCCGAGCTCGAGCGCGATGGCGCGGGCGATCTCGGGATCCGCATCGGCAAGGCCCGCCGAGAAAAAGCTGTTCGACAAATGCGCTTTGACCGCTTCACTGGCGCTCATTGGATCCTCGTTGGCGCAGACAGGCTGACGGCACCCCCGGGCAAATCACCGAGGAGGCACGGGGGTGTGCGTTGGCGCTTTAGCATGGGGAACGGCCGCGAGTCCAAGTCCGGCGCTGGCCTCCGCCCTGGCGCGGTGCTTCCCAGCATCAACGCTGCCTGCGCCCCTCCGGTCCGACGTCAAATCCACCAGCGGACATGAAAACGGCCCGCTGCGCGGGCCGTGATCGGGAGTTGGCTTCGATCAATTGTTGAGGAAGTCGTCGTCGGGCTCGTTGGCCGGCGCCCGCGCCACGACCGGCGCGATGCCGAGGCCGTCGCGGTTGTAGATGTCGTCGCGGAACTGGATCAGCCCCTCGGCCGTCGCCCAGGCGGTGATGTAGGTCCAGTAGACGTTGACGGGCTGCACGAGCCGCGCGTCGACGCGCTGGCCGGCCTTGAAGGTGGCGTCGATCTGCTCGCGGTCCCAGCCGGCCGTGTCCTTCAGGAGCCAGGTGATGTAGTCGCGCACGTTCTGCACGCGCACGCAGCCCGACGAGACGAAGCGGAAGTCATCGCCGAAAATGCCCTTGGCCGGCGTGTCGTGCATGTAGACGCCGTGCGGATTGGGAATGTTGATGCGCACGAAGCCCATCGAGTTGACGTCGCCGCCCGGATCCTGCCGGAACATGTAGCGGGTCGCCTCGTCCGAGTGCCAGTTGACCCGTTGCGGCGCGATCTCCTCGCCGCGCTGGCTGTAGATGCGGATGCGGTTGTCGGTGAGGTAGCTCGGCTCCTTCTGCATCTTCGGAATCAGGTCCTTGCGGATGATCGAAGCCGGAACCGTCCAGAACGGATTGAAATTCACCTCGACGATCTTGGCATTCATGACCGGCGACTGCCGGTCCGCCTTGCCGACCCCGGCGGCGTGCCGCGTCACCACGCGCCCGTCCTCCACGGTCTCGACGACCGCGGCGGGGATGTTCACGATCACGTAGCGGTGGCCGAGATTGCCGGAATAGGCGCGCAGGCGCACAAGGTTGAGCTCGAGCTGGCGCAGGCGAATCGGGGCCGGCACGTTGAGCGCGGCCAGCGTGACGCTGTTGACCGCGCCGGTCATGTTAATGCCGTGGCGGGCCTGGAAGCGCCGCACCCCGGCCTCGACATAGGAATCATAGATCGGCGAGGCGCCGGCCGCCGGATCGAGGTCGCCGGTCAGGACCAGGCGCTGGCGCAAGGCGGCCACGCCGGGGCTGCGCACGCCGACGCGCAGGCGATCGCCGATCTGCAGCGGCGCCCAGCCGCCGCGCGCGACGATATCCCGATAGCGATCGATCGCTTCCTCGGTCGCGGCGACGGCCTGTCCCGAGAGAATCGGCGTCGAGGAGCGGGTCACCCGCACCCGCGAAGCCGAATCGTAGTTCTGACGCCATTCATGCTGGACGCCGATCTCGGCGAGAGCCTGAGCCCAGGCCGGCGCGGCCTGGGCGGCCAGGGCGATCGATCCGGTGAAAAGAAAGGCGCGGCGCTGCATCGTCAAAGCTTTGGTCCAATCAGGAGGTCAATTGAAGCGCAGAGTCGGGGCGCACGGAAGCGCCCGCTTTGGTCGTTGCAGCGAAAAAACAACGATTACCGCGGCCATTTTAAGGCAGTTCGGGCCACCTTCCCCGGCCGCCGCCACTGGCGGCACCCGCAGATGCAACCGGGCAACACCCCGCCTGGCGCGAGCGGGCCGACGACGGGCGGAGGCAAAGGCGACAGCGCCTGCCCCACTATTTTGCTGAAATCTGGTGCCGGTTGACGAGGACGGCCGCGTCACTCGTTCGGGTCAAGGGGTGCCGCATACGCTTGTGGACGGTCCGGGCGGCAGCCGGCAGAGCCCCCCCCCCCCGCCCACCCCTCTCCCGCAGGCGGGAGAGGGAGGTCGGCGAGAGTGAGGATTACAGGCGGTAGCGGATCTGGTCGGTCCAGAAACGCTCGAGGCGAACCAGGGCCTGGTTGAGGCGCTGGAAGTCGTCGTTGGTGATGCCGCCGATCGGCTCGATCGTACGGGCGTGCTTGTCGTAAAGCGCCTTGATCACGGCGTGCACCTGCTGGCCCTTGTCGGTCAGGCTGATGCGGACCGAACGGCGGTCGGTGCGCGAGCGGGCATGGTGCAGATAGCCCATCTCGACCAGCTTCTTGACGTTGTACGACACGTTCGAGCCGAGATAGTAGCCGCGGGTGCGCAGTTCGCTCGCGGTCAGCTCCTTGTCTCCGATGTTGTAGAGAAGCAGAGCCTGGACGCTGTTGACGTCGTCGCGGCCACGCCGCTCGAATTCGTCCTTGATCACGTCGAGCAGGCGGCGGTGCAGACGCTCCACCAGATGCAAAGCCTCAAGATATTGCGGCTTAACGGCCACGTCTTCACCACGAGCCGGCTCGGCCACGATTTTCGCCACGGTGTTCATATTCGCCTCACTGTTATCTCGCCGGGTATTCCGGTCGCGTTGTGAGGCCAAATCTAGGTTACGCGTATGAAAACGAGTTTAAATAATACGATGAATTCCATATTTACTTCTCATTGTAAACAAATCTTGAAACACCTTATTTTTCATGCATTTAGCAGCTACTGATCGCTGGCGGCGAGCCACGATATGTAGAGATAGGTTGCGATGAATGAAATGAAAAGCCCGATCAATACTGGGCCGCCCGTGACGATATTCGGGAAGAACACTGTAAGGATCAGGTGACTCATCACCGCCAGGAGCCACAGCACGCCGCCCCAGGTGCTGGTCAGCCACAGGCCGACGGCGGCCACGAGGTCGATCACGGCGAAATAGATGGTGGTCGCCTGGAAGCCGGTGGTGCGGGCCTCGAAGGGGGTCGGGGCGCTGTCGACGCCGAGGATCACCGCCCAGTAGCCGAGCCCCTTGGCGATCCACATGAGGGCGAGCATGCG
>DATBIR010000250.1:0-37159 GCA_036556825.1 Beijerinckiaceae bacterium
GCCTCGGCCTTGTCCTGGGCCATCATCGCCGCGAGGGCGTCGTAAGGCTGGCCGGCATTGTGCACGAGGCCGAAATAGGCGTCCTTCTCGATGGCGTCGCAAAAGATATCGAGCGACGCCTTTTCGGCGAGATCGACGGAATGCGTGACGAAGCTCTGGGCCGGGTAGGCGCGCTGCAACTCGTCGGCCAGCGCCTGGGCCGCGTCACCGGACGCACGGTAGGTGAAATCGACATCGTGCCCGGCGGCCGCCAGCGCCCGCACGATGGCGGCGCCGACGCCCTTGGCGCCACCGGTGACGAGGACGCGCTTGCTCACGATCGCGACATCGCTTTCGGCTCGGCCCCGAAGACGAGGCAGGTGTTCTGTCCGCCGAAGCCGAACGAGTTCGAGAGAACGAAGCCGACGTCTGCGTCACGCGCCTCGTTCGGCACGACGTCCAGCGGGATCGCCGGGTCCGGCAGGTTGTAATTGATGGTCGGCGGAATGCGCCCGTTGGCGATGGTGAGGAGCGAGAACACGGCCTCGACCGCCCCGGCGGCGGTCAGCGTATGGCCGATCATCGACTTGTTGGACGAGATCGGCACGCTCTTCATACGCTCGCCGATCACCGCCATGCAGCCCAGGGACTCCATCTTGTCGTTCTCGGGCGTGCCGGTGCCGTGGGCGTTAACATAGTCGATGTCGTCGGGCGCGAGGCCGGCGTCGTCGATGGCCTCGCGGATGGCGGCGATGATCGGGGCGCCGTCCGGGCTCGAGCGCGTGCGGTGGAAGCCGTCGCCCTTCTCGCCGCAACCGAGCAAGTAGCCGAGAATCTTGGCGCCGCGGGCCTCGGCGGCCTCGGCATTCTCGAGCACCAGCGCCGCGGCGCCCTCGCCCATCACGAAGCCGTCGCGGTTCTTGGAAAAGGGCTTCGCCGCGCCTTGCGGCGGGTCGTTCTGCGTCGACAGGGCGGAAAGCAGCGAGAAGCGGATCAGCGATTCCGGATTCACCGATCCGTCGGTGCCGATGCACAAGGCGGCGTCGGTCTCGCCGCGGCGGATCGCCTCGACTCCGAGCTGGATTGCGGTGCCGCCGGACGAGCAGGCCGTCGACAGGGAAATCGGCGAGCCCTTGGTGCCGAACCGGTCGGCGACGTGGTCGGCAACCGTGCCGAACAGGAACAGGTCGTGCCACTCCCGGAAGCGGCCGGTCGCGGCGGACTTCAAAAGATCGCGGTAAGTGACGCCGTCGTTCTGTCCGGAAGCCTCCGCCAGCGCCTTGCGCTGTGGCCACTCGAACTCCACCGGCGGAACGGCGATGAACAGCGGCCCGGGAAAGTCGCCGACCCTGCCCACGCCCGATTGGCCGATCGCCTCCTCGGCTGCGAGCATCGCGAACCGCTCCGACAAGGCGGGCGCGCAGGACGGCTCGACGGTGATGAAATCGATGGTGCCGCCGATCCTGGTGCGCAGGCCTTCGGTCGGAAAGCGGGTGAGCGCATGGATGCCGGAGCGTCCGGCGGTCACGGCGGCCCAGTTGTCGGCCTGGCCCTGCCCGAGAGAGGTGACCACCCCCATGCCCGTCACCGCGACGAGCGGGCGTCCCTTGGCGTCGCGGATCGACCTGCTCATTCAGCTCTCCTGGAGCAGAATCGATTCACGCTGAACGATCCCGCTCTGTTTCTGTCCTGCCGCATGATCCCGGCGGCGCAGCGGCACCCGATTCGCCGGCTCATGCTTTACGCCGACGCGCTCAGGCGGACGAGGCCTTCGCCGCGCTTGTGCCCGACCGACGTCACCACAGCTTCGCGCGTCCCGCCACGGGCAATCAAGGCGGCGGCGATCGCCACCCCGCACGGAACCTGCGCCTCCATCGTGTGACCGATCACGTCGCCGAGCGCATGCGGCGCCGACCGGGTCAGCTTCTGCAGCGCCGTGCGCTCCTCCTCGGTGATTCCCTTGACGCCCGTCGCTCCGGAGAGCACGGCCGCATCGGCGCTCGCACCCGTCTGCGCCCACAGCCGTGCCAGCGAGGCGGCGACATCGCCCGGCTGGCGGCGCGTGCGATCGGCGCTCACGCCGTCGACCCGCGCGAGCGCCCTGGCCCCGCGCGCCTCGGCGTGCTCGCGCGCCTCCATGACGACGAAAGCCGCGCCGCTGCCGAGGATGAAACCGCCGCCGCGCTGCGGACGGTCCCAGACGCTGACGAAAGGCTCCTTCCACAAAAACCCGCCCAGCTCATAGACGAGCAGCAGGTCGGCACGTTCGGCGTTGTAAGAGCCGCCGACCAGGAAGGCATCGGTCTGGCCGGAGGCGATGCGGGCATGGGCGATGCGCATGGCATCGACCCCACATTGCTCCTCGCCCATGAAGGTGCGCGAGGCACCGGTCACGCCGTGCACGATGGAGATGTTGCCGGCGAGAAGATTCGAGAGCTGCGCCAGGAACAATGTCGGCCGCAGATCGCTCATCAGGCGCTCGTTCAGGAACACGCCGGGATCCGCCGCCTGGCGCATCTGCGTCAGGATCTGGCTGTCGGCCGCATAGTCGCGCTCGCCGCCGCCGGCGGCAACGATCAGGTGCATGCGGCTCTTGAGCGCGGCGTCGGCCTTGGCGCCGGCGGAATCGAGCGCCAGACCGGCCGCGTAGCAGCCGAGCCGCTGCCACAGCTCCATCTGACGCTGGTCGGATTTTTTCGGGATCTGCGTATCGTAATCGAGCGCCACGATCGGGTGGACAGGATAGGGCGCGAAAGCCTCGGTATCGATGCGTGGGGCGACGCCACCGTTCAGGGCGGCGAGATGAGGTTCGATGCCCTCGCCAGCAGAGGAGACGATGCCGATGCCGGTGATGACGACTTCGCGCATCAGGCGGCCCCCGTCAGAAGGCCGATGTGACGCGCCCGCTCGCGCATGGGCGCGTCGAGGCCGGTCGGAAAAGGCATGGTCTTGAAGCGCAGCTCCGCGTCGCAGATCACCTTGCCGTCGACGCTGACCCGGGCCTTGGTGACCGCGTAGCCGGAGCCTTCGTGCTCGAGCGTGGCCTCTATGGCGAGCTCGGCGCCAGGTCCGACGAAGGTGCGAAAGCGGGCCTTGTCGACCGCCATCAGGAACGGCATGTGCGAGAAATTCATGAGGCCGAGGATCAGATAGCCGGACGCCTGCGCCATCGTCTCGGTGAGCAGCACGCCGGGCATGAGCGGATGACCGGGAAAATGGCCTTCGAAGACCGGGCTGGAATCCGGCACCACCGAACGCGCCTCGAGCCGCCCTGCGGCGGGCTCGAAGGTGACGACGCGGTCGATCATCTCGAAATATTCGAGGCGCATGGTTCCGGCCCTATGCTCCGTCCCTGCCGCAGCGGGGATCGATGGACACAGGCTCTCTCCTCATGGCGCGCCGCTTGTTCGGGAGTTCGGGCTCGCTGCGACGGCCTCGGGCGCCGGGCGGTCAGGCCGCCTTGGCGGCGACGAGCGCGTCGATATGCGCAACCAGGTTCTTGAGGACGAAATATTCCTCGGCCGGGACCTTGCCCTCGTTCACTTCCTGGGTCCAGCGCTCGAGCGGCAGCTTGATGCCGAAGGCCTTGTCGATGGCGAAGGCGATATCCAGGAAGGCCAGCGAATCGATGCCGAGATCGTCGATCGCGTGGCTCTCCGGCGTGATCTTCTCGCGCGGGATGTCCGCGGTCTCGGAAATGATGCCCGCAACGGTCTCGTAGGTGGAAGACACTGCGTCGCGCTCCTGATGGTCGCTGGGTCAGCGGCTAACGGTGCGGGGCTCTGCCGACCCACGCCCAGGCCGCATCTGCCTGAATGAATGCCGATCCCGTCTACACGACGGGTTCAGGAGGGGCAACCTTGCTGTTGTGCGTCATGCCCGCCGAGCCCGGAGCCCGCGGAAGCCGCTTCTCTCGTGCGGCGGAGGAGGGTGACGGGACATAGCCCTCACCGCGTCGCTGCGAACTCGGGCTTGCCCGAGTTCGGCCTGTCATGGGTGCGGATTACGGGCAGGCCCGAGAACGCAAGCCGGGTGTTGCCGGCTTGCGCAATCGGGTGCGGATCTCGGGCAAGCCCGAGATCCGTCGGGAGAGGTGGTCAGGCCGCGAGCTGGCGCAGGACGTACGGCAGGATGCCGCCGTTGCGGAAATATTCCAGCTCGTCGAGCGTATCGATGCGGCAGGTGAGCGGCACCTGGCGAACCTTGCCGTCGGCGAAGGTGATCTCCGCGGTCAGCTTCTGGCGGGGCTTCAGATCGCCGGTCAGGCCGCGGATGGTCACCGTCTCGTCACCGCGGATGCCGAGGCTCTGCCATGACGTGCCCTCCTCGAAGACCAGCGGCACGACGCCCATGCCGACCAGATTCGAGCGGTGGATGCGCTCGAAGCTCTCGGCGATGACGGCGCGGATGCCCAGCAACAGGGTGCCCTTGGCCGCCCAGTCGCGCGATGAGCCGGTGCCGTATTCCTTGCCGGCGAACACCACGAGCGGCACGCCTTCCTGCTTGTAGCGCATGGCGGCGTCGTAGATCGCCATGCGCTCGCCGGACGGGTAATGGGTGGTGTAGCCGCCTTCGACCACATGCCCGGCCGCATCGCGCAGGATCTGGTTCTTGATGCGGATGTTGGCGAAGGTGCCGCGCATCATGACCTGGTGATTGCCGCGGCGCGTGCCGTACTGGTTGAAGTCCACCGGGCGCACCTGGTGGTCGCGCAGATACTGGCCGGCCGGGCTGGCCTCGCGGATCGATCCGGCGGGCGAGATGTGGTCCGTCGTGATCGAGTCGAGGAACAGGCCGAGGACGCGGGCGCTGATGACGTCGGTGACCGGCTTCGGCTCCTTCTCCATGCCCTCGAAATACGGCGGGTTCTGCACGTAGGTCGAGCGCTCGTCCCACTCGTAGGTGAGGCCGGTGGCGATGCCGATCTGCTTCCAGTTGTCGTCGCCGGTGAAGACGTCGGCGTAACGCGACTTGAACACCTCGCTCGTCACGCTGCGGTCGATGAAATCCTGGACCTCGGCGCTCGATGGCCAGATGTCCTTCAGGTAGACCGGCTTGCCGTCGCTGCCCATGCCGAGCGGATCCTTGGCGAGATCGACCAGCATCGAGCCGGCGAGCGCGTAGGCGACGACGAGCGGCGGCGAGGCGAGATAGTTGGCGCGCACGTCGGCGTTGACGCGGCCTTCGAAGTTGCGGTTGCCCGACAGCACGGCGGCGACGACGAGATCGTTGTCGTTGATCGCTTCCGAGATCGGCTCCGACAGCGGACCGGAATTGCCGATGCAGGTGGTGCAGCCGAAGCCGACGAGGTTGAAGCCGAGCTTGTCGAGATCCTCCTGCAGGCCGGCCTTCTTGTAATATTCGGCCACCACCTGCGAGCCGGGCGCCAGCGAGGTCTTGACCCACGGCTTGCTGCGCAGGCCCTTTCTGACCGCGTTGCGGGCCAGGAGGCCGGCGCCGATCATCACGCTCGGATTCGAAGTGTTGGTGCACGAGGTGATCGCGGCGATCACCACGTCGCCGTGTCCCAGGTCGTAATTGGCGCCTTGAACCGGAACGCGCTTGCCGAGTTCGCCGCCCTTGCGGAACTCGCTCTCCATCGCCGAGGTGAAGGACGCCTTGGCATTGTCGAGGGCGACGCGATCCTGCGGACGCTTCGGCCCGGCGAGGGAGGGCTGCACGTCGCCGAGATCCAGCTCGAGGGTTTCGGTGAAGACCGGATCCGGCGTGTCGGCGGTGCGCCACATGCCCTGCGCCTTGGCATAGGCCTCGACGAGCGCCAGGCGGTCGTCGCTGCGGCCGGTCACCGTAAGGTAGTCGACGGTGCGCTGGTCGATCGGGAAGAAGCCGCAGGTGGCGCCGTATTCGGGCGCCATGTTGCCGATCGTGGCGCGGTCGGCGACGGTCATGTCGGCGAGCCCGGGCCCGTAGAATTCGACGAACTTGCCGACCACGCCCTTCTTGCGCAGCATCTGCGTGACCGTGAGCACGAGGTCGGTGGCGGTGCGGCCCTCCTTGAGCTTGCCGGTGAGCTTGAAGCCGACCACCTCGGGGATCAGCATCGAGAGCGGCTGGCCGAGCATGGCGGCCTCGGCCTCGATGCCGCCGACGCCCCAGCCGAGAACGGCCAGGCCATTCACCATCGTGGTATGCGAGTCGGTGCCGACCAGCGTGTCGGGATAGGCATATTCGACCGGCTCCTGCGCCAGGCGCCGTGTCCATACGGTCTGCGACAGGTATTCCAGGTTGACCTGGTGACAGATGCCCGTGCCGGGCGGAACCACGGAGAAATTGTCGAAGGCGGTCTGACCCCATTTGAGGAAGCGGTAACGCTCGCCATTGCGGGCGTATTCGAGCTCGACATTCTTGGCGAAGGCTTTCGGGGTGCCGAACTCGTCGACAATCACCGAATGGTCGATCACGAGATCGACCGGCACGAGCGGGTTGATCTTGCGCGGGTCGCCGCCGAGCGCCTTCATGGCGTCGCGCATGGCCGCCAGGTCGACGACCGCCGGAACGCCGGTGAAGTCCTGCATGAGCACGCGCGCCGGGCGGAAGGCGATCTCCTTCTCGATCTTGCCGCGGTTGTCGAGCCAGGCTGCGACGGCCTCGATATCGGCCTTGGTGACGGTGCGGCCGTCCTCGTAGCGCAGCAGGTTCTCGAGCAGCACCTTCATCGAGAAGGGCAGCTTGGCGACGCCCTTGAGGCCGTTCTTCTCGGCATCGGCGAGCGAGTAATAGGTGTAGGTCTTGTCCCCGACCGTCAGGGTGTTGCAGCTCTTGAAGCTGTCGAGCGACGTTGCCACGGCGGAATCCCTCGTAGGATGGATGCGAACAGTGCGTTCGGCCGATGCGCTGGCGAGCGCGCGCCGCTCCGGGAGTGCCCGGACGTGATGATGCGCGCGAGACGGATTGGACGCCCTGGCGCGCGGCGCAGCCGCAGGCCCTATAGATCATTTCCAACCGCCCCGCTACACGGTTTCACGGCCCTTTCGGCATGCAGGACAAACAAGGTTCACGCTCTCTTGCGGATCATCGTCGAGAATCTTGCCTGCCGCCGGGCCGGCCGGCTCGTCTTCGAGCATGTCGCGTTCACCCTCTCGCCCGGCGAGGCACTGCTGGTGACCGGCCGCAACGGGGCCGGAAAATCCTCGCTCCTCGCCCTCCTCGCCGGCCGTCTCAGGCCTGACGCCGGGGTGATTCGCGCCGAAGGGACCGGTGAGCAGAGCCTGGCCGAGCGCCTGCACCTCGTTGCCCATCGCGACGCCCTCAAGAGCGCGCTCACCGCGGAAGAGAACCTCGCTTTCGCCCGCGACCTCCTGGGTGACCCCGGCCTGTCACCACGCGAGGCGCTGGCCACGGTCGGGCTGGAACATGCCGCCACGCTTCCGGTCGCCTATCTGTCGGCCGGGCAAAGACGCCGCGTGGCGCTGGCGCGGCTCCTCGTCGCGCACCGGCCCGTCTGGCTTCTCGACGAGCCGACATCGGCGCTCGACGCAGCCGCGCAGGATACCCTGCGGCACCTGATGACCGCCCATCTTGCCGGCGGCGGCCTCATCGTTGCGGCCACGCACGCGCCGCTCGGCCTCGGCGGCGGCAAGGAGCTGAGGCTCGACAACCAAATGCCCTCCCCGTCGGATCTCGGGCCTGCCCGAGATCCGGGTGAAAATCGCGCAAGTCGGGAACACCCGACTTGCGTGCGGGGAGGGGTGGGCGGCGAAGGCCCGGAGCACGACGGTGCCCTCGAAGACATGAGGACAACGGAGCCCGGAAGGGGTAAGGGCGCCGTCTCCGGCCTCGCCTCACCAGGCCGAACCACCCCTGACTCTCCCCGCAAGGGGGAGGGGAGAGGCGTGCCATGACCCGCGCCTTCCTGGCCGTCATGGCGCGCGACCTCAGGCTCGCCGGCCGGATCGGCGGATCGGGCGGGCTCGGGCTCGTGTTCTTCCTGATGCTGGTGACGCTGATCCCCTTCGCGCTCGGGCCCGACCTCAACCTTCTCTCGCGCATCGGCCCGGCGGTGCTGTGGCTGGCCGCGGTGCTGGCGACGCTGCTCGGTCTCGACCGGCTCTTCCAGGCGGACGAGGAGGATGGCTCGCTCGACCTGATGCTGGCCTCGCCGCTGCCGCTGGAGCTGGTCGTGCTGGCCAAGGCGCTCGCCCACTGGCTGACGACCGGCCTGCCGCTGGCCCTCGCCGCGCCCCTGTTCGGGCTGCTCGTGGCGCTGACGCCCGCCGCCATGCTGGCCATGATCGTGACGCTGCTCGTCGGCACGCCGGCCCTGACCTTCATCGGTGCGGTCGGGGCGGCGCTCACCGCCACCTTGCGCCGGGGCGGGCTGATCCTGGCGATCCTGATCCTGCCGCTGATGATCCCGACCCTGATCTTCGGCGTCTCGGCGGCGAACGCCGCCACGGGCGGGACGGTGCCGTTCATGACCCCGCTGCTGATCCTCGCCGCGCTTTCGCTGGCGGCGGCCGTGCTCGGCACGGCCGGGGCCGCGGCTGCGCTGCGGCACGAGGAATAGCGCGCAGCTGCGGGTCTCAACTTACACAGGTATTATTTCGGCTTTTCATCTGCGTGTTGTGAGAACGCCCCAAATCGCAGCAAAATAGTGGACGGCCGCGTGGCAGGCCGGCCGAAACAGGCGCGCCGCTAAGATCGCGCCCACCAGGCGATCGCGATCAGGGCGGCCTCGCCGGAGAGGACGCCGACGATGGCGCGGCGCGTGGCGAAAAAGGCGGCGACGCCAACCAGGATCGGCGCGACGCGGCCCCACAAGGGCACGGCCGCCAGCGCGCCGCTCGGCGTGAACAGGAGCTTGGCGATGACGCCGGCCAGCAGCGTGATCGCCACCGCGCGCACCCATTTCAGGATCTCGGACTGCTCGTTGAGGCCGCGCGACAGGAAGACGGCGAGCACGCGCCACACCTCGCTCGGCAGAAAGCCGAACACGATGATCAGGAGATAAGGCCACCAGATGCCCGATCCGGTGATTGCATCGGCGCTCATGTCCCCGCGTGCCTCCGTTGACCGGCGAAATAGGCCGCCGTGCCGCCGATCAGTCCGGTGGCGAGAAGATCGAAGTCCTTGCCGACGGCGGCCGTGCTCGCCGGGGCGAGGACGAAGCCGAGCACGATGGCGGTCCAGTCGCCGATGCCGCGCGCGCCGGCGACGAGCGAGACGCTGAAGAAGACCGGCGTCAGAAAGAGCAGACCGGCGGCGAGCGCGATCGGGAGCGCCCCGACCAGAAAGTATCCGATCAAGGTGGTGGTCGCGCTGACGCCGATGCAGGTGAGCGCAAAGCCGAAGAAGTAGGGCAGGCGGCGCGGCAGCGGCATGGCCGGCATGCGCCGCAGGCCCTCCACCCAGGTGGTCACGGCGACGAGATGCGCCGCTGCCAGCAGCGTGACGAGATTTTGCCCGGGCCGGCGCATCAGCGGCAGGATGGCGAGGGTCATCGGCAGGAAGCGGATCGACGACAGGCAGATGGCGAGGCCGATCGCCGGCAGGCTCGCGCCGGCCGCGACGCTGGCAAAAAAGATCGCCTGCGCGGGAGCGGCCCAGATGAAGACCGTCGACATCACCGCGGCGCCGGCGGGAAATCCGGCATCGCGCGCCAGGCTGCCGACGCCGAGCAGCGAGCAGCCGACGACCCAGGCCGGCAGCGACAGGGCATCGCGCATACCGTGCCAGGCTGCGTCCGCAACCGAATGGCCGCTGTCGCCGGTGGTCGCGTGCGCGCTCATCGCCGCGCAGCCCCGGTCTTGCCGATCGCATAGGCGGCGGTGCCGCCCACGAGGCCCGCGGCCAGGAGATCCACATCCTTGCCGAGCAGGATGTGGAAGGCCGGCGCCAGCACGGCGCCGAGCAGCATCGCGGCCCAGTCGGCGGATGAGCTGGCACCGGCGACGAGCGACACGGTGAAGAAAATCGGCGTCAGGAACAGCAGTCCGGCGGCAAGCGGCACGGGCAGCGCACCGAGCAGGAAATAGCCGACATAGGTGGTCGTCGTGCACACGACGAGGCAGGCAAGGGCGAAGCCGAAGAAATACGGCACCCGCTCCTGCGGGGCCAGCGGCGGCAGGCGCCGCAAGCCCTCGACCCACATCGTGACGGCGATGAAATGCGCGGCGGCAAGCTGGGTCAGGAGGCCCTGCCCCGGGCGGCGCAGCAGCGGCAGGATGGCGACCGTCATCGGCAGAAGGCGAATCGATGACAGGGTCACGGCCAGGGCAATGATCGGATAGCTGACGCCGGCGGCGACGCTGGCGAAAAAGATCGCCTGCGCCGGCCCTGCCCACATGACCACTGTCGACAGCGCGGCGGCGCCGGCGGGAAAGCCGGCGTCGCGGGCCAGGCTGCCGATGCCGAGAACCGAGAAACCCAGAACCCATGCGGGCAGCGACAGGGCATCGCGCACGGCGCGCCAGAACGCGGCGCGGCCGAGCGAGCGATCGTGCTCCTGCCCCTCCCTCATCGTGCGGCTTATAACCGAACGGTTTACGTAAATCCCATACCGGCCCTGCACACAGGCGCAGCGCCGCGCGCACGGGCCGAGACGGGCATTCGCCGCATTGCCGGCCTCGGCCGCGCCGGCTACATCCTCCGATCATGTGGAATCTGGCCAACCCGACCCGCTTCATGGCGCTGAGCGGGCAACTGATGCCGTGGCTGGCCGGCGCGGCCGCGCTGCTGCTCGCGGCCGGGCTCTATATGGGCTGGTTCCTTGCCCCCGCCGATTACCAGCAGGGGGAGACCGTGCGCATCATGTTCCTGCACGTTCCGGCAGCCTGGCTCGGCGTGTTCTTCTACCTCGTCATGGCGATGTCGGCGCTCGGTACGCTGGTGTGGCGCCATCCTCTCGCCGACGTCTCGCAAAAGGCGGCGGCACCCGTCGGCGCCGCCTTCACTCTGGTCTGCCTGATCACGGGCGCCCTGTGGGGCAAGCCGATGTGGGGCACTTATTGGGTGTGGGACGCGCGGCTTACCTCGGTGCTCGTGCTCTTTCTCATGTATTGCGGCATCCTCGCCCTGTGGCGCACGATCGAGGAGCCGAACCGCGCCGCACGGGCCGTGTCGGTCCTCACGCTGATCGGCATCGTCAACCTTCCGGTCATCAAGTTCTCCGTCGACTGGTGGAACACGCTGCACCAGCCGGCTTCCGTGCTGCGGCTCGGCGGGCCCACGATCCACCCGTCGATGCTCTACCCGCTGCTGGTAATGGCGATCGGCTTCACTATGCTCGGGGTCACGCTGCATCTTGCCGGCATGCGCACCGAGATCCTGCGTCGCCGGGTGCGCACCCTCACCATTCTCGAGGCCGAGCGCCTCGATCGGCAGGCGGCCTGAGCCATGGATCTCGGGCCGCATGCCTTCTTCATCGTGGCCGCCTACGCGGTCACGGCCGCCATCGTCGGCGGCCTGGTCATGCACGCCGTCCTCGATCACCGCGTGCAGCAGCGCGCCCTCGCCGCGCTCGAAGGACGCGGCGTGCGGCGCCGCTCGGACCGCCCGCCGCCGCGGGCGAGCGCAAACGCCGCTGGCGAGGCGGGAAGGGGGCAGGCGATCGATGTCTGATCTTGCGTCTACCGAGGCCAAGGGCGCCACGCTCGAACCCGGCGTGCCCGGGACGGTCGAGGACAGGCCGCGCAGCCGCCTGCTGTATCTGCTCCCCGTTGTGCTGTTCACGGCGCTGGCGCTGCTCTTCCTGGTGCGGCTGTTCTCCGGCGATCCGTCGAAGGTGCCGTCGGCGCTGATCGGCCGCCCGGCTCCGGCTTTCGCGCTCGAGCCGCTGCCGGGCCTCATGCAGGCGGGGCAGCCGGTGCCTGGCCTCGCCGCCGAAGATCTCAAGGGCCGCGTGACCGTGGTGAATGTGTGGGCCTCGTGGTGCGGGCCGTGCCGGCAGGAGCACCCGATGCTGATCGCGCTGGCCAAGAACCCCGCCGTGCGCGTGGTCGGCATCAACTACAAGGACAACCCCGAAAACGCCCGCCGCTTTCTCGGCTCGCTCGGGAACCCGTTCGCGGCCGTTGGCATCGATCCGAGCGGCCGCACCGCCATCGATTGGGGTGTCTACGGAGTGCCCGAGACCTTCGTCGTCGGGCCCGACGGCACCATCCGCCACAAGCATATCGGGCCGCTCGCGCCAGTGCAGATGCCCGCCTTCATGGAGAAGGTCCGCGCTGCGGCCCGTTAGGACTGGATCCGGATCGTTTCAGATTGAATCGATCCTGATCTGATTGTCCTTGAACCGCATGATCTTTTTCGACGAAGCGGCATCCACTTCGCCGGATCATGCTCTCGTGAACGGCAAGTAGCGGGCGCGAGTCTAGTCGCTGCTCGCCGTGCCGTCGGCCCGCTTCAGCTCGTGGCGCATGAGAAGCGGGGTCTGCAGCAGCGCGAACAGGACCGTGATCGGCATGATGCCGAACACCTTGAAGCTCACCCATACATCCGTCGTCTGCGTGCGCCAGACAACCTCGTTGAGGGCGGCGAGGACGAAGAAGAAGAGCGCCCAGCGGAAGGTCAGCTTGCGCCAGCCTTCGTCGGTCAGCTCGAACATGCTGTCGAGCACGATGGCAAGGAGCGGCTTGCCGAAATAAAGACCGGTGAGCAGCACGACGCCGAATAACGTGTTCACGATGGTCGGCTTCAGCTTGATGAAGGTTTCGTTGTCGAGCCACAGCGTCAGGCCGCCGAAAACGACCACGACGATGCCCGACACGAGCGGCATGATCGGCAGCTTGCGGACGAGCGCGTAGTGCACCGTCAGCGCCACCAGCGTCACGACGATGAACACGGCCGTCGCGACGAAGATGCGGCGGTCTTCGGCAATGCCGAAGCGGTCGCCGTAGGCGTTGGCCATGAAGAACACGACCAGCGGGCCGAGTTCGAGCACCAGCTTGAGGAGGGGATGTAGGGTCTTGCGGTCGCTCATGCGGCCTGCTCCAGTCCGGCGATGGCGCGCGCGAAATCGCGTGCCGCGAAAGGCTCCAGGTCGTCTACGCCTTCGCCGACGCCGATGAAGTGCACTGGCACACCGAACCTCGCGGCGAGGGCCACCAGGATGCCGCCCCGCGCCGTGCCGTCGAGCTTGGTCATGACGAGGCCGGTGACGCCGGCCACCTGGCGAAACAGCTCGACCTGCGAGATGGCGTTCTGGCCGACCGTGGCGTCGAGGACCAGGAGCACGGCGTGCGGCGCGCTCGCGTCGAGCTTCTTCATCACCCTCACCACCTTCTCGAGCTCGGCCATCAGACCCGCCTTGTTCTGCAGGCGCCCGGCCGTATCGACGAGAAGGACGTCGATGCCCTTGTCGCGGGCATCCTGGAACGCGTCGAAGGCAAGGCCGGCGGCGTCCGCCCCCTGTTCGCGGGCGAGAACCGGCGCTCCCGTGCGCTCGCCCCATATCTTCAGCTGCTCGATCGCGGCGGCGCGGAAGGTATCGCCGGCGGCGAGCATCACGCTCAAGCCCTGCGCGCGGAACTTCGCCGTGAGCTTGCCGATGGTGGTCGTCTTGCCGGAGCCGTTGACGCCGATCATCAGGATCACAAAGGGTTTCCTGCCGCGGTCGACCGTGAGCGGCTTGGCGACCGGTGTCAGCACTTTCTCGACCTCTGCCGCCAGGATGGCCTTGACCTCATCCGGCGCGATTTCGCTGTTGTAGCGCCCCTGGCCAACCGCCTCGGTGATGCGCATTGCGGTCTCGACCCCGAGATCGGCTTGAATCAGCGCGTCCTCGAGGCCTTCCAGCGTCGCCGTGTCGAGCCTGCGCTTGGTAAACAGACTCGTGACGCTCTCGCTCAGGCTGGTCGAGGTGCGCCGCATCCCGTCCGTGAGCCGGCGCCACCAGTTGCGCGGCGGCGCCGCGGCATCGGGTGCGGCAGCGGACGGTTCCGCCCCACGGTTTTCCGGCTCAGTGCCCTCGATCGGCTGCAGGTCGGCTCCGGCCAGCTCCGCCGGAAGCTTATGCGCCGGGGACAGATCGGCGGCTGTCGCGGACGCAGCCACAGGCGCGGTCTCGTGGGCAGCTGCGGCGTAATCCGGCTGCCCTTCGGCAGAGGCATGCGTCTCGCCGGGCTTGTCGCGGTCCGGCTTCACCGATGGCGTCTCTGGCTTCTTGCCGAACCAGCGCGACAGCAGGCCTGCTTTCTCGGGGGGCGACTCAGACATTTACCTTCGTGAACCTCGATCGGATGCCTCGATAACTGAAAGCGCCGCCGCTGGCGATGCCGTCGGACCGTGCAGGCCGGTGAGCCTTTCTTAAAGTCTGTCAGATAGGGACGAGGACGCTGTCGCGGAACCACAGGATGAATGAGAAACGCTCTGCCCGACGTTGGCCCACCTGCCTCAAGGGCCAAGTCCGGGCAAAGGATGGGCGCGTGATCGACTGCCTGATCCGCGATTTCTCGTCCACGGGCGCGCGGCTCGAGCTTTCCGGCACCGCGGAGCTGCCGGCGTCGTTCGAGCTCTACTTCCCGCTCAAGGAGGCCACGTTCCAGGCGCATGTGCGCTGGCGCCGCGAGGACGAACTCGGCCTTTCCTTCGAGACGCCGATCGAGGCGCCCGTCGATCCGACCCAGGCGGTGCTCCTCGAGCGACTGCTCAAGCTCGAAGCCGAGAATGCCTCCCTGCGACTGGAGCTCGCATCGTACAAGGCCAGGCAGCTCGCCGCCCATCTGCAGAAGAAGACCGGCACGGATCGTTGACAATCGCCCCGTCTGTGAAGCGCTTCACAGGCAAGCGGCGCCGGGGCGCTCTAGCATCCCGGCATGCTCAAGATCCTGATGTTCCTGCTCGTGCTCGGCGCGTCGTCCTTGTTCTGGGCTGCCTTCGTCCTGGGCCGCATCTGATCCGCGGCCGCCGCCGAACGGGCATTGGCGAGACGCGACTGCGGCCCGCGCGCCGGGCTCGCCGCGGCGCGGCCGCACGAGGGGCGGCCTGTGCGCTCGCCCGCGGCTTCGCCGTATTTCGGCGGGAATGCCTGAGCATGCGCAAGCGGACTCTTCTGCATCGACAGCGCCGGCAAATTGCCCACGATCGGTTTCGAGTCTACCGACATGAGCCGAAGCGGCGTTGCCAGCCGGCAATCGCCTCGCTTGGTTAGCGCATGATGATTTGCCGGATCGATCACTCCCTCGTGCATGTGGGCCTTCGGCCATGAACGTCTCCCGCATCGGCGTGAGCCGTATCGACCGCGCACGGGTTCCGATCGTGAGCGTGGACGAAATGATCCGACGCGTGCTCTATCGCGACGGCCTGATGCTGGTGATCGACAAGCCGGCCGGGCTCGCGGTGCATCCTGGGCCAAAGGGGGGCGAGACGCTTCTCGACCATCTCGACGCGTTGCGCTTCGGGCTGCCGCGCCGGCCCGAGGTGGCGCATCGCCTCGACAAGGATACCTCCGGCTGCCTTTTGCTCGGCCGTCACGCCAAGGCGCTGGCCCGCCTCGGCGAGCTGTTCAAGGAAAACAAGGTCGACAAGATCTATTGGGCCGTGGTCGAAGGCGGTCCCGCCGAGGATCAGGGCGAGATCGCGCTGGCGCTGGGGAAACGCAGCGCCGAGCGCGGCTGGTGGATGAAGGTCGATGCGAAAGGCCAGTCGGCTTTGACGCAGTGGCGCGTGCTCGGCAGGGGAGGGGAGCTCGCGCTGCTCGAACTGCGGCCGGTGACCGGGCGCACGCACCAGCTGCGCGTGCACTGCGCGGCGATGGGGTGGCCGATCGTCGGCGACGCGATCTACGGCACGGCGCCGCGCTTCGGCGGCCCGGGGTTGCAGCTGCACGCCCGCGCCGTCACCGTGCCGCTCAATCCGAACAAGCCGCCGATCAGCGTCGAGGCGCCGGTGCCGGCGCATATGCGGGAGCGGGTCGCGGCGTGCGGCGTCCAAGGCAGCGATCCGGGTTCCAGCGCGCAGGCACGGGACTGACCGAGAGCAGCCTCAAGTCGCGGCGCGCTCCGCCATTCGGACGCGTGCACGTTCGGGGGTCAGAGTTGTGCGCATCGCGCACGGCGTTGTCACGCCGCCAGAAGTTCGCGCCCGTCGTGGCCGGCGATGGCGACCTCGAGAATCTCGCCGGGCCGGACCGGCGTGGCGAAGCGCACGAGCGTGAACCCTTCCGTGCGGCCGAGCGCCTCGGTTTCGGTCAGGACGCGCCGGCGTGCGCCGATCTCGCCGGCGAGGTGCTTGCGCAAAGCCGCTTCGCCCTTGTCGCGCAGGCGGCGGGCGCGGTCCTTGACGACGTTGCGCGCCACCTGCGGCATGCGCGCCGCCGGCGTGCCGGGGCGCGCCGAGAATGGAAAGACGTGCAGGTGCGTGAGGCCGCAGGCGTCGACGATATCGAGCGAGCGCGCGAACATGTCTTCGCTCTCGGTCGGGAAGCCGGCGATCAGGTCGGCCCCGAAGACGACGTCGGGGCGCAGGCGGCGGATGTCGTCGCAGAAGCGTATCGCATCGCCGCGCGAGTGGCGCCGCTTCATCCGCTTCAGGACGAGATCGTCGCCGGCCTGCAGCGACAGATGCAGATGCGGCATGAGCCGTTCTTCGCGCGCCAGCGCGTCGAGGAGATCGGCGTCGGCCTCCACCGAATCGATCGACGAGATGCGCAGCCGCTCCAGCTCCGGCACGTGGCGGAGGATGTTCTTGACCAGCGTGCCGAGCTTCGGCGCGCCCGGGAGATCCTTGCCGTAGCTCGTGATGTCGACGCCGGTGAGCACCACTTCGCGCGTGCCGTGCTCGACCAGCGTGCGCACCTGATCGACGACCGCGCCCATGGCGACGGAGCGCGAGTTGCCGCGCCCGAACGGGATGATGCAGAAGGTGCAGCGGTGGTCGCAGCCGTTCTGCACCTGCACGAAGGTGCGCGTGCGTCCGCGCATGCCATCGATCAGGTGAACCGCCGTGTCGCGCACGGCCATGATGTCGTTGACGCGGATCTTCTCGCCGTCGGTGACATCGTCGATCCGCTGCCAGGTGGCGGCCTGCATCTTCTCATGGTTGCCGACGACCTGCGTCACTTCCGGCATGGCGGCGAAGGTTTGCGGCTCGACCTGCGCCGCGCAGCCGGTGACGACGATCCTCGCGTCCGGCTTCTCGCGCGCCAGCTTCCTGATCGTCTGCCGCGCCTGCCGCGTCGCCTCGGCGGTCACCGCGCAGGTGTTGACGATCACGAGCTGCTCGTGACCCGCGGCCTCGGCCTGGGCGCGCATCGCCTCTGACTCGTAGGTATTGAGACGACAGCCGAACGTGACGACTTCAACAGCCATCACGCCGCTCCGGCGAACAGCGCCGGCGGGAACGTACCCTCGTGCTCGAACTCGACCGGTCCTGTCATCAGGACGTGGTCGTCGCTCGTCCGCCATTCGATGATGAGATCGCCGCCCGGCAACGTGACGGTGGCCTTGCGGCCGGTCAGCTTCTTGCGCGCGGCGGCGACCAGCGCCGCACAGGCTGCCGACCCGCATGCCTTCGTCAGTCCGGCGCCGCGCTCCCACACACGCAACACGATGTGCTCGGGGCTGCGGACCTCCGCCAGCGAGATGTTGGCGCGTTCCGGAAAAATCGGATGATTCTCGAGCAGCGGGCCGATGCGTCCGAGATCGAAAGCGGCGACATCGTCGACCCAGAAAATGGCGTGCGGGTTGCCCATGCTGACGACGGAGGGCGAATGCAAAATCGGATCGTCGATCGGTCCGATCTGCAGCTCGATGTAGCGCGTGTCCTGAAACGGATCGCGCAGCGGGATCTCGTCCCAGCGCAGGCGCGGCGCGCCCATGTCGACGGTGAACACGAGCGTGGAGACGCGCGAGACCGGAAGCAGCCCGGCCGCCGTCTCCAGCAGGAGCGCCTCGCCGGCGGGCCGCGCCATCACCGCATCCGCGAGCATCGCCCAGGCGACGCAGCGGGTGCCGTTGCCGCACGCTGCCGATTGCGAGCCGTCGGTATTGTAAATGCGCAGGTAAGCATCGGTGCCGGGCGAGCGCGGCTCGTGGATGACCATGAGCTGGTCGAAGCGCGAGCGGGGATCGCCGGCGACGGCGCGCGCTTCCTCGGGCGAAACGCGCGCGGCGGCGCCGCGCAGATCGACGACCACGATCTCGTTGCCGAGCCCGTTCATCTTCAGGAAGCGACGGTTGGAAAGGGCACTCATGGGGCCGCTGCGAAGCAATTCTCGGGGGTATATGGGGCAAAAGCGTTGAATAGGCGAGTCAGAGGCGCGCGACACCCTCCCCGACCGTCGGCGAAGGGCATATGCTGGCCTGTGACCCCTCTTGTCACGGGCGGCATTATGAAACGTGGCCTCATGATTCTCGGCATCGTCGCCGTCGCCCTGGCCGTCGGCGTCGACGTGGCGGTGCCGCAAGGGACAGGCGCGCCGCGCCCCGGCGCCGTCGAGTCGACCCCGCTGCCGCCACCGGGAACGCCACCCGCCACCGGCCAGCCCCCGGCCGGACGCGGCGACACGCTGACCCAAGACCCGGCACCGCAGGCCCGCGCAGCCCCGCAGGCGCCCCCGGCATTTGCCGGGGCACGGCCGACGCTGGTCCCGAAGCCCGGCGACCCGCTTGATGTGGACGAGGTCGTTCTGCCGGCAAAGGCTGCGGCAATGATGGCTGGCGTGAGCACCTGGACCGAGGGTTTTGCCGACCTCAAGAAGGCCGTGCAGACGATCGAGGACGAGCTCAGGAAGGCCGGGATGGTCGCGGCGGGGCGGCCGCTCGCGGTTTTCACCGAGACCGACGATTCGGGCTTCCATTACGAGGCCATGGTGCCGGTCGAGCAAGTTCCGCAAGGCCGGACCAGCCTCACGCCCGAGATCGGCTTCAGCCGCACGCCTGAAGGCAAGGCTTACCGCTTCGTCCACAAGGGCCCTTACGAGGAGATCGACGAGACCTACGACACGATCTCGACCTATCTCGACGCCAAGGGGATCATCGCCAAGGACGCTTTCCTCGAGGAATATGTCAGCGAGCTCACCGAGGCCGGCGACGACAACACCGAGGTCAATATCTTCGTGCAGCCGCGCTAGAGAAGCCGCGCTTTGCCGAAAGGTCATGCGACGCAAAGGCGTGAAGAGCATTGGTCCGGCAAAATGGGTATCGATCCGCCGTGGTCCTCCAGCCCGCCGGATGAGGCGCTAAGCCAGCGCAGGCGTCCACGTCTCGCCCGGCCGGAGGGCACGGAATCGCTGCTCCGCGATGCCGCGCGCGGCGAGCGCCGCCGACAGATCGCGGAGCGGACGCTCGACGCCTTCATTGGTGAGGCGGAACGTGCCCCAATGATGGCCGAGCGCCTGGCCTGCGCCGCAATCCAGGAAGACGCGCACCGCCTCGTCGGGATTCATGTGCTGCGGCCGCATGAACCAGCGCGGCTCGTAGGCGCCCACCGGCAGCAGCGCCACACGCGGAGGCCCATGGCGTTGCCGCACGGCCCGGAAGATGGCGCCGTCGCCGTAACCCGTATCGCCGACGTGATAGACGACGCCGGCAGGCGTCGACAGCACATAGGCGCACCACAGCGCCATGCGGCGGTCGGTCAGCCCGCGCGCCGACCAATGATATGCCGGCTCGAGGTGCGCCGCGACCGTGTCCGACAGGCCGACGGTCGTACCCCAGTCATGCGTCTCGACCGTGATGCTCGCATCGAAATCGCGAATGATGCTGTCGTTGCCGAGCGGCGCCACCACGCGAGGGCGGTGCGCGTGCCAGAGACGGCTCACGCTCGCCCGGTCGAGATGATCGTAATGATTATGCGTGATCAGAACAGCGTCGATCGGCGGCAGGTCGTCGAAGGCGATGCCGGGCGCGTTCACGCGTTTCGGGCCCGTGAAGGTGAACGGGCTGGCCCGCTCCGACCAGATCGGGTCGACAAGAATGTTGATGTCCGCCACCTGGATGAGAACGCTCGCGTGTCCGATCATGACGACGCGGAGATCCGCGCTCCGCTGCGGCGGCTTGTCGGCAAAGGGGCTCGGGTAATGCTGCGGCCACGGCTCGCGCCCGCCGTTGACCTGCCATTTGAGAAAGTCCGTGAACGGCTTCATGGCCGGCCCGCCAGGCGGGTTGGAAAAGCGAATGCCGTCGAAGTGGTCCGTGACCGGTCCTTGATAATACGGATTGCGGTTGGCGCGCGCCTGCGCGTATGCGGCGCCGCCGAACGCGCTCAGGGCGGGGATGCTGAGGGCCTTGAGAAGTTTGCGTCGGTTCATCGCGCCAACATCGCGAGAGCATGACTACCGTCGATGCGTCACGCCCTCACGAGGATGCGGGCGCCGCCGTAATGCAGCACGAGCCCGTAAAGGGTTCGTGCATGCGCGGGATGCAGGCGCACGCAGCCGTGACTGGCGGGACGCCCGAGCTGGCGGATGGCGCCGGTGCCGTGGATCGCATAGCCACCGCGGAAGAACAACGAATGCGGCATCGGCGACATGTCGTAGCGGCGCGAATACCACATCCGCTCCATGCGTTGGACGCGGTAGTTGCCGGGCGGTGTGCGATAGCCTTTGCGCGCGGTCGATACCCGCCACACATAGGCCAGCATGCCGTCGACGAAGACGTGCATGCGTTGCGCGGAGTTGTCGATGCGAACGACGATGCCGGCGCGCGCGGGCAGGGCAAGGCCGACGAGCACGACGGCCGCAGCAAGCAGACGCATGGCCAGAGACATGGCGCGGTGCTTTCGGGGAACGGAAAAAAGGAATTGGCGGACGAGAAGCTACGCCGTCCGCCATTTCAAAGCCAAGCTTTCGGCTTTGTTCCCCGAGAGATCTTCCGGTCACGAACTTGTCAGCCCCGGCCTTTTGGCGGGCGGCGGCGCCGGCGTCACTGCGACGTGTAAAGGGCGATCACCACCGCGATCAGCACGCAGGTCGCGAGAACGGGCAGTCCGAGACGAAGAAAATAGGTGCCTGTGCTTCGACGCTCGGTCGCGGTGACGTGGGCCGCCTGGGCAGGGGAGGCCGGACGGGCCCCGACCGGAAGCCCCAGGCGTTGCCGCCGCTGAATCGTCCGATAGCCGCCCAGGGCGAGGACGACCGCCAGAATGGCAGGGCCGCCGATCGTGGCCATCGCCCACAAGATGCCGCTGAAATCCATGGCCGTATCCTCGCTGAACAATCTCGAGGCAAGCCGAGGGGCCCGGCTTGCCCTGCAAACGCGTGAGCTCGTGCGTTAACCTCGCGTTCGGGCGCGGGTTCCGCGGCAAAAGCGGCCCGATTTCCTTGACTTCGCCGCACTTCGCCCGTAAGCCCCGCCACACATCGTGACGAGCGAGCCTTTGAGCCGCCGACCGGTTCAGGCGCCCTTCGGGGCTTCGGCCGGAGGTCAACGCCCGACAGCGCGGATGCGCCCTCGGGCGCGTTTGGCTTTGGGGCCGCTCTCCCTCCCCTCGCGGGGAGGGATGAGGAGCACCACATGACGGGCGATGACACGCTGCGCATCGAGGACGCGATCAACGAGACCTGCCCATGGTCGGGCAAGCCGATCGCGCCGGATTCGCTGACCACCTATCGCGACGTCGTCGTCGGCTTCTGCAATCCGGGCTGTCGCGACAAGTTCGCGGCGGCCGTGACGCAATTCGATAAGGCTCTCGCCGAGCGCGACACGCCACTTCTCGCCAAGGGCCTCGACTAGACCATGTTCGAAGGACTTTCGGAAAAACTCTCGACCATCCTCGACAAGCTCACGCGTCGCGGCGCGCTGAGCGAGGAGGATGTCAACGCGGCTCTGCGCGAGGTGCGCCGCGCGCTGCTGGAAGCCGACGTCGCGCTCGAGGTGGTGCGTTCGTTCACCGAAAAAGTGCGCGTCCGTGCCGTGGGCGCCGAGGTGGTCAAGTCCGTGACCCCCGGCCAGATGGTCGTCAAGATCGTCAACGACGAACTGGTGGCGATGCTCGGCGCGGACGCGGAGACGATCGATCTCAATGCGACGCCGCCGGTGCCGGTGCTGATGGTCGGTCTGCAGGGCTCGGGCAAGACGACGACAACCGCCAAGATCGCCAGCCGCCTTAGCGACCGCGCCAAGCGCCGCGTGCTGATGGCCTCGCTCGACACGCGCCGCCCGGCCGCCATGGAGCAGCTCGCCGTGCTCGGCCGGCAGGTCGGCGTCGACACGCTGCCGATCGTCCCCGGGCAATCGGCGGTGCAGATCGCCCGCCGGGCCCTCGAGGCTGCGCGCCTGGGCGGTTTCGATGTGGTGATGCTGGACACCGCCGGCCGCGTCACCGTCGACGAGGCGCTGATGGCGGAGGTCGCGGACGTCAAGGCGGCCACGAACCCGCACGAGGTGCTGCTCGTCGCCGACGCGCTGACCGGCCAGGACGCCGTCAACACGGCGCGTGCCTTTGACCAGCGCCTGGGCGTCACCGGCATCGTGCTCACACGCATGGACGGCGACGCGCGCGGCGGCGCCGCGTTGTCGATGCGCGCCGTCACCGGCAAGCCGATCAAGCTCGTCGGCACCGGCGAGAAGATCGATGCACTCGAGGAGTTCCACCCGCAGCGCGTCGCCAGCCGCATCCTCGGCATGGGCGACATCGTCTCGCTCGTCGAGAAGGCGGCGGAAAGCATCGATCAGGAAAAGGCCCTGCGCGCGGTCGAGAAGATGCGCAAGGGCAAGTTCGATCTCGATGACCTGCGCGATCAGCTCGCCCAGATGGAGAAGATCGGCGGCATCGGCGGCATGCTGGGCATGTTGCCCGGCATCGCCAAGATGAAGAACCAGCTCGCCAGCGCCAATCTCGACGACAAGGTCATCAAGCGCCAGCGCGCCATCATCGATTCGATGACGCCGCAGGAGCGCCGCAGCCCGGACGTTCTCAAGGCATCTCGCAAAAAGCGCATCGCTGCGGGCTCGGGCACCAAGGTCGAGGAGGTCAACAAGCTTCTCAAGATGCACCGCCAGATGGCCGACATGATGAAGATGATGGGCGGCGGCAAAGGCAAGGGTCTCGGCGCTGCGCTCGGCAACATGTTCGGCCTTGGCGGCGGCATGCCGCAACCGACGCCGGAGCAGATCGCCGCGCTGCAGAAGCAGATGGGCGGCAATCTGCCGGGCGGCCTGCCCGGCGGCAATGCGCTGCCGCCGCTGCCGCCTGGTCTTGCCGGCGGCAAGGGTCCGGGCCTGCCGGGCCTGCCGGGTCTCGGAGGGGCGAAGCTGCCCGGTCTCGGCAGCTTCCCGTTCGCAGGCAAGAAGAAATAACGCGACCGCGTCATGTCGGACGCGGTCGCGTCATCCCGGACGCCGCGAAGCGGCGATCCGGGATCGCGTAACGACAGAACGGTCCCGGCTCTTCGCGCCTTCGGCGCTGCGGCCGGGATCACGCAAGGACAGTCAAAGGACAGAGCGAAAAGGAGCAAAAATGTCCCTGAAGATCCGCCTCACTCGCGCCGGCGCCAAGAAGCGTCCGTATTACCGCATCGTGATCGCCGACAGCCGCGCTCCGCGCGACGGGCGCTTCATCGAGAAGGTCGGCGCATACGATCCGATGAAGAAGAAGGACGATCCGGCCCGCGTCACGCTCGAAACCGAGAAGGTGCGCGCATGGCTGGCCAAGGGCGCTCAGCCGACCGACCGCGTGCTGCGCTTCCTCGACGCTGCCGGCCTCATGAAGCGCGCGCCGCGCAACAACCCGCAGAAGGCACAGCCCGGCAAGAAAGCGCAGGAGCGCGCCGCCGCGCGCGCCGGAGCCTCGGGCGAAGCCGCCGGCGAAGGCGCATAAGCCGCGTCCATGGCGAAGCGGGACGGCGGTCTCCTCTCTCCAACTGGGGGAGGTCCAGTCGCGGAGCGCGTCGGCGAGGAAGCCGCGACCTCGCCTGATCAGCGCCTCGCCCCTCGCCCCGCCCCTCCTCCCATCGCGGAGAGGGGGCCTGTGCTGCTCGGCGAATTCGGGCGCGCGCACGGCCTAAAAGGGGAGGTGCGCCTGAAATCCTTTACCGGCGATCCCAGGGCGATCGCCGGCTACGGCCCGCTGCAAAGCCCGGACGGGCGGCGCTTCACCTTAAAGCACGTGCGCCCGGCCGGCGGCGGCTCACCCGACCTCGTCATCGCGCGCGTCGACGGAATCGCCACGCGCGAGGCGGCCGAGGCGCTCAGCGGCGTGCGTCTTTATGCGCCGCGCGAAACGCTGCGAGGAGGCGAGGCGGAGGACGAGTTCCTGCTCGCCGACCTGATCGGGCTGACGGTCAAGGACAAGACCGGCCAAGTGGTCGGCACGATCATGGCCGTGCCGAATTACGGCGGCGGCGACCTGCTCGAAATCGCACCGCCCGGCGGCGGCGCAACCGCATTGCTGCCGTTCACGCAAAGCTTCGTGCCGTTGATCGACATTGCCGCCGGAGAGGTCGTCGCCGACCCGCCGGAGGGGCTGTTCGAGGAAACCGGTCCCGCTTGAGCCAGGCTTTCCGATCCGCGATCATGGGCCCGGATGGGCCATTCGGTTGCGAGAGGCGCGGCAGCCATGCCGGCACGCGGGCTGACGATCCTGACGGAGGAGGGCCGCTGGCGCGGGCCCGGCTTCGCGCGACGGCTTCTCGCCGTCGGGACCGAAGGATATCCGCCGAAGGTGCGGCGACGC
Source organism: Beijerinckiaceae bacterium (assembly GCA_036556825.1). GTDB lineage: Bacteria > Pseudomonadota > Alphaproteobacteria > Rhizobiales > Beijerinckiaceae > JAJKJG01. Next base: position 24,553 of record DATBIR010000250.1, read on the forward strand.
CTGCAGACGCTCAACGCGATGGCCTATCTGATCGTGGTCCTGTCCACGATCTATGCGGCGATCTACGCGCTCGACGATGTCGTTACCTACCGGTGGGTCGTCACCGTCAATCTGACGCTCGCGGCGGTCGGGCTCAGCGTGCCGCTGGCGAACCGCATCCACGAGCTCGCCGGTGGCCTGCTGATCGTCCTGTCGGAGCCGATGGCGCTGCTCGCGCTCGTCAGCGTGCTCGGCCGCGATTCGGGTATTCAGCTGAACCTGATCGTCGGCGCCGCGGCGCCGCTGGTCATCTTCGGTCTTGGCCGCATGGGGCTGGTCACGGCGGTCATCGCCTTGTGCTTCGCGCTGCACGTGGCGGCGTGGTTCCTCTTTCCGCCCGGCAAGGCCATGCTGGGCATCGCTCCCGAGCTGATCAACCAGCTTTACGTCTCGTCGGCTTTCACGACCTTCATCGTCATCGCCGCGCTGTTCTACTATGCCTTCCGCCTCACCGAGCAGGCGGAAGCGGAGACCGAGGCGGTGCTGCGCAACATCCTGCCGGACAGCATCGTCGAACGACTCAAGGCACGGCCGGGCCAGCCGATCGCTGACAGCTTCGCGGAAGCGTCCGTGCTGTTCGCGGACCTGAAGGGGTTCGTCACGCTGTCGCGTGCGCTCGGCGCCGAGCGCACGGTCGCCGTGCTCAACGACCTCACGCACGGCTTCGATGCGCTCGCTGCCGCGCATGGCGTTGAGAAGATCAAGACGATCGGTGACTGCTACATGGCGGTCGCCGGCGTGCCGGAGCAGGTTCCGGACCACGCCGCGCGCATGGCGCGCATGGCGCTCGCCATGCGCGAGGCGGCGGACCAGACGGCGCGGCGCGCCGGGATTGACTTGTCGTTGCGCATCGGCATTGCCTCCGGGCCGCTCATGGCGGGGGTGATCGGTGCGCGCAAATTCACTTACGATGTGTGGGGGGATCCGGTGAACCTGGCGGCGCGGCTCGAGAGCACCGGCGAAGCCGGGCGCATTCACGTGGCGGCGGAGACGCGGGCGAAGCTCGCCGACCAGTTCGATCTCGCCCATCGCGGGGCCATCGACATCAAGGGAGTCGGGCCGCAGGAAACCTATTTTCTGATCGGGCCCAAATCCCCCGATCCCAAATCCCCCGATCCCGAGTCCCGCGGCTGCTACCCGGCGGCGGCCGCGTGAACGCGCCCACCTTGCCCTGGCGCGCCGCCGTCCTGACCCTTTACCCCGAGATGTTTCCGGGGCCGCTGGGCACGTCGTTGTCGGGCGACGCCCTGTCGCGCGGCCTCTGGGGGCTCGAAACGAAGAACATCCGCGACCATGGGCTCGGGCGGCACCGCTCGGTCGATGACACGCCGGCGGGCGGTGGGCCGGGCATGGTCCTGCGCTGCGACGTGCTCGCGGCCGCCATCGACGCGGCCGTCCCGCCGGGCGACCGGCGCCCCAGGCTCCTGATGAGCCCCCGCGGCCGGCCCCTGACGCAGCGCCGGGTGCGCGAGTTCGTGGCCGGGCCCGGCCTCGTCATCGTGTGCGGCCGGTTCGAAGGGGTTGACGAGCGCGTCATCGCCGCCCGCGACCTCGAGGAGGTGTCGATCGGCGACTACGTGCTCTCCGGCGGTGAGATCGCCGCCATGGCGGTGCTCGATGCCTGTGTGCGGCTGCTTCCCGGGGTCATGGGCAAGGACGCTTCCGCCACCGAGGAAAGCTTTGAAGGGGACCTCCTGGAATACCCGCACTATACCCGCCCGCGGGAATGGAGCGGGCGGTCAATTCCCGACGTGCTGGTCGGCGGCGACCATGCCGCCATCACGCGCTGGCGCCGGGCGGAGGCCGAGCGTCTGACGCGCGCGCGGCGGCCGGATTTGCTTCGTTCAGGGCCCGAGAGCGAAGGGGCGAAGTAGGGCCGCGGACCCATAAAAAGAGCCTTGGCGGCTTGCGGCCGGCCAAGGCTGAGGGGGCCGCCGCGGGATGGAACGACGGCGGTGCCACCATAGTCGCGGCCCGTCCTGGCATAGGTGACCGCGGTCACATTGGGCAGCGCGAGCGTCCCCTGGCAACCCGGCGGGCGGGCAAAAAAGAAGCCCTGGCGAGTGTGAACTGCCAGGGCCTTTAAGGAAGTCGCCGCGGGATGAAAACAGCGACAGTGTCTTTCTAGCTTGCCCCGGCCGCGGTGAATGTGAGGTCGCGCACATATCGACAAGCCTGCCGCTTTCCTGTATAGGCGCGCGCAATTCACAACAGGATGCCGAAATCCTCGAGCCGGGCTCACCCCGTGATGCCCGCGCCGCGGCAGGAGTATTGACCATGAATATCATCCAGACGCTCGAGCAGGAGCAGATCGCCCGGCTCGCCAAACAGGTGCCGGATTTCGAGCCCGGCGACACCGTCCAGGTCAACGTCAGGGTGGTCGAAGGCGACCGCACGCGCGTCCAGGCCTACGAGGGCGTGTGCATCGCCCGTTCGGGGGGCGGCCTCAACGAGAGCTTCACCGTCCGCAAGATTTCCTACGGCGAGGGCGTCGAGCGCGTCTTCCCGGTGCATTCGCCGATGATCGACTCGATCAAGGTCGTGCGTCGCGGCAAGGTGCGGCGCGCAAAGCTGTACTACCTGCGCGACCGGCGCGGCAAATCGGCCCGCATCGCCGAGCGCAGCGCCCGCCCCACCACCGAAACGCCGGAAGCCGCCGAGTAAGCGCGTCCGCTCGTCATTCGCGAAAGAGGCCGGCTCGTCCGGCCTTTTTTGTTGGTGAATGGAGTAGGAAGTAGGGGCCCGGATGGGCTGGCGGTTCGCCAGCTATTCGCTATTCGCCGCTGCTCACTCGCGTTCGAGGGCGAGGTCGCGCCGCGCCGTGCCGATGCTGACGGTGTAGCCCGCCACCACGTCGATCAGCGTCATCAGCGTGATATAGAGGAATTCGGGCGTGCCGGCGGCCGGCACCAGCAGGAACTCGACGACGCAGGTCACGAAGACCAGCAGCGACAAGCCGTGGTTGACCACCGACACGGTGCGCGCGCTGGCCGACAGGATCTCGACGAACAGCAGACTGAGGCCGACGATGATGTGGACATCGCCAGCCGTCACGCTCCACACCGCCCCGGAGGGCAGCCGCACCTCGCCGAGCACGGCGCCGATGGCAGTCGCGCCGAGAACGAAGAAGATGTTGTAGGCGATCACGACGAGCGCCAGGAACGGGAAGGCTCGCAGAAGAAACATGGCGGCTCCGGCAGGATCGATGCGGGCGTCCATGTAAGCAGGATTGCGCCGGCTGTCACACGGGTGCGGGTCGTTATCCTCTCCGCGCTGTCTCCTCCCCCATCGACTCGCGCGTTCCCGCAACCCGCTGAAAGGGTCTATCCCGCTTTCTGCCGCTCGGCGTTGAGCAGCCAGCGGTGCCCGAACGGGTCGGTGAGCATCGCAAAGCGCGCGCCCCAGACGGCGTCCATGGGGGCCATCACGCTGCGCGCGCCCTGCTCGACCGCAAGCCCGTGCAGCCGGTCGACCTCGGCCGGATCGGCGAGCGCCAGGCTGAGCGCCACCGGCGAGGCGCGCGCCGGGTCGGGGCCGGCCGGCCCGCTGTGTTCCGGAAACGTATCGGACAACATCACGACGCCGCCATTGATGTTGAGCCGGCAATGCAGGACGCGGCGGCCGTCATCGGCCATTTGCCGCATCGCCTCCTGGGCGCCGAACACGGTCCTGTAGAAGTCGATGGCGCGGCTGGCGCCCTCGATGGTCAGATACGGCACAACGCCTGCGGGAGCCCTGGTCTCGGCCATGTCGGTCCCCCTATATATGGTCCCGGGCGCGGCGCTCAGGCCCCTTTCGCCCGGGGCATGCAGCGACTAAAGAGAGCGCCTGATAACGGGTTCCTGCAACAGGTTTTTTCGATGGCCAAGCCGCGCACTCTCTATGACAAGATCTGGGACGACCACGTGGTCGACGAGCAGCCGGACGGCACCTGCCTGCTCTATATCGACCGGCATCTCGTCCACGAGGTGACGAGCCCGCAGGCCTTCGAGGGGCTGCGGCTCACGGGGCGCAAGGTGCGCCATCCGGAGAAGACGCTGGCGGTCGTCGACCACAATGTGCCGACCTCCGATCGCAACCTGCCCAATCCGGACCCGGAAAGCGCCGCGCAGATCGAGACGCTCGCCGACAACGCCCGTGATTTCGGCCTCGAATATTACGACGAGTTCGATCGCCGCCAGGGCATCGTGCACATCATCGGCCCCGAGCAGGGCTTCACGCTGCCGGGCACCACCATCGTGTGCGGCGACAGCCATACCTCGACGCATGGCGCCTTCGGGGCGCTGGCGCACGGCATCGGCACGTCGGAAGTCGAGCACGTGCTCGCCACGCAGACGCTGATCCAGAAGAAGGCCAGGAACATGCGCGTGACGGTCGACGGGCAGCTGCCGCCCGGCGTCACCGCCAAGGACATCATCCTGGCGATCATCGGCGAGATCGGCACCGCCGGCGGCACCGGCCACGTGCTCGAATATGCCGGCGACGCCATCCGCGCGCTGTCGATGGAAGGGCGCATGACCGTGTGCAACATGTCGATCGAGGGCGGCGCCCGCGCCGGCCTGATCGCGCCCGACGAGAAGACCTACGCCTATCTCAAGGACAAGCCGAAAGCCCCGAAGGGCGAGGCCTGGGACCAGGCCGTGCGCTTCTGGGAGAGCCTGCGTTCGGACGAGGGCGCCATCTTCGACAAGGAAGTGCGTCTCGACGCCGCCAACCTGCCGCCGATCGTGAGCTGGGGCACGAGCCCGGAGGACGTCGTCTCGGTGACCGGCATTGTGCCCGATCCCGCGGCCATCGCTGACGAGAACAAGCGCCGCTCGAAGCAGCGCGCGCTCGAATATATGGGCCTCACGCCGGGCACCAGGATCACGGACATCAAGCTCGATCGCGTGTTCATCGGCTCGTGCACAAACGGCCGCATCGAGGATCTGCGCGCCGTGGCGAAGGTGGTCGAGGGCAAGCACGTGCACCCGGACATCAACGCCATGATCGTGCCCGGTTCGGGGCTCGTGAAGATGCAGGCCGAGGCCGAGGGCCTCGACCGCATCTTCATCAACGCCGGCTTCGACTGGCGCGAGCCGGGCTGCTCGATGTGCCTGGCCATGAACCCTGATCGGCTCGCGCCAGAGGAGCGCTGCGCCTCGACCTCGAACCGCAATTTCGAAGGCCGCCAGGGCTTCAAGGGCCGCACGCATCTCGTCTCGCCGGCGATGGCGGCGGCGGCGGCGATCGCCGGCCGCTTCGTCGACATCCGCAGCTTCACGTAAGACGCAAGAGTCAGGCGGCTGATGTTGCCTGGCTCCGCATACGTCGCAGAAAGCGAAAACGGCCGCCCGGATCGGGCGGCCGCGTTTTTCCGTGCCGTTAAGGTTTGTTACTCGCAGACCTTGACGAGCCGGCCGTAACGGCCGCGGACGTAGTAGCAGCTCGGCAGGTAGGTCGCGCCGTAGACCACGGGGTAGCCATAGCCGTAGCCGTAGCCCCAGTGCCTGTGCCCGCCCCAGTGCCTGTGCCCGCCCCAGTGCCCGCCGCCGCCGTGGAAGCTGACGCGGATGCCTCCGGCGGAAGCCGACGGTGCGCTCATGGCCAACGCGCCGAGACCGGCGGCGGCGGCGATCGTGATCGTGGTGAATTTCCTCAACATGGCTGATCTCCGTGATCCCTGTCTTGTTGAGCCGGTTGCCCTTGCTCGAGAATGGTTATGCCGTGAATGGGCGCGGGCCGGCGTGCTCCGCAGCACATCGGCAACGTGATGGCCGGTAAAAGGCGTCGGCGCAGGGCGTGCTGGCCGCGGGTTGCCATGGGTGCTCCCGGTGTGCGCGCCCGCACAAAGGAAACGGCCGCCCGTTTCCGGACGGCCGCCTCTGTGCTGGATCAGGCCTCCCTCAGATCACGCGGCAGACCTTGAACAGGCCCGCGGGGCGACGGACGAAGAAACAGTGGCGGTAGCCCACCCCATACCCGCCGCTCACGTAGACGGGGGCGCGGTAACCCCAGCGGTAGCCATGGCGCCAGTGCACGTGCCGCCGAAAATGCACATGCCGGTTGAAATGCACGTGCCGGTTAATGTGCACGTGCCGGAAGCCGCCACCGCGAAAGCCGTGCCCGCGAAAACCCGCGGAGGCCGACTCGGCGCTGACCGCGAGCGCGCCGAAACTTGCGGCTGCCGCGATAGCTATAGTTGTGAACTTCTTGAGCATTGATGCTCTCCTCTGGTCCTATCCGGTTGTTTATGAGCTGGAACTTTGTCCGTTGCTCGAGAACGACTGTCTCATCGGGAAGTAATTCTCGGAGTGCTCTGAAGCACGCCAAGGACCGGCTGCCGCACCCGTCCGTGGCGAAAATGCTGGCCACTGGGCGTGCGGACGCGGTTCCTTTACGGTGGCCGGCATGGGGAATCGCATGGCGAAGGACGACGAGCGCGAACGCGAATCGCGGGAGATGCTGGAGCGGGTGGCGCGTGAATCGGAGACGATTGGCGGCTCGACGCTCGGCCGCGCCGGGCAACGCATAAGCAACCATTTCGCGGCCAGGGAGGCAGGCGACGCCGACCCGGTCGAGCTGTGGGGACGGCGCATCGGGCGCGCGCTGTCCCTGGTCGGGGTGATCGTGCTCACCTGGTGGCTCGGCGTGCAGCTGCACTGGTGGTGAGCGTGAGCGACTGGTCGGAACGCAAGGCACCCTCGCTGGGGGACCTGCAGGAGCTTGCGGACGAAGCCTTTGCGCGGTTGCCCGCGCCATTCCGCAGATTGTGCGAGGGGGTCGTCATCCGGGTCGACGATTTTCCCGACGACGAGACGTTGCGCGTCATGCGTTGCGAGAGCCCGTTCGATCTGCTCGGATTATTTCGCGGCGTCGGCCTCGCGCATGGCGGCGCGCAGCGCGAAACCGGCCAGTTCCCCAACATGGTCTGGCTCTACCGGCGGCCGCTCCTCGATTACTGGGCCGAGCACGATGAATCCCTCGGCCACCTCGTCACGCATGTGCTCGTGCACGAGATCGGCCACCATTTCGGCCTGTCCGACGACGACATGGAAGCGATCGAAGCCGCTGCCGACGCCGCGTCATGACGTAAGCAGTGTGGCGGATCACCGCTTGCTCCCTGGCGAAAAAGGGTCCCTGTCGCCGCAGCGCGATGTGTGCTAGGGTTGTCCTTAACCAACGATAATCGCGTGGGATGACGGAGGGGAGAGCGCCATGCCACGGATGTCGGGGCGGTTTTCACACGAATCGGACGGTTCCAGCGGCGACCCGGCGGGTTTCTTTCCGACTGCCGGAGTGAGGGTGACGGTGAGCTTGGATGGCCACACGGTGGCCTCGGCCGTGTCGGGCGCGGATGGCCGCTATGCGATCGCGTCGATCGCGGCCGGGACCTACGATGTCCGCTTCTCGGGCGCTCTGTCGGACATGCGCTTCAAGATCACCATCACCAGCTTCGACGCGGTCGTCGGGTTCTCGAGTCTCGATCATGCCGCCCTTTCAGGCTCGAGCGTCAACTCGAATGTCACAGCCAAGATCATCTCGCTCCCCAGATTTAGCGATTTGGATCTTACCGGCTCGTCGGCCATCAACGGCCATGGCTCGTCTCATGCGGATGGCATTTTCGGGAACGCAAAGAGCAACATCCTGAACGGTAATGCGGGGAACGACATTCTCCGCGGCGAGGGCGGCAATGACCGGTTGACCGGCGGACTGGGCGCCGATCACCTCGCCGGCGGGGCGGGTCGCGACATCTTCGACTATAATTCGATCCGCGAGACCGGCAGGACTGCCGCGACGCGGGACGAGATCACGGATTTCGCGCACGGCATCGACCGCATCGACCTCTCCACCATCGATGCCAACGCATCTGCGGCCGGCAATGCGGCGTTCCACTGGCTCGGGCGGGCCGCGTTCGACGGGGAGCGCGGAGCCCTGCACTTCCAGCACATCAACAGGCCCGGAACGTTCAACGATCAGACGATCGTGTCCGGCGACGTCAACGGGGATCGGGTGGCGGATTTCCAGATTGAATTGGACCGTCTCGTCAGCCTGACCAGAGTCGACTTCATCCTCTGAACAGGGACGGCGACACCGCCAGAGCCTTGGCTAAGTCGATAAAACATTCGTTCGATGTAGAACTACAAAAATAACATATTGTGATTCGATAGATCGATGCCTTAGCCTTCGTCTTTGCCGGCCGCTGCAATCCGCATGCGGTCTGCCGAGGCGGGAGGCAGGCATGCGCGGACCTATGATGCCGACGACCTTGTGGCGAGGCATGCACGTCCTGGCGGGCGTCCTCGGCGTGATCCTCACCGGCGCCGCGGTGGCGAACGAAAGCGTCGAGAGCTTCTACGGCCGCACGCCCGTCACCCTTATCGTCAGCACAGCCGCCGGCGGCGGCGTCGATGCCTACAGCCGCCTGCTCGCGCGCCATCTCGGCCGGCACATTCCAGGCAACCCCAGGATCGTCGTGCAGAACATGCCGGGTGCGGCCGGGCTCAAGGCCGCGCATCATCTCTACAACCTCGCCGCCAGGGATGGGTCGGTGATCGGCCACGTGCAGCGCGGCGTGCTGGTCGAGCCGCTGTTCGGCAAGTCGGAGATCAATTTCGACGCCACCAAGGTGGCGTGGATCGGCAGCCTCAACACCGAGTGGGCGATCGGCATCGCCGGCGGCAAATCCGGGCTGAGCAGCATTGACGATGCATTGCGCCGCGAGTTCCCGGTCGCCGCCGAAGGACCGACGGCGTCGGACTATATCTACACGTCGGTGCTCAACAGCGTCCTCGGCACCAGATTCCGCATCGTGTCCGGATACAGCGGTAAGCCCGAAGAGCTGCTGGCCATCGAGCGCGGCGAGGTGGCCGGCCTGATCGGCTGGGCGGCGAGCTCGGCGCAGGCCCTCGTCCAGCAGAAGATCGATGCCGGTGAGCTCAAGGTGATCGTCTCCTTCGCGCCGGAGCGGCGGCCGGGCTTCGAGACCGTGCCGACCGTATACGAATACGCAAAGAGCGGCGAAGACCGGCAGGTCCTCGATTTCATGTTCGGGCCGCAGGTGCTGGGCCGGCCGCATTTCGTGCCGCCCGGCGTGCCGGCCGAGCGCGTCGAGGCATTGCGCCGCGCCTTCGATGCGACCATGAAGGACGATGTCTTCCTGGCCGACGCAAGAAAGAGCGGCATGGATCTCGACCCGTTCAGCGGCGCGGAGATCGCGAAGCGCATCCAGGCGCTTTACGCGACGCCGCAGGTGATCGTCGATCGTGGCATCGCGGCGCGCCAGCAGGGCAAGGAACGGCCGAGCCGCTGACCGCACGGCTCAACATTGGCAATTGCAACCCGAGGAAAGGAACCCAAGGCATGACAGATCAACGCGGCGACACCATCGTCAAGAACGGCAGAACCCTCAAGAAATTCGTCAACGAGATTTCCGGGCCGGTCTTCTCGCTGCCATGGCTGGTCGCGCGCGACGAAGGCCTGTTCGAGGAGGAGGGCCTCGCGGTCGAATTCGTCAAGGCGCGTCAGCCGCAGGGCCTGCCGCGCATCGTCACCGATCCGCGGCTCGTGCCCTCGATCGCCGGGCACAAGCCATTCGAGGACAGCGAAGCCGCCGCCTACCGCGCCTGCCATTGGGGCCAGGTGCGCCGCGCCTATGACAGCGAGCGCGGCGGCCGCATCGCCGGCAAGCGCTCGGCGATCGGCGTGCAGGCCATCATCTCGGCTCCCGGCTCCAAGTTCACGCATCCGCAGACGCTCGCCAACGAGCCGGTGGCGGTGCGCTTCCACCGCGGCTCGCATTACGCGACGCTGCAGCTGCTCGAGGGTTTTCTCAAGCGCGACGAGATCAACACCGTCAACATGAGCCACGAGGAAGGCTATGAGGCGGTGCGGTCCGGCGAGATCGCCGCCGTGTCGCTGATGGATCCGTGGATCACGCTCGCCGAGAAGGAAGGCTTCCAGGTCATCGCCGAGACGCATTATGTCGGCACGGAGATTGCCGCGCCGGACGTCGATGCCGATACCTGGGAGGCGATCAACCGGGCTATCAAGGTCGCCGTGCGGCGCATCAACGCCGACAAGAAGAACTACGTGCACTATTTCTTCGACTACCTGCCGGCCAAATACCACCACCTGATCACCGTCGACGACTTCCATCTGCCGCGCCTGCGCTACGTCGATCCGGCGCCTTACGATGCGCGCGAGTTCGAGCAGACGCAGGAATGGCTCGTCAGCTGGGGCCTGATCGAAGCCGATGCCTGTTTCGAGCGCCTCGTCGACGCGCGCCTGCACGAGGCAATTCCCGCCTGAGCGGGCCTGACCCGCTCGACCATCAGGCGGGCCGCTCGAAGATCGAGCGGCCCGCTCTTTTTGCATTGAGGACGATGCTCGAAGCCCTATGCCGCGTTGCGCCCACATTCGGGGACAGCTTCAGGTCGGTCACTAGACGTTAACGAGCTGCGGACACACTTCCTTCTTTGCCGCATGCATTGCGAGGCTGCGATGATTCGCATGCAGTCCGCGTCGATCCGCATCAAGCTCGTCGCGATCTTTGCGTTCTTCGTTGTCGCCATCACGGGTTTCGGCCTGTTCACGCTGCAAAGCGTGCGCACGATCCATGGCTTGATGAGCGACGTGCAGGGCGATGCGCTGCCCGGCATGCGCTGGGCCACGGCGCTCAAGACCGGCGCCGGCGATGTGCGCACGGCCGTGTTCCAGCATATCCTCGCCACCGACGAAGACGGCCTCGGGGCGGCTGAAAAGCGCTATGCCGCCGCAGTCGAAAGCGTCGATGCCGCGCGGCGCGAACACGAGCAGGTGTTGGCGACGGCGGCAGAGCGGGCGCACTACGACCAGTTCAACCAGAACTGGGACCAATACGTCGCCGCGCTGAAGGAGATTCAGACGCTGTCGCGGCAATACGCCAAGGAAGCGGCGGGCCTCTTCTACACCGAGAAGGCGGCACCGCTGATCGAGGCGGCCACGAAGGCGGTCGACGAGATCGTCGCGGTGAAGAATGGCGGCGCCGAGGCTGCCAGCGAGCGCGCCAACGCCGCCGCCGCATCCACGCTCAAGCTCGTCGCGGTCGTCATCGCGCTCACCTTTCTCGGCAGCGTTGCCGCGGCATGGGCCATCCTGCGCAGCATCTCGCGTGGCATCGGGTCGGTCGTCGCTCCGATGCGGGCGCTCGCCGCGGGCGATCTGTCGGCAAGCATTCCGCCAGGCGACGGTCGCACCGAGATCGGCACGATCGCCGGCGTGCTGCATGTGTTCAAGCAGGCGCTGATCGACAAGGCGCACGCCGACGCGACGTCTGCCGGCGAGGCGCAGGACAAGGCGCGCCGGGCGCAAAGGCTTCAGGAGATCAGCGCCCGTTTCGAGGGATCCGTCGATGCCCTGACGCACGGTCTCTCGAGCTCTGCGCAAGGGATGGAAGCGACTGCCGCGTCCCTGTCCGGGACGGCGGCCGAGACCGCCATGCAGGCGGTCACGGCCGCGAGCTCCGCCGAGCAGACCGCCATGAACGTGCAGACCGTGGCAAGCGCCACCGAGGAGCTCGCCGCCTCGATCCGCGAGATCACGCGGCAGGTGATGGAATCCTCGACCGCGGCCAATCAGGCGGTTGAGAATGTCCAGCGCGCCGACGGCATCATCCAGAGTCTCGCCGTAAGCGCCCAGAAGATCGGCGATGTGGTGGCGCTGATCAGCGGCGTCGCCTCGCAAACCAATCTCCTCGCCCTCAACGCCACGATCGAGGCGGCGCGCGCCGGCGAGGCCGGCCGCGGCTTTGCGGTGGTCGCCGCCGAGGTCAAGGAACTGGCCAACCAGACCAGCACCGCGACCAGCGAGATCGCCGCGCAGATCGAGCATATCCAGGACGCGACGGGCAAGGCCGTCGCGGCCATCCGGGAGGTCAGCGGCACGATCTCGCGCATGAGTGGCACCGGCACCGCCGTCGCTGCCGCCATGGAGGAGCAGGGCTCCGCCACCCAGGAGATTGCGCGCAACATCCAGGAGGCGGCGCGCGGCACGCAGCAGGTCAGCGGCAGCATGAACGCCATGCGCGAGGCGGCAGGCGGCACCGACGAAGCTGCGAGCCGGGTGCAGGCCGCGGCGCAAGAGCTGACGCGCTATTCCGGCGAGCTGCGGCACGAGCTGCAGGCGTTCCTTGCCGAGATGCGGGTGGCGTGACGCGAAGGCGGCGCGCGGGCGTTCCAGTGCCACACGCGGGCGTGGGGCTTGCCGCTGGAGGGCCGGTAGTCGTCTGCGACGAACCTTGCGGCTCCTCGACAGGCCCGTTCCGCCCGCGGTTGTTACCTATGTCTCAGGAACGATCTGTGACCCACGTGACCGGAATGGACCGTGGGTTGATGGTGCCGCAAGAGGGATTCGAACCCCCGACCCCATCATTACGAATGATGTGCTCTACCAGCTGAGCTATTGCGGCGTTTGCCTTGAGGCGTAGGAGCCATCAAATAGTGGCCCGGATTGCATAATGCCAATGCGCGGGCGTTGCAATTCCCGGCGCATCGCCGTCCGACTCAGCGAATCTGCGCCGCGCGCAGGCGCTCGAGCGAGGCCGGGCTCT